>DATFRD010000123.1:0-20451 GCA_035263645.1 Candidatus Dormiibacterota bacterium | reverse complement strand
GCCATGGCGGTCGCCGCGGGCGCCGCCCTGGCCCTGGCCTGGGCCGGCGCGAGCTACTTCCTCGTCCTGGCCGGGGCGCTGACCTACGCGGTCGGCCTGGAGGTCCTGGAGCCCTGGTCCGAAGAGACCGACCGGCCGGATCTCACGGCCTCGCTGCCCCGTGGGCGCGGCTCGCTGCTGCTCGGCCACCTGCCGGCGGCAGTCGTCGCGGCCATCCTGGTGGCCCTGGTCCCCCTCGCCCTGCTCGCTGCGCTGCGACCGCCCGCCGCTCTCCTCGGCGTCGGCGCGGTGCTGCTGCCGCCCGCGGCGGTCGCGGCGGTCTGCGCCGCCGCGGTGCGAGGACGTCCGGACGTGGCCTGGCACGCCATGCCGCAGGATCAGCTCGGCATCAGTGCATTCACCGCGGTCCTCCACGTCGCCGGCCCGCCGACCCTCGCCATCCTCGGCCTGGTCCCCGTGCTCGTCGCGCGCGACGCCGCCGCCGCGGGCCACGATCCCCTGGTCCCGGCCCTGGTCGGCGGCCTGGTCGTGGCGCTGGCCGCGCCGCTGGCGCCGCTGGCCATGCGGGCGATGTCCATCTTCACGGTGGAGGGATGACCGCGGCGCTCGCGGCGTCGCAGCTGGTCAAGGAGTACGCGGGTGCCCGCGCGCTCGGTCCGCTCGACCTGGCGATCGAGCCGGGAGAGGTCGTCGCGCTGGTCGGGCACAACGGCGCCGGGAAGTCGACGCTGCTGGGGCTGGCGGCGGGACTGCTGGACCGCTCCTCCGGCGAGCTGACGGTCTGCGGCGAGCGGCCCGGCTCGCTCCCGGCCAGGCGCGTGGTCTCGTTCGTCCCGGACACGCCCGTGCTGTACGAGGACCTGGGCGTCGGCGAGCTCGTGGAGTACGTGGCACGGCTGCACGACCCGAGCGGCTGGCGGGACCGCGCGGCCGCGGCCGTGGCCCGGCTCGACCTGGGCGCCAGGGTCGACCAGCTGCCCGGCCAGCTGAGCCGCGGCCTGCGCCAGCGGCTGGCCCTCGCCCTTGGCGTGGCCCGGCCGTTCTCTCTGCTGCTCCTGGACGAGCCCTTCGGCCCGCTCGACGCGGCGAGCGCCGAGCGGGTGGCCGCCGTGATCGCGGAGCACGCCGCCGCCGGCGCCGCGGTGATCGTCTCGTCGCACCAGCCCGACCTGCTGGCGGCGGCCACGCGTACGCTCACCCTCCGCGACGGCGAGCTGGTTGGGGACACGCGAGCCCCGGACGGGAAGGCCCGCCGAGCGGGGACTCGGGCCGGGCCGGCCCGCGCCGGAGGTCAGCCCCACGTGCAGAGCCAGCCGCCCCGGCCGGCGAGGTAGGCGTGGCAGCTCTCCACCACCGCCACGTGGTAGGCGAGCCCGAGCAGGACCATGGCGGCCAGGGCCAGCCTGAGCCAGCGGTGACCGAGCAGGAGGCGGAGCATGGCCGGCAGCGCCAGGACCAGCAGCCCAGCGTGCCACCCGGCCTCCAGCCAGTCCCTTGCGCTCACGGCTCAGTCCTCGATTCAGGGTGAGGCCCGGATCCCGGGCGCGCGCCTCGCGTTCGTCAGACCGCCGCCGATGCGCGCCGCGGCGCACACTGGACGGATCGATGAGGATCTGGACGTTTCTGATCGGGCAGCGCACGGGGGCCGGCACGAGCTTCGAGGAGATCTACGGCAACCTCATGGAGGACGCCGAGCTCGCCGAGCGCCTCGGGTACCACGGCGTGCTCCTGGCCGAGCACCACTTCACCAACTACTGCGCCATCCCGAACCCGCTGATGCTTGCTGCCGCCATCGGCCAGCGCACCAGCCGCGTACGCATCGGGACGGCGGTGATCGTCCTCCCGCTCCACAACCCGGTGCGGCTGGCCGAGGACATCGCCCAGGCCGACCAGCTGACCCGCGGCCGACTCGAGGTCGGCTTCGGCCGGGGCTACGCACCGTACGAGTTCGCGCCCCTGGGCCTGGACCTGGCGGACTCACCGGCGGCCATGGCGGACGGCCTGGACGTGCTGGAGAAGCTGTGGGACGGCGCCGACGTCGAGAACCGGGACGGGCGCTGGCCCTTCCCGCCCATCACGGTCACACCGGAGGTCGTCCAGCGGCCGCGCCCGCCGGCCTGGTACGCGTGCGGGTCCCCGCGGTCCTTCGCCATCGCCCTGGACCGCGGCCTGTTCCCCTTCATCGCCGTCGGCGTTCGCGGCCGGGCGTTCATGCACGAGTCCCGGCGGGCGTTCGAGGAGGCGTGCGTGCGTCGCGGCTCCGACCCGCGCTCCGTCCGGTTCGGCGCCCAGCTGCTCGCCCACCATGGGGAGGACGCGGCCGAGGTCGAGCGCGGCGCGCAGGCGGGGCGGCTCATGTACCGCATCACGAACCGCCTGATGGCGGGGACGCAGCGGGTTCGGGCCGGGCTGGTGGACATGTCCGGGACCGAGCCGGCCTCGGACGTGCCGACCGAGCAGATCACCTCCGGCTCGCTGGTCGGCGACGACCAGCACCTCGAGAGCCAGCTCGCCTGGCTGGAGGCGATCGGCGTCACCGACCTCTCCCTGAACTTTCGGTACGGCGACCTCGACACCGCGTCCGTCCGCCGCTCGATGGAGCGCGTCGCCCGGCTGGCCGGTCTGGCGGCGCCTGCCGATTGACGCAGGGGGCGGGGTGACCGGCGCTCTGGCTATCGCAATGGCTACTCGACCCTTCCGGATAAACAGCAGCAGATGACGGCGTGACCGGCCCTCTAATGTCTTAGCAGATCCAGAGAGGTCGTCGCGACGCCATCCCCGAGACGCGATCCCGACGCCTGAGACTGTCCGGCGGCTATGTCGACCGGTAGCGGCTCATCGGGACACCTGCCCCTGGCTGTCGACGCCTGCCTGACATCGGGCCGGCGCCGCCTGGGCCGGCGTGACAGAGGCGTGTGACGTCCCGACTGTGAGCGATGCTCCCGGGTTCACAGGAGGCTGACGAGGATGTTCCAGGGCGATGGTGGACACCGCCGGCATGGCGGCGGATGGCGCGCTGCGGGCCTGCTCGCTATGGTGCTCCTCGTGGCTGCCTGTGGCGGAACCGCTGAGGCGCAGAACGGTCACGCCGCCGGCGCGGCGGCCGCCTATCGGGGCTGGGTCACATTCGCAGGGGACCCGGCGCACCAGGGGGTCGACGCAGTGGGGAAGGCCATCACCACCTCCTCCGTGCACCGTCTGCACCGCCTGTGGAGCGTCAAGCTCCTCGACCTGGCCGACGAGCGGCCCGTCCTGGCCCCGGGGCTGCTGATGCCGGACGGCAGGGTCCACGACGTCCTCTTTCTGACGACCGACAAGGGCACGCTGGTCGCGCTCGACGCCGCGACCGGCGGCGAGTTCTGGGACGTCACGCCCAGGAGCAGCAATCCCAAGTACACGAAGTCATCCCCGGCCGTCGACCTGGCGACCGGCCTCGTGTACAGCTACGGGCTCGACGGCAGGGTGCACCGGTTCACGGCGACTGCGGGACAGGAGGTGCTCGGCAACGGCTGGCCGGTGCTGGTCACGAAGATGCCGCTCAGCGAGAAGATCTCCTCTCCGCTGAACCTGTACCGCGGCTACCTGTACGTGACCACCGCCAGCTTCTCGGGCGACGCTCCTCCCTACCAGGGCCACGTGGTGACCATCGACCTCAAGACCGGGGTCTCGCACGTCTTCAACAGCCTGTGCAACGACCACGCCCACCTGATGGCGCTGAACGAGTGCAGGTTCAACGGGGGCGGCATCTGGGCCCGGCCGGGCGTCACGCCCGATCCCGTCACGCACAACATCTTCTTCACGGTCAGCGACGGCTTCTTCACCATCCCGCTGCACGGCCATGAGTGGGGGGACTCGGTCATCGAGATGACGCCCGACGGCACCCGCGTCGTCGACTCGTACACGCCGTCAAACTACCTGACAGAGGCGTTCCAGAACCGCGACCTGGGCAGCACGGCGCCGACGCTGCTGCCCACGCTGCCGCAGAGCCGCACCCCCTACCTGGCGGTCCAGGCCGGCAAGGAGGGCCTGCTGCGACTGATCGACCGCCAGGACCTCAGCGGGAAGGGCGGGCCGGCCCACGTGGGGGGCGAGCTGCAGACGGTCCAGCTGCCCGACCTCTGCCCCACCCTGGCCCAGCCGGTCGCCTGGCAGGACCCGGCGGGCGGCGTCTGGCTCTTCGTCTCCACGCTGTGCCACATGGACGCGTACCGGGTCGTGACCTCGCCGGAGGGGGTAACCAAGCTCCAGACCGCCTGGTACCGGGGCGTCGAGACGACGACGTCCGTGGTCGCCGGGGGCGTCCTCTTCGCGGCCAGCAGTGGCGATCTCCTCGCCCTCGACGCTCGCACGGGACGCGAGCTGTGGCACAGCGCGGCGCCCTCGGCGGGCGGCTCGATCGATCGGATCCACTGGGAGTCGCCGCTCGTGATCGGCGGCCGCGTGTACTGCGCGGACGAGACCGACCACCTCACCGCCTACGGCATCTGAACAGCAGTCAGCGGCTCAGGGCGCGGCGCCGTTGAGGGCCACGTGCACCGCGACCAGGAGGACGAGCGCGTACACGATGGCCACGTGATAGCGCCGGGCCTGGCGGTCCACCAGGGCTGGATCGCGGAGGGTCACGCCGACCAGCGCCTCGATCACGAGCAGGGCGGCTGCCCCGCTGGCCACCCAGAGGCCGGCCTCGGGCCCCGGCGCCAGGCGAGCGCTGGTGATCGACGCGATCGAGTGGCCGGTGCCGACGAGCGCGGCTCCGCCGCCCAGCCAGGCGTGCCAGCGCACAAACGCCAGTCGGAGCGGACGGCGCCGGCCGACGACGCGGCCTGACACCGGCACGAGGATCGCCGCCCCGAGCGCGGCCGCCGCCGCCCAGCCGGTCGCGTACGCCACCGGACGCACGTTACGAGCCCATCGGGCGCGGTCGCGCCTCCTGCCGGCAGGGGGACCTGTACGCGTCGTCGACCA
Organism: Candidatus Dormiibacterota bacterium; assembly: GCA_035263645.1. Lineage (GTDB taxonomy): Bacteria > Chloroflexota > Dormibacteria > Dormibacterales > Dormibacteraceae > CF-161. The sequence goes on along the minus strand of DATFRD010000123.1, from coordinate 15,486 downwards.
CGGCCGGTCCCGTTCCGCCATCCTCACCGTGTGAGGGGAGGTGGATGCCGGCGGTGACGAGGCAGGTCGGGCTGACAGAGCGGCGGGCACGGCTGGCCCGGCGCCACCACCTGGCCGCCGTCTGCCGGGCGGCGGGCCCGGTCGAGGTGGCGAGAGACCTGGTGGCCCTGCACGCCACCGACCCGGCGACGGTGTACCTGGCTGCGGCCGCCAGGCTGCAGGAGCCGCGGATCGACCTGGTCGAGCGCGCGCTCTACGACGACCGCGTGCTGCTGCGGATGCTCGGCATGCGGCGGACCATGTTCGTGGTCCCGGTGGAGCTGGCGCCGGTCGTGCAGGCGGCGTGCACCCGCGCGATCGCCGCGCGTGAGCGGCGCCGGCAGGTCGACCTGCTGCGCGGTGCGGAGCTCGGGACCGACGTGGAGACGTGGCTGGCGGAGGTCGAGGGCTCCACCATCCGGGCGCTCGCCGCTCGCGGCCTCGCCACCGCCGCCGAGCTGGCCGCCGCCGAGCCCCGGCTGCGGCAGCAGGTCCTGCTGGCCGCCGGCACGAGCTACGAGGGATGGCAGAACCTGACCTGGCGGGTCCTGATGCTGCTCTCCGCCGAGGGACGGATCGTCCGCGGGCGTCCGCGCGGCTCGTGGACCAGCAGCCAGTACCGGTGGTCGCTGATGGAGGGCTGGCTGCCGGACGGGATGCCGGACCTCCCGCCCGATGGGGCCAGGGTCGAGCTCGTCCGCGCGTGGCTGCGCGCCTTCGGCCCCGGCACGGTGGCGGACCTCCGGTGGTGGACGGGATGCACCGCGACCGAGGTGGCCCGCGCCCTCGCCGAGGTCGGCCCGGTCGAGGTCGCGCTCGATGGAGAGACGGGGCTGCTGCTGCCGGAGGACGCGGAGCCCGTCGACGGGGTCGAGCCGTGGGTGGCGCTCCTCCCGGCGCTGGATCCCACCGTGATGGGCTGGACCCGCCGAGGGTGGTTCCTCGGCGACCACGGCCCCGCCCTGTTCGACCGCTCCGGCAACCCGGGGCCCACGGTCTGGTGCGACGGCCGGATCGTGGGCGGCTGGGCGCAGCGGCCGGACGGCGAGATCGTCTTCCGGCTGCTCGAGGACGTCGGCGCTGAGGCCTCCGCCGCTGTGGAGGCCGAGGCCGAGCGACTCGGCAGGTGGTTCGGCACGGTGCGGGTGACGCCCCGGTTCCGAACCCCCCTGGAGCGAGAGCTGACGACCTGACGATCGGCCCCTCCCTCCTCGCGGGGGAGGACGTGAGGGGTCAGCCCCTCCCCCCTCGCGGGGGAGGTGGCCCCGCCAGGGGCCGGAGGGGGGGCCCGGGCCCGAAGCCCCCGCATCTTCTCAGCGGCTCAGCCTGGACTCGACCCAGCTCCGCAGCGCCGGAGCGCCGAGGGCGCCCGTGACGCCATCGCGCTCCCGTCCAAGCTCGAAGAGGACCAGGTGCCTTCCCGCGCGCCAGCCGGCCGAAACCGGGCTGCCGTCATGGCGCCGGGAGCGCCGCGCCGAGGCCACGTCACCGGGCCCGGGCGTGTCGCTCCCCGCCGGCCTCGGCCAGGACCGCCTCGGTCTCCGGCGACGGGCCTGTGCCCAGCTCCTCGGCCAGGAGGCGGCGGCACCGCTCGTACACACGCAGCGCCTCGGCCCGGTCGCCCGCGCGGTGGTGCAGCCGGATCAGGCGACGGTAGCCACTCTCCCGGTAGGGCTCCAGCGCGATCGCCTGCTCGGCTACCCGGAGAGCGAGGGCCGGCTCCCGGTTCTCGGCGTGCACCTCGGCGAGCACGTCGAGAGCGCGGACCAGCAGCTGGCGGAGCGCGTCACGGCGGCGTTCCGCCCAGCGGCCCTCGCCTCCGGGCAGGAAGGGCCGGCGCAGGATGGCCGCCGCGACGGCGGCCGGTGCGTAGGCCGCCGCGTGCGAACCCGACCGCAGCGCCCCCTCCGCCTCGTGCACGGCCCGATGGGCCGCCTCGGTGTCGATCCACGTCCTGGCCGGAAGCTCGATGCGGTAGCAGCCGTCGACGGCGCCGATCGCATGGCGGTCGACCGCTGCCTCCATCAGCAGGGCGCGCAGCTTGCTCACCACGGCGCTCAGCGCAACTCCCTGGGCAGGCGGCGGGCCGTCCGGCCACAGCACGTCCGCCAGCTCGTCCCGAGATACGGGTCGCGTCCGCTCGGTCATCAGGTAGGCGAAGGCCAGCCGGCCCTGGCGGCGCGGCAGGCGGTCGGCCCGGATCAGCACGCCGGCGTTGAGCAGACAGGGTTCGCCCGTCAGGTAGATGCGGAGCACGACGTCAAAGTTTCGCCAAAGCCGGCCCGCTACGGTGACCGGGAGGGCAGTGGTAGCCTGCCCGGCTTGAGGAGGTCCGAGATCATGGGTGAAGATACCGGCGCGGTCGATCTGGTGGTCAGGTGCGACTGTGGCTTCGAAGCGCGCGGGCCCGAGGACGAGCTGATCCCGGCGGTCCAGAAGCACGGCCAGGAGGTCCACAACATGCAGGTGACGCGCGAGCAGGTGCTCGCGATGGCCCGGCCGTCCTGAACCAGACCGGCGACCCCCCGCCGTCGCTCGACACCGAGGGGCCAGTCCAGGCGGAGGTCTTCGTCCTCCGTCTCGACGGCTCGGCACCGGCGCTGGCCGGGCCCTGCGGCCCCGACCCCTGGTACCTCGAGGTCGGTGCCGGCGAGGACCCGGTAGAGGTCGTCGGGCGCCTGTCCCGGGACCTGATGGGCGAGCCGCTGCTCGTGCACTCCACGTCGTGGCGTCGCGCACGGGGATCGGTGATCCTGAGCTTCGTCGTGGTCAATCGGGACGACCAGGCGCCGGAGCTCCCGGCCATCCCGGTCGGCCGCGCCGAGCTGGCGCGCTCGGAGGCCGTCCGGGCGGCGGCGGCCATCACCTACCAGCAGGTGCTGGAGCACGGGCTGCGGCACCTGGCCTGGCTGGTCGGCGACGATGCCACGGTCCGATCCGTGCTGAGCGAGGACTGGAAGCGGGCGCTGGCCGGCTACGTGCCCGAACCCTTCCGTCACCTCGGCTGACGCGAGCAGGGCGGGGAGAGGCGCCCGGACACCGAAGGCATCCGGGCGCAGACGTTCAGATCGCTTCGGGAGCTACTGCCGCCAGCAGTCTCGGGTGGTAGGCGCCGAGCGCGTTCTCGTACTCGACGAGCATCTCCTCCGCGGCGTCGATCGCGTCGCGGCGCGACCCGCCCTCGACCTCGAACACCAGCTCGTAGCGCTGCTGGTCGAGGGCGACCTGCTCGAGCCTGACAAATCCGGGGAGCCGGGGAAGGGATCGGACGTCGGGGTCGGATTTGGCCGGCCGTCGGTCCAGCTCGAGCGGGACCTTGATCGCGTATGTCATGACGGCAACCTAGCACGAATTCTTCGCGCTGAAAATTGTGTGCACCGCACGTTGTAAATCGTCGGCACAGTCTAGGGCTGCGGCCGAAAACCCAACCGGATCTTTGGGCCCCGTGCACCCCATCTCCCCACCCCACGAAATCCGCACCCCACCACCGCGATTTCGCGGGGACCCCGGGTCCGGCGTTGACTCCTGCGGTGCTCAGTCACGCCCTGGAGGGCGCTCCTTCCGCTCCTCGTCAGCGCCACCGGATCTGGGGCACCTGGAACCCAAATCTCTCGGCCAGGTTTCCGGCCGCACCCCTGTGGTGCGGCAGTTCGTGCCAGTGGGAGCTGGCTCAGCTGGCGCTGGCGAAGAGCACCATCACCGCGCGCGACTCGTCGAAGGCCATCGGCGGTGCGAAGGCCCCCGAGCGGGTGAGCGGCAGCTCGGGTGCGTGGACGGTGGAAAGCCGCGTCCACGCCCGCGCGTCCCAGGACCAGGTGGTCATCCGGCACGCCGTCCGGTCGCAGGCGGAGGCGTCCTGCTGCACGAGCAGCACGGCGTTCCGAGCCGGGTCGTACTCGGCGGTTCCCGAGGCGATCGCCGGCTGGTCATGCCGCTGCCAGCTCGTGCCGTCCCACGTCCAGGTGGAGTGGCTGCCCACATAGACGAGCTGTCGGTGCGCCCGGTCGTAGACGAGGTGGGCGTCGGACCGGGCCTCGCTGACGTCGATCCCCCCGGGCAGCCGGGTCCAGCTGCTGCCATCCCACGTCCAGGTGCTGCCGGAGAGCACGTACACCAGCACGCCGCGACCCTCGTCGTAGCCGGCGGCGAACGTCGCGGCCGCTGCGGCGGAGTCCGGTCGCGCCACGTAGGGAGCGCCGCTCATGGTCAGTGCCGACCAGCCGCTTCCGCTCCAGGACCAGGCCCCGCCGACACTGTTGACGTACACGACCTCGCCCAGCCGGCTGTCGTACATCATGGCGCCCCGCCCGATCTCGACCGGCGCCGACGTCGTCGAACGCGCCGTCCACCCACGACCGCCCCACGTCCACGTCTCGTTCACCGGCTCGGCGCAGCCGCCGGTGAAGCCCATCACCAGCCGGGCGCAGCCGTGGTCCCAGAGCACGAGCACGCCGCGGGCCCGGTCGAACGCCATGTCCGCGCTGTTGCTGGACGGACCGGCGCCGGCGATGGGCAACCTCGTGTACGTCGAGCCGTCCCAGGTCCACAGGCTGGCCCCCGCAGGGCTGCCGCCCCCGTAGATGGGCGTCGAGGGCTGCCCGCCGCGCAGCGAGAGCCAGGAGGTCGCGACGACGGCCAGCCCGAGCACCCCGATGCACAGCAGGGCCAGGATCCGGCCGCGGCGATCGAGCGCGGACCATCCGCTCGGGCCGGTGGAAGGCACCGGCGTCGGCCACATGAAGCGAAGTGTAAGCCGGACGATCTTGTGTCAACCGAACGATGCAGGACGACTCGCGTTCAGGCCAACGGACCGTAGGACGGCGCCGGCGCAGCGTCTAGCCTGGCTGTAATGGGGAGCGGCAAAGCCGGATACCGAGGTGTGAGCGGACGTGCCCGAACCAGCAGCACGGCGGTGGAGTCTGGCTGAGGAACCTGTGCGCGTCCCCGAATCGAGGAGGTAGCCCTTGAACCCAGCTCTGTTCCTGGATATCGTCCCGGCCCCGTCGTGGCTGGACCCCGGCCACAACGCCTGGCAGATGGTCGCAGCGACGCTGGTCGGGCTGATGAGCGTTCCCGGGCTTGCCATCCTGTACTCGGGGCTCATGAAGCGCAAGTGGGCGCTCAACTCGGCGCTGATGGTCCTGTACGCGTTCGGCGCCACGCTGATCGTGTGGACGTTCTGGGCATTCAAGATGTCCTTCGGTGCGCCGCTGACGAACGCGCTCCACATCGTCGGCGTGCCCGGCACGATCCTGTCGCCGGACTCCCTGCAGGGACAGGCCGTGATCCCGCTCCTGAAGGGCGCCATCCCCGACATCAGGTTCCCGCTCTCCTCGCTCGCCTACTTCCAGTTCGTGTTCGCCGCGATCACCGTCATCCTGCTCGCAGGATCGATCCTGGGCCGGACGAGCTTCAAGGCCTGGATGCTCTTCGTGCCGCTCTGGATCACGTTCGTCTACGCCATCAACGCGTTCAGCATCTGGGGCGGCGGCTGGCTCGGCGCCTTCCCCTCGTGGCTGACCGGCATCGGCGGCGGCGGCGCACTCGACTTCTCGGGCGGCTACGTGATCCACGTCGCGGCTGGCGTCTCAGGCCTGGTGGCGGCCGCGGTCATCGGACCACGCCTGCTCACGGACCGAACGAACAATCGCCCGAGCAACCTCATCGCCGTGATCACCGGCGCCGGCCTGCTGTGGCTGGGCTGGAACGGCTTCAACGGCGGTGACCCGTACTTCGCCGGCGCCGACGCATCCGGCGCTGTGCTCAACACCAACCTGGCCGCGGCCACCGCGATGATCGCGTGGATGTTCCTGGACATCTTCGTCGTCGGCAGGGTGACCGTCGGCGGCATGGTCAACGGCCTGATCGCTGGCCTGGTGGGCATCACCCCCGCTGCCGGGTACGTCGACGGCTACGGGGCGTTCGCGATCGGCGTCGCTGCCGGCGTGATCCCCTTCCTCACCTTCAACTACCTGGTCAAGGTGCCGCCGTTCAACCGCATCGACGACACGCTCGGCGTCATGCACACGCACCTGGTCGCCGGCGCGGTCGGCGGGCTGATGGTCGGCCTGCTGGCGGACCCCAACGTGATCCTCTATCCGGGCACCGGTAAGACGGCGGCCGTTTCCGCGGCCGGCCTGTTCTTCGGCAACCCGAAGCAGTTCGTCGCCCAGATCATCGCACTGGTCTTCATCCTCGTCTGGGATGGCGTCCTGACCTTCGTCCTGCTCAAGCTGATCTCGCTCGTCATCCCGCTGCGCCTCACCGACAAGCAGCTGGAAGTGGGCGACGAGGCGGTGCACGGCGACGCGGCGTACGAGCTGATGCCCGTCCCGCCCGCGGAGCCGCAGGCGACGGCGCCTGCCCCGGGGCACGCTCCGGCGCCGAGCCGGGTCTGACCCAGCCGGAAAGCCACCACACATCCGACGGTCGTCGGGGCCTGGCCAAGGAGGCCCCGACACCGTCTCCTCCACCCTCCATCGATCAGATCCCTCTCTGCGCCGCCGGCCCGCGGGCCGGCGGCGTCTTTCGTGTGCATGGCCTGACCACGGCATCGGGACGGCGCGCGGCCGCATGGGGCGACATGCTATATTGCATGCTGCAATACTGCCATGCGCATCGCCGGCCGTGAAACTCGAGACCTGGTCGCACTGACCGTCCTGGCCCTGCTCCGGGAGCGACCCCTCCACCCGTACGAGATCCAGCGAGTCATCCGCGAGCGTCGCAAGGACTTCGCCATGGGGACGACCCGGGCGCTGTACCACGCGGTCGGCCGGCTGGAGCGCGCCGGTCTGATCGAGCCCCTGGAGACCAGCCGGGAGGGCAGGCGGCCGGAGCGCACCGTCTACCGCCTGACCGAGGCCGGGGTCGAGGAGCTCGTGTCCTGGCTGGACGACCTCGTAGCCAACCCCGTCGCCGAGCAGCCAGTGTTCAGCGCCGCGGTCAGCTTCCTGCCCCACCTGCCCGCTGACCAGGCGGTCCGGGCGCTGCGGGCCCGGACGGTCGCGCTGGAGGGCAGGATCGCCGGCCTCCGCGCGTCCGTGGTCGCCCTCCAGGACCAGCTGCACCTGCCGCGGCTGGTGCTGCTCGAGCACGAGCTGGCGCTCGCGATGCTCGAGGCCGAGCTGGCCTGGGTGCGCTCCCTCGCCGAAGAGGTCCGGGCCGGCTCCTTACGCTGGGACGGCGCGGCCCTGACGAAGATGTTCGACGCCCATCACCACTCGGAGGAGATCGAGACGTGATCGACACGCGCGGCCTGCGCCGCACCTTCCGCTCCCGCAGGGGCACGGTCGAGGCCGTGGCCGGCGTGGACCTGCACGTCGAGGCGAACCATGTGTTCGGGTTCCTCGGCCCCAACGGGGCCGGCAAGACCACGACGCTGCGGATGCTCGCCACGCTGCTGCCGCCCACCGGCGGCGAGGCGACCATCGCCGGCCTCGACCTGCGCCGCGACCCGGCCGGGGTGCGGCGCCGGATCGGCTACGTCGGACAGCTGGGCGGGACCGACCCCCAGGTCAGCGGCCGCGAGGAGCTCGTCCTCCAGGGCCGGCTCTACGGCATGAGCGCGGCGGGCGCCCGGCAGCGTGCGGCGCACCTGATCGAGGCGCTGGAGCTGAACGACTGCGCCGACCGTGTCACCAGCACGTACTCGGGCGGCCAGAAGCGGCGCCTGGACATCGGCCTGGGCCTGATGCACCGGCCGGAGGTCCTGCTCCTGGACGAGCCCACGACCGGGCTCGATCCCCAGAGCCGCGCCCGCATGTGGGACGAGGTGCGCCGGCTGCGGGGCGAGGGGACGACGATCTTCCTCACGACGCACTACCTGGAAGAGGCGGACGCCCTCTGCGACCGGCTGGCCATCATCGACCGTGGCCGCATCGTGGTCGAGGGCACCCCCGATGAGCTCAAGCGCCAGATCGCGGGCGACGTCGTGACCGTCGGCCTCGCCGGGCGAGTGGACGCGGCGCTCGACCTGCTCCGTACGCAGCCGTTCGTCCGCGAGGCCGGCTCCGAGGACGGCCGGCTGCGGCTCTATGTGGAGCGCGGCGAGGTTGCGATGCCGGCCATCCTCCGGCTGCTGGACGGCGCCGGCCTCCAGCTCCAGACCCTGGAGCTGCACCGGCCGAGCCTTGACGACGTGTTCCTCCGCCAGACGGGCCGCTCGCTCAGGGAGACCGCAGCATGACGAAGGTCCTTCGTGACACCTGGCTCGTGTACCGGCGGTACCTGGGGCTGTTCCTGCGGAACCCGGCCTGGGTGGCGATCGGCGTGATCCAGCCGGTGCTCTACCTGGTCCTGTTCGCTCCTCTCCTCAAGTCGATAGCGCGGATGCCTGGGTTCCCTCCGGGCGGCGCCTACAACGTCTTCGTCCCCGGCCTCCTGATCCAGCTCGGGCTCTTCGGCGCCGCCGGCGTCGGCTTCAGCCTCATCGCCGAGCTCCGGCTCGGCGTCATCGAGCGCCTGCGCGTCACTCCCGTGAGCCGGCTGGCGCTGCTGCTCGGGCGGGCGCTGCGCGACATCATGACGCTGGTCATCCAGTCGGCGATCCTGGTCCTGGTCGCGCTCCCCTTCGGGCTCAGCATCCACCCGGGCGGGCTGCTGATCGTGCTGGGGCTGATCGCCCTGATCGGCCTGATGATGGCGTCCATCTCCTACGCGCTCGGTCTTGCGCTCCGCAGCGAGGACGCGTTCGCGCCCCTGATCTTCACGGCCACGCTGCCGATCCTGCTCCTGTCCGGCGTGCTCCTGCCCCTGAGCCTCGCGCCCGACTGGCTGCGTGCGATCGCGGACGTCAATCCGCTCGCCTACGCCGTGGACGCGGCCCGGGCGATCTTCAACGACCACCTCGGCGACCCGAGCGTGGTCAGGGGCCTGGTCATCATGGGCGCGCTGGCGCTGCTGGCGGTCGCCGGCGCCGCCCGCTCCTTCGGGCGGGCGGTCGCCTAAGCCGGATTCCACCCACGACGGCGTGGACCGCCAGCCGGGCGCCATGACGCTGAGCGAGGACGACCGCCGAGTGCTGGCCGTGTGGGCAGCCGACTGTGCCGAGCGGACGCTGCCGGTGTTCGAGGCGCAGATCCCCGGTGACACGCGCCCACGCGACGCCATCGACGGCCTCCGGGCCTTCGCCCGCGGCGAGATGCGAATCGGACAGGTCCGCGCCCTTTCGGCCCGGGCGCACGCCGCGGCCCGAGAGACCGGCGACGCGGCGGCGGCGGCGGCGGCTCGGGCCGCAGGTCAGGCGGCGGGCGTGGCCCATATGGCGGCCCATGCGCGCGGCGCGGCAGCTTACGCCGCGAAGGCCGCCGGGCTGGCCGCGCCCGGCGATCCGACCGCGGTCGCCGACGAGGTCCGGTGGGCGCTGAGCCACGCCTCGCCCACCATTCGGGATGTCCTCCGGCGTCTGCCGCCCCCACCCCGCTCCGCAGGCACGCTCGGGGCGGTCATCAGCGACCTGCACACGAAGCTCTGAAGGTCCTGGCGGGGGCCCGCCCCGCCAGTGGTGGACCTTCGAGCTCAGCCTGGCGCGGGCTCTGACACGTTGTCGGTGAGCCAGTCGGCCAGCGGGCGCATGGTCTCCCACGTCTCCAGCACGCGGTCCTTCACGGCCGGGGTGGCGATCCAGGGCTCGATGGGGAACTGGCGGCCGGTCCCGACCTCGCGCCAGCGCAGCAGCTCGATGCGCGGGTGGTCGGGCGGGTAGCCGCGCGGCCCGGTCTTCATCTCGTTGCCGCCGACCGAGAGGCCAGCCGCCCGCAGCTGCTCGACCCGGCGGGCCAGCTCCGCTCCGGCCGGCCCGGCCACGGCCTCCCGGTAGCGCGCGAGCCAGGGCGTGTCCGGATGGTGCGCGCCCGTGGCCATGTAGAGCATGCGGGCGTCCAGGTGGAGGTAGAGCCTGCCGATCACCGCGGCGATGTTGGTCTTGTACGGCGACTTGTCGGCCGAGAACCGGATGTCGCGGTTGATCCGGAAGAGCTTGCCGGGCCCGAGGGTGGGCTCCAGCTCGGCCACCAGGTCGGCCATCGGGCTGCGCACCTCCTGCTCGTACTGCTGGCGCCGCGCCTCGAAGTACCGCTTGGAGTTGTCCAGCTCGAGGCCATGGAAGAACCCCACGAAGTCGCCCCTCCAGCCTTCGAACGGCATGCCGACGGCATGGTAGCAGGGCCGGTCCCCCGGCGCCCCGGCCAGCTTCGCGCTAGAGTCGGCGATGGACGAGCAGCTTCCTGGCGATCACGTTGGGGAGCCGCAAGCTGTCCCCGAGGCCGGATCAACCTGAAGGGGAGGAGGCCCCTGAGAGCCACCGTAGACGACCTCGTCCGTGCCCACCCCGGCGAGGCGCGGCTCCGCTTCCGCGCCGGAGCCTGGACCGGCCCGACCAGCGGCCTCTGCCTCGGCCACGTGCAGGCCAACCTGGCCGTCCTGCCGGCCGAGGCCGCCGCCGAGTTCCACGAGTTCTGCCTCGCCAACCCCCGGCCGATGCCGCTGCTCGACGTCACGGCGGCGGGCGATCCCGTCCCCAGGCGGGTAGCGCCGGACGCGGACCTGCGGACCGATCTGCCCCGCTACCGCCTATACCGCGACGGCAGGCCGGTCGCCGAGCCGACCGACGTCCAGGACCTCTGGCGCGACGACCTGGTCGCGTTCCTGCTCGGCTGCAGCTTCACGGCCGAGGCGCGCCTGCAGGACGCTGGAGTCCGCCTCAGGCACCTGGCGCTCGGCGGCCAGGTGCCGATGTTCGTCACCTCGATCCAGTGCACGCCCGTGGGTCGCTTCCGCGGCCCGGTGGTCGTGTCCATGCGCCCGATCGCCCGGTCGCAGCTGGCCGCGGCAGAGGCGGTCACCGCCGAGTACCCGCTGGCCCACGGGGCGCCGCTGCACGTCGGCGACCCGGCGGCGATCGGCATCGCCGACCTGGCCCGGCCCGACTTCGGCCTGCCGATCGAGCCGCTGCCCGACGAGGTGGCCGTGTTCTGGGCCTGCGGCGTCACGCCGCAGGCGGTCATCTCGACGGTCCGGCCCGGCTTCGCGCTCACGCATGCCCCTGGCCACATGTTCATCACGGACCTTCGCGACTCGGACATACGCGGGCTTGCCGGGCCGCGGGGCGACCTCGGGCGCAGCTGACCCACTGCGAACGCGGACGCCGTCCACCCACCGGCCCTGGCCGGCCACCTCCCCCGCGACGCGAGGGGGGCCCTGATCTACCGCGTGGTCCCCGGCGCGGTGAACGCGAGACCGCCCTGGAACTCGCCCACGGGCACGTCCGCGACGTCTCCGGCGAACGCCTCGGCGTCGTCCTGGGGCTCGTAGCCGAGGCGCCGGCCGCCCTCCAGGTCCCACCAGCCCCGGGTGTTGTGGGAGACGCCGTAGACGATCGCGAAGCCAAGCTCGGGCGACGTCAGGCAGGCTCGCACCAGGCGGCCCAGGTCGGCCGGGGACAGCCAGGTCGAGAGATGGCGGACCTCCTGGGGCCGCGGCAGCGCGGTGCCGATCCGCAGGCACGCCACCCGGAGTCCGAACTTGTCGTGGTACAGGCGGCCGAGCGCCTCGCCGAACGCCTTGCTGGCGCCGTAGTAGGTGTCCGGTCGCAGCGGCGCCTCCGGACCGATGCGCTCCCCGGCCGGATGGAAGCCGGTCACGTGGTTGGATGACGCGAAGACGATCCGGGGGCAGCCCTCCAGCCGCGCGGCCTCGAACACGGCCCACGTACCGCGGAGGTTGACCCGCAGGATGTCCTCGAAGGGCGCCTCCGCCGGGATCGCGGCCAGGTGGACGCAGGCGTCGCAGCCGGCCAGCGCCCGGCGCGCCGTCTCGAGGTTGGTCACGTCGGCCCGCAGGAACTCCTCGCCCGGCCCCGTCTCCAGGAATCGCACGTCGACCAGCCGCGTCTGGTCCGCCAGACCGGCCAGACTCTCGCGCAGCATGCCGCCCACGGTCCCGGCGGCGCCGGTGATCGCCAGCCTGAGCATGGCATTACGGTAACCGCCGCCACGATGCCCGGCGCCAGGAGGCAAGATGACGGAGTGGATCGGACCCGGAAGGCCGAGGTCGGGCTGAGCCCCGACCCGCAGGCCGACGTGCTCACCCCGGGGGCCCTCGCCGACATCGTCGCCTTCCGCGCCGACCTCATGGAGTGCCCGGTCGACGACCTGCCGGCCCTGGCGCCGGACCTGACGCTCGTCTCGGGACGGGCCGTCCACGACCCGGACGGCCGCCTCACATCGGCCGGCCAGGCGCCCGGGTCCGGCTGACGCTCCCGGCGGCGAGCCGGACGCGCTGGGGGCGGGCTGAGTCCCGGTGGCCAGACCGGTGAAACCTCCACGGGCTGCTCGCGGGTCGTTCACACCTCGCTCACACGGCGGCGCGACGCTGAGGTCAGTTCGAAACGCCATCACTGAAGGAGCGATTCACCGATGAGACGCGTTGCACTGATCTGGGGAGGCGCGACGGCGATCGTCGCAGCCATCGTCGGCTTCCTGTCCTACCAGGCCGGCTGGGCGGCCGGCCTGGCCACGAGGGTGCCGGTGGCGCCGGCGGGGCCGGGACCCTACTACGGCTACTACGGACCGCACTTCTGGGGCTTCGGCCTTGTGCCGCTGCTCTTCGTCCTGCTGGTTGTGTGGTTCGTCTTCCGCGCCACGCGCTGGCGCCGCGGCTGGGGCCCCGGCGGCTGGGGGCCCGGCGGCTGGGGGCCCGGCGGATGGTACGGACAGTATCCGGGCGCCGCGCAGCAGCAGCCGCCCCCAGGCGGCGCGCAGCCGCCGCCCGCGGGGGACCCGCTGCACGACTGGCCGCAGCGCCCGCGCGGCGACGAGCCCGGGGCGGGCCGCCCGCAGGCGTGAGCCGGCGGGCCGTGGGGCGAGGTCGGCGCCTCGCCCCCGGCCGCGCGGCCACCTCCAGGAGGCGCCGCTAGCATGGAGGCCGTGCCGACGGTCCTCGTCGTCGACGACGAGCCCAGGATCGTGCAGCTCGTCCGCGACTACCTGCAGCACGCCGGCTTCACCGTGCTGACCGCCGGCGACGGCCCGACCGCGCTGCGGGCCGCACACACCGGCCGCCCGGACCTGGTGGTCCTCGACCTCGGCCTGCCCGGGCTGGACGGGCTCGACGTCGCCCGCGCCCTGCGCCGCGAGGGCGAGGTGCCGATCATCATGCTGACCGCTCGGGGCGAGGAGTCCGACAAGCTGGTCGGCCTGGAGCTGGGCGCCGACGACTACCTGACGAAGCCGTTCAGCCCGAGGGAGCTGGTCGCCCGCGTCAGGGCGGTGCTGCGGCGGGCGGAGGGCGTCCGGCAGGCCGCCGCCGTGATCCGGGTCGGGGACGACGTCGAGCTCGACGTCCCCCGCATGGAGGCCCGGATCGGCGGCCGGCCCGTGGAGCTGACCCGCACGGAGTTCCAGCTGGTCGCCACGATGGCCAGGCAGCCGGGCCGGGTCTTCACCCGCGCCCAGCTGCTCGACGCCGTCAGGGGCGTGGCCTTCGACTCCTACGAGCGCGCGATCGACGCCCATGTGAAGAACATCCGGCGGAAGATCGAGCCGGACCCGCGGGCGCCCCGCTACCTCCTCACCGTCTTCGGCGTCGGCTACCGCTTCGCCGAGCTCGACCGGTGAGCCCGCGACCGGGGCCGTCGCCGCGGGCGACGTGCAGGCCCCCGTCGGGCTGGGGGCCCCCATCGGGCTGGGGGCCGCCGGCGGGCTGGAGGCCGCCGCAGCGTCCGCCCTGGTGGCCGGAGGACCATCCCTGGCCGCCCGGAGGGCGGCCCGGCCCGCCGGGTCCAAGGCTCCTGCGCCGGATGGGCTGCCTGGTCGCCGCCGTCATCGCCATGGCCGCGGCGGCGGGCACCGCCGCCACCTGGCTCGCAGCCAGCGCGCTGGGTATCGTCCGGCCGGGCGGAGGGGTCCGGCTGGCCGCGGCCGTGCTGCTGCTGGGGGTGGTGCTGGTCGTGGTCAGGGCCGTGGCCGGGATCGGCCGCCTGGCGCGGCCCATGCGGGAGCTGGTCGACGCGGCGCGACGGATCGAAGCCGGCGACCTGTCGGCGCGCGTCCCGGTGCACGGGCCGCCCGACCACGCCTCGGTGGCGCGGGCCTTCAACGCGATGTCGGCCAGGCTCAGCGCCAACGAGGCGCGGCGCCGCGGCTTCCTGGCCGACGTGACCCACGAGCTGCGCACGCCCCTGTCGGTGATCCGGGGCCAGGCCGAGGCGATCGCCGACGGTATCTATCCAGGCGACGCCGACCACGTGGCGCCGATCGTCGACGCGGCGCGGACGCTAGAGGCGCTGGTCGAGGACCTGCGCACGCTGGCGCTGTCCGACACAGGCAACCTCGGGCTCTCGCGCGAGGACGTGGACCTGGACGGGCTGGTCCACGACACCGTGGCCGCGTTCGCCGCCACCGCGGAGGCCGCGGGGATCGCGCTCACGGGAGACGTCGACCCGGCCGCCGCGACGGCGCACCTGGACCCCGCCCGGATCCGCAGGGTCCTCAGCAACCTGGTCTCGAACGCGCTCCGCCACACGCGGACCGGCGGCTCGGTCCGGGTGGCCGCGCGGCCGGACGGCGGCAGCGTGGTCGTGACGGTGGCCGATACGGGCGAGGGTATCCCGCCGGAGCTGCTGCCCCACGTGTTCGAGCGGTTCGTCAGAGCCGAGGGCTCTCCGGGCTCGGGCCTGGGCCTGGCGATCGCGCGCGACGTGGTGACCGCGCATGGCGGCTCGATCGACATCGACAGCAGCCCTGGGGCGGGGACCACGGTCCGGGTGAGCCTGCCGGCCGCCCACGCCGGTTCATGACTCCGCTCCGCCGGCATACAGGGGCGACGAGGCAGTCATCCAGCGGAGCTGCATCCGCATCGTAGCGACGACGTCGCCGCTGGAGTCGAGCGCGCGGGTCTCGTACCAGAGGTACTCGGTCCTGGGGCTGGCTCCCACGGCCACCACCTCCCCCACCACCTCGTACTCCCGGTCGAGGAACACCGGTCCGGCGCGGTGGCGGATCTCGATCGCCCCGAACAGCCCCACCGCGTGGGCGACGTTCGGCCCGAACTCGCCGCCCCGGTTGCGCAGCAGCCGCACCTCCGCGGACGGGTTCGCGATGGGCCCGCCCCACGGAGACGGGCCGGTGTACCAGGCCAGCGCGTCGAGCAGGCCGCCCACCTCGATCCGCTGGGCGACCGACGACGACTCTATCGCAGCGGTGTGATGGAGGCGCGTGACGCCGGGCCGCACGTCGCGCAGGATGCGGAGCCGCTCCGGATCGGTGGGGCGGAGATCGATGGTGTGGAGATAGGAGGCCTCGGCCGGCTGGCCGATCGACGCCGTGCCGACGGCCACCAGCGTGCCGTCGGGCCGCTCCATGCGTGCCTCGACCTGGACGTCGGACCTCCGTGGGGCAACTGCCACCATGGCGATGACCTCTTCCCTGTCGAGGGTGGCGTTCCTGAAGT
>DATFRD010000122.1:0-6175 GCA_035263645.1 Candidatus Dormiibacterota bacterium | reverse complement strand
CCCCGATCGGAACCACGACGACGTCCGGCTCCGGCACGTCTTCGGCGATCTCCAGGCCCAGCGTGGCCTGCCCGGCGATCAGGTCCGGGTCGTCGAACGGGTGCACGTACGCGAGCCCCTGCTCCTCGGCGAGCTGCCGCGCCCTGGCGTCGGCCTCGTCCCAGATCGTGCCGTGGAGCACCACCTCCGCCCCGTAGGCCCGGGTGGCGGCCACCTTGGCCGGCGTGGCGTTCTCCGCCATCACCACGACCGCACGGGCACCGCTCATAGCAGCGGCCAGCGCCACTCCCTGGGCATGGTTGCCGGCTGAGGAGCAGATGACGCCGCGCCGGCGCTGCTCGGCGTCGAGCAGCCGCAGCTTGTTCAGCGCGCCCCGCAGCTTGTACGAGCCGGTCCGCTGGAACATCTCCGCCTTCAGCGCGACCCGGAAGCCCGTCTCCTCGTCCAGCAGGCGCGAGCTGAGCATCGGCGTGTGCCGCGTGTGCCGCGAGACGAACCGCCGCGCGTCCTCGAGCGCGTCCAGGTCCATCCCGGACGCCGGCGCGTCAGGGGGCGTCGGCGCCGGCATCCATCAGCTCCCGGACCAGGCCCTGGAACTCCGGCACGCGGGCGGGATCCAGGCACTCGACCAGCGTCGGCCGGTAGTCGACATGGGTGAACGACACCGCGCCGCCCAGCCGCTCGCCCAGCCGCTCGCGGTAGCGCTCGATCGCTGTGTCGCAGACCGACACCCGGCTCTCGTCAAGCATCTCGCACATTCCGCTCCATCGTAAGGGGCGGTGGCCGCGCCGGCGTCACCCGTGGAGCAGGTCGGGGCTCCGCCGATCGGCGGAGCCCCGATGCGTCGGCCAGAAGGGGAGGCCGGCCTCCCCTCTCCGTCCCTCCTCCCTTCAGCCCACGCGGTAGGCGTAGGGGATGCTCACGACCTGGTCGCCGCTGTTGGTGAACGGCGTGAACGTGTCGACCTGCAGGCTGCCCCGCACGACCGTGCCGGCGGGCGCGCCGGGCGTGATCACGACCGTGATCGTGCCCGTTTGGCCGGGTGCGAGCAGGAGCGGCCTGAACGTGGCCGTGGGGTCGACCGACTCCAGCCAGACGTCGCCGGTGCTGGACGTCACGGCCGGGTCGAACAGCGAGGTCTCGGCAGCGGCGGCGACGTTGACGGTCGCCTTCGGCCCGCCGTTGGGCGGGAACGGCCCCCGTTCCTCGGGGATGGCGAACCAGAAGCCGGGCGCGACCTCGGGGTGGGCGTCGACGGCAACCGCCGCGTTCCCGAACGAGACGGCCAGGGGTTCCGGCTGTCCGAAGTTGGGCTCCATGGCCATGACGATCGGCACGGTGGCCTGGGCCGCCATGACCAGCTGCGTGGTATCCGTGGGCACGAGGAAGGCGGGCGGGGCCGCGAGCGGCAGCGCCACGTTGTTGGCGCCGAAGCCCAGCAGCGGCAGCACCCCCGTCCGGTCCAGCCGGGGGTCGACGAAGAAGAACTCGCTCTGGACGCCGGTGTTGGTGACCTGGACCGTCGCCGTCACAGGCCGTCCGCCCTGCAGCACCGTCCCGGCCGAGTCGGGCAGACCGGCGGCTGTGACCGGCAGGCCGGTGAAGCCGATGTGCCCCGTGAACGGCTCCTGGAAGTGCGTGCCGTCGATGGCGCGGGAGAGGCGGACCACCAGGGTCCAGCGCCCGGCGCGGGGGCTGCGCTGGAAGAACTGCATCTCCGTCCCCAGCGCGACCAGCGCGCCCGTCGGGTTCAGGATGGCGTCGCTCTCGATGTCCAGCGGCTCACCGGACGGATCGACCAGGAAGCCGAGGACGCGGTAGTGCGGGTCTCGCAGCGTGAGCGCGAGGTTGAGCACCGGTTTGCCGTGGGGCACGTCGAACTGGAAGCTGTCCTGCTGGCTGTTGTTCGCCGACCGGCCGTTGCCCCCCTCGAGCACGCCGCTGAAGGTCCCTCCGTCCGGCCCGAGCCGCACCAGCGAGCGCAGCGTGACCGGGGCGGTGGCGCTGCCGGCCGCGGAGCCGAGCACCAGGCTGGCGTCGAGGTTGCCGGGCAGCGCCGGGAGGCTGACGCGGACCTCGAAGCTCGCGGTCTGCCCCGGCTGGATCGTCCGGGCGGCCGGGCTCACGCTGCCGATCGGCGCGAACCGCTGGGTCGTGAACTGGAAGCTCACGTCGCCGCTGTACACCGTGGCGTTCTTGATCGACCAGATCACGGCCGTCCACGTGCCGGCCATGGGGTCGTGGACGTCGACGTGGGCGAACCCACCGGGGCCCTGGGGGATCGAGTACATGGCGAACCTGCCGAGCGGGTCGAACAGCGACTCGCGCACGATCGAAGCGGGCTTGGCCTGGGCGGCCCAGGTCAGCTCGCCGTTGAGCCGGTCGACCCCGGCCGGCACCGTGAACTGGTGGATGGCGAACTCGCTGGCCCGGCCCAGGCCGTCGAGGAAGGTCGGCGCGGTGGCGGGGTTCAGCGTGACGCTGCCGGCGTCGCTGGAGACCAGGTCCGGCGCGAGGTGGCGGAGGCTCGCCGTGACGCGCTGCGCCGCCGAGCCGGTGTTCGTGACCTGGACGTGGAACGTCTGCGGCGCGCCGGCCGGTCCGGTCGCGGTGAGCGCGGACCGGCTGAGCAGGAGGCCGGAGCCCTGACGCGCGGGCGAGCCCGCCGTGTCATGGACCGACAGCGCCTCCTGGACCGCCTTCAGGGCGTCGACGAGGCCCGATCCCTGCTGTTGGGCCGGGATGTTCAGGTCGGCGGCGGTGCTCATGATGATCCGCTTGACCAGGTCCGAGCTCGGGCTGGCCCCGCCGTGGGCCGTGCGGTAGGCCTGGATCACGAGCGCCGCTTCGCCCGAGACCAGGGGTGCGGACTCGCTGGTGCCGCCGAAGATCTCGATGTTCGACGGCTGGCGCGCGTTGTTGGTGCAGTCGATATAGACCGCCGTGTTCGTGCTGCAGAGCGCCCAGCCCAGGTCGCCGGGCGCCACCACGTCGATCGTGCGCGGCGACTCCTGGGCGAACCCGGACGAGCTGAAGGCCGACGGGTTGTTGTCGATCCAGCCGCCCGGCACCAGCTGGCTGCCGAAGGCGGTCTCCTGCCGGTACAGCCGCAGCTGGGTGGTGGCCCCGACGCTGATGACGTGGGCCGTGGTGCCCGTGTTGCCGATCGTGCTGGTGAAGCCGGCGTCGCCGCTGCTGGCCACCACGGTGACCCCGGCCGCGGCGGCGTTCTCGTTGGCGATCTGGATGGGGTCGGCCTCGTCGTCGGGGAACGGGTTGCCCCCGAACGACTCGTTGATGACGTCGACGTGGTCTCGCTCGATAGCCCAGTCGATCGCCTGCACGATCGTCGAGGCGAACGCGCCGCCCAGCCCGAAGACCTTGAGGGAGGCGAGGCTGGCGCCGGGCGCCATGCCCCGGATCCGGATGGTGCATCCGGGCGGCAGCGGGTGGGCCGGGTTGACGAACTGGCTCAGGTCGTAGGTCTGGTTGCCCTGGGCCGCGATCGAGGCGGCGTCGCCGAACGCCTCGCCGCCGCCCGTCTTTCCGTTCACGCCGTCGCCGGTGAAGTCCTGGTAGTCGAAGACGATCGAGTGCCCCGCGCGCGTCAGGTCGGGGTTGTTGATATCGAGGCCGTCGGCGATGAACGCCACCCTGACGCCCGTCCCGTCGACCAGGCCGTGGGCGGCCGGATGGCGGTCGCCCGGCTGGAACTCGGTGTTGGTGAGCTGCAGCGCCTCGGGCTCGAGCAGCGGGGCGGCCGGGTTGGACGGGCAGACTTGCTGGGGGTCTGTCGGCGTCGGCGCCGCAGCGTCCGTGGCTGCCGCAGCCGCGGGCTCCGCCGCCGGCGTCTGCACGACCCTGTCCGCCACGACCGCCAGAACGGCCGGGTTGGCGGCGAGGCGTTCGGCCTCCGGCTGGGAGATCGACGCTGCGATGGCGTTCACCGTGTGCAGGCTGCGCGGGGCGCTATGCAGCATGGACAGCTCGCCGCGGATCGCCTGCTGGTCGGCGGCCACCGTGCTGGCGCGGCTGCCGGCGGTCGCCGGCCGCGCCGGCGCTTCCGGATGCTGGTTGCGCAGGATCACGATGGAGCGGCTGGCCGGGCCGGCCGAGAGCCGCGCCACGTCGGCCGCCGACAAGACGGTGGGCTGGCCCGTCGAGCCCGGGCCGGGCGCGGCCATCGCCTGCCCACCCAGGGCAAGCGGCAGCAGCGCTCCGAGCATGGCGACGACCAGCCTGCGAGACAACCGCGGCATTGGTGCACCTCCCCTCACTGGTGTCCCCCTGCTCCCCCTTCGCGAGCCGCGGGCATGCCTGGGCCGGCGCGGCGGTCTCAGGGTAGCGTCCGCGACCCGGCTGTCAACGTCCCCGAGTGCTGGGGTGGGGCCCGGACGGGCGGCTACCATCCAGTGCGTGATCGTGACCCCGGAATTCGCAGACCTGCTGTCCGCCATGGAGCAGCGCCACGAGCAGGAGCCCGACCTCCCGGACGGGTGGGGCGACACCGAAGAGGGCCGGATGTACCTGCAGTCGGTGGCGGCCGCCCTGGCGCCGCAGGCCGGGCTCGACGTCGAGGCGTGCCTGGCGCACGCCCAGACCTTCCTGGCCAACTTCCCGCCCATGAGCCTGCCGCTGGGAGACGTCGACCAGCGGGCCGCCCGCTGGCTGGCTCAGCTTCTCGACTCCGATGCCACGCGGGCCCGCCTCCGCGACCTGCTTGCCGAGCTGGCGGAGACGTCGCGGGAGGAGTACCCGTTCGCCGCCGCCCAGCTCACCGCCTGGGCCGCCGGGGAGCCCCCCGCGAACCCGACCGAGGACCTGCCCTGGGTGCAGACCATGGTCGCCCTGGCCCGCACCCAGCTCTGAGGTGCAAGGGGGCGCAGGCCCCCGGACCGGCCCCCCTCCCTCGCGGGAGGGGTTGGGGGGAGGGGGACGGGCCCCCGGATCCGGCCCCCCTCCCCTCGCGGGAGGGGTTGGGGGGAGGGGGACTGGTCAACCGATTCGCCCCCACCCCACCCCAGGAAATCCGCACCCCGCCACCGCGATTTCCTGGGGACCCCGGATCCGGCCCTGGCGGGCCACCTCCCCCGCAAGGGGGGAGGGGCCCAGGTTCCGGCCCTGGCGGGCCACCTCCCCCGCGAGGGGGGAGGGGCCCGAGTTGCCCTGCTGCCGATCAGGCCTGGAGCGCGGCCTTCACCCGGTCGGGGGTGAACGGGAGCTGGCGGATGCGCTTGCCGGTGGCGTCGAAGATCGCGTTGCCGATCGCGCCGCCAATGACGGAGATGGTCGACTCGCCGGCGCCCAGCGCGGGCAGGTCCGGGTGGTCGATCAGCTTGATCCGGACGTCGTCCGGCAGCTCCGGGAACGTGATGATCGGATAGGACGTCCAGTCGACGCTGAGGACGCCCGACCGGTCGAACTTCACCTCCTCCTTCAGTGACCGGCTCAGGCCCTGCACGATGTTGCCCTCGACCTGGTTCATGAGGCCGTCGGGGTTGATGATCACGCCGCAGTCGTGGGCCACGGCGACCTGCGTCACCTTGATCGCGCCGCTGCTGGTGTCGACCTGCGCCGTGATGACCGCCGCCACCCAGGCGGAGTTGCCCTCGTAGCGGACGGCAGCGATGCCCCGACCCGTCTTCACGGTCCCCGTCTGGGCCGGCGCCGGCGAGGGCCTTGCCTGCCAGCCTGCCGCGTCGGCTGCGGTCTGGATGACCGCCGCCAGGCGGGCGTCCTTCGCGTGACGCAGCCGGAAGGCGACCGGGTCCATGCCGACCGCGGCCGCCAGCTCGTCCATGAACGACTCGGTGGCGAACGTGTTCTGCAGGCGGCTCGGCGAGCGGAGCGGTCCCGTGAACAGCCACGGGCTGTAGACGCCGTAGGAGATCACCCGCTCGGCCGGGAACGAGTACCAGGGCGTTGAGTTCAGGCCGTCGTCCCCGAGCGGAGGCGACGGCGGCGGAGACGCCGGAGGCGGCTGCTCCGGGAACCCGGCCAGCATGCCGGCCGGGACGTTCCCAGGCGGGCCGGGGCGGCCGCCCCGGTTCTCGGTCCAGCCGTGGTAGTCCCAGCCCACGATGCTGCCGGCGGCGTCGAGGCCGGCCCTGAGGCTCATGACCATCGGCGTGCCGTAGTTCTCCCAGGAGACCTCGTCCGCCCGCATGTACTGGAC
>DATFRD010000121.1:0-2676 GCA_035263645.1 Candidatus Dormiibacterota bacterium | reverse complement strand
GTAGTCTCGACTGGAAGCGTGGCCAAGTACTTGCTCGTGGCTCACCAGACGGCCGAGAGCGAGGAGCTGCTCGCTGCCGCCAAGGACCTGGCACGGGACGACCCCGAGGCCGAGTTTGTTCTACTGGTGCCGGCGACCCCGGTCGGCAAGCTGTTGGTCTGGGAAGAGGGCGAGACCGTTGACGTCGCGTATCGCCGCGCCATATCCGCTAAGGCCCGCCTCGAGCGCCACGGGCTCCGTTTGGAGGAGGCACGAACAGGCGATCAGGACCCGACGGCAGCGATCGCTGACGAGATGCACGCCGGTCGACGGTACGACGCAATCGTGATCTCGACTCTGCCGGCGGGGGTTTCCAAGTGGCTGCGTATGGACGTGCCCAGCCGCGTGCGCCGTAACTTTCCGGGCTCCAGGGTGATCCACGTGGTCGCGGCGGCCGCGACCGGCGCCGAAGCGCCCTCGTAAGCAGGCATCCACGGATCTTTCGCGAACTGGTGTCCAAGTGAGCCACATGGCACGGCGGCGGCGATTACGCAGACGGTGTACCCCAGGGACGCGACGTGATGGATCCCAGGATCCGTGTTGGTCTCCGGTCAGGTCCCGGGAGCCGCCGCCCGTCCATCGATCTTGGCTGCCAGGATGAAGTCGTTCTCAGTCAGCCCGCCTGCGGCGTGAGTCCAGAGCTGCACCCGGACCTGCCCCCAGCTGACCAGCAGGTCTGGGTGGTGCTGCTCGGCCTCCGCCAGTGGCGTGATCTGGTTCACGAAGCCCACGGCGCTGACGAAGTCCGGGAACCGGAACCGCTTGACCAGCTGTGCGTGGTCGCCCGCCTCTTCGACTCGCCAGCCGTCGAGCTCGGCCAGCAGCGGTGCGATCTGCTCAGCGTTCAGGGGCGGGACGCCGCCCTCACAGGGGACACAGTGCCGCTGGACGAGAGATACTCGGTCCATAGCACCCCTCAGACTACGAGGGGTAAGCGTGAGGCGCCATCCCGCAGCCGGTCGCTGCTGCGGGCCCCAGCGCGTCACGCCTCCGCCGCAACAACGGCGACGAGGGCTCCGCCGCTCAGCGGGCCAGGCGGCCGTCCTCGATCGTCACCACCCGGTCGGCCAGCGTGGCCAGCGACCGGTCGTGGGTGGCCAGGACCACTGTGGTGCCAGCGGCGGTGAGGCCGCGGATGACGTCGGCCACATCGCGGCTGGTCTCGCTGTCCAGCTGCCCGGTCGGCTCGTCTGCCAGAAGCAGCCGGGGCCCCTTGACCATCGCCCTTGCCACCGCCACACGCTGCTGCTCACCGCCTGACAGCTCGAACGCGCGATGCCGGACGCGGTCCGCCAGCCCGACGGCGTCGAGCGCCTCCAGCGCAGAGGCCTGGCAGACTGCCGCCGGCCGGCCCTGGATGCGGAGGCCGAGCGCGACGTTCTCCACCGCGCTCAGCAGCGGCAGCAGGCCCGACGTCTGGAAGACCCAGCCTACCTCCCGCTGGCGCAGCCGGTAGAGCTCCGCGCCCCGGAGCCTGGTCAGGTCCCGGCCGGCGAGGCGGACGCGGCCTTCGTCTGGGTGGTCGAGTGCGCCCGCGAGGCTGAGCAGCGTGGTCTTCCCGGAGCCGGACCGGCCGAGGAGCAGCACCAGCTCGCCATCCCCCACGTCGAGGTCGACGCCGCGCACTGCGCTGAACCGGCGGCCGCCCACCTCGAAGTGCTTCCAGACGCCCTCCAGGGCCAGCGCCTCAGCCATCCGGCGCCCCCGCATCCGGCGACCCACCGACGGCAGGCCCGCTGTCCGCCGGTAGGATCAACACCCCGCGGCCGTGCCGGACCACACGCACCCGGCCGGCCAGGCCGGTGGCCGCCAGCAAGGCCGGGGGCACCTGGAGCCGGCCGGCGCGGTCCATGATCACCAGCTCGTCGGCCCGCGCGCCGGTCTCGTCTGCGACCCACCGCGTCTCGGTGCTGGTCCGGCCGTCCCTGATCTGGACCACCCGGTCCACGTGGTGGGCCACCTGCGGATCGTGCGTGACGATGACCGCCGTCAGGCCCAGCTCCCGCTGCATGCGGCGCAGGTCCTCCAGAATCGCGTGGGCGGTCGCGCCGTCGAGCTGCGCAGTCGGCTCGTCAGCGAGCAGCACCGGCGGGCGGTTGGCAAGCGCTACGGCGAGGGCGACCCGCTGCTGCTCGCCGGCGGAGAGCTGTGCAGGCCGGCTGTGCAGGCGCTCGCCCAGGCCGACCGCGGCCAGCAGCTCCACCGCCTCGCCGCGCCTGGCGGCCCATGGCCGGCGGCCGGCTACCATCGGGAGCTGGACGTTCTTGACCGCGTCCAGCTCGGCCGTGAGGCTTGCCTGGGCCTGCTGCCAGACGTAGCCGACCACGGTCGTCCGGTAGGTGGCGCGGCCGCCCTCGTCGAGCTGTGCCAGGTCCCAGCCGGCGACCCGGGCGAGGCCGGCGCTGGGCCAGTCCAGGCCGGCCAGCACGTTCATCAGTGTCGTTTTGCCGCTGCCGCTGCGGCCGACGATCGCGATCATCTCGCCCTCGTCTACGCTAAGGTCCAGGCCCTGCAGCGCCACGACCTCCAGGCCCTCGGACCGGTAGATGTGGACGAGGCCCTCGCACCGGACCACCGGCTCCGGCGGCGGGGACACGGCGCTCATCCCAGGGTCCGGAGCTCCTGCACGAGGTCGAA
>DATFRD010000120.1:0-3733 GCA_035263645.1 Candidatus Dormiibacterota bacterium | reverse complement strand
TCGACGACGACATCGACGTCTCCGACCTGGACGAGGTGATCTGGGCCGTCTGCACCCGCTCCGACCCGGACCGGTCGATCGACATCATCAGGCGGGCCTGGAGCGGCCCGCTCGACCCGGCCATCCGGCCTGGCGAGAAGGGGTTCAACTCCCGCCTGATCATCGACGCCACGCGGCCCTGGGAGTGGAGGGACGAGTTTCCCCCCGCCATCGGGCCGGTCCCGGAGGAGAAGCGCATCACCCGCGACCGCTGGTCGTGGATCCTCAGAGAAGCCTGAGCCCGTGGCCAGGGTACCCTTCGGTGACTGAGATGCGGGAGCTTGACGAAGGCGACGCGGGGCAGTTCACGGCGATCCGGTCCTCTCGCGCGTCGAGCCAGGTCATCGCCCAGATCCGGGAGGCCATCCTGGCCGGCCGCTACGTGCAGGGCGACCGGCTGCCGACCGAGCGGGAGATGGCGCGGCAGTTCGGGGTGAGCCGAGTCACGATCCGCGACGCCCTCCGGGCGCTCGAGGCCGGCGGCCTCGTGGAGGTGCGGGTCGGCGGCCAGGGCGGCCCATACGTCGCCCAGCCGGACCCCAAGCTCCTGGCGGAGAGCCTGCGCGCGCACCTGCACCTGCAGGGCACGACGTTTCAGGAGCTGGCCGAGGCCCGCCTGGCGCTGGAGACGACGGCGGCCCGGCTGGCCGCCGAGCGGGCCAACGAGGACGACCTGGCTGCGATGCGGGCCGCGATTGACTCCGAGCCCGGCGAGGGCGGCACCGCCGGCCAGAGCGTCGACTTCCACGCGGCGCTGGTCAGGGCCGCCCACAACTCCGCCCTGCTGACCATGTTCCTGGCCACGGGGGCGCTCCTCGAGGAGGCCTTCAGCACGCTGCACGCCCGGCAGCCGGACATGGCCCGGGTGGCGCGGCAGGTCCACGGTCAGCTCTACCAGGCGATCGAGCGGCGCGAGGCGGAGCTGGCCGTGCGCCTCATGCGCGACCACCTGTACGACTTCGCAGACCGAGCCGAGCGCGCCCGCGGAGATTGAGTTGCAAGGGGGGCAGGGCCCCCCTTCCAGAACCCCCCTCTGTCTGGGAGGTTTTGGGCACCTTCGGTGCGTCCCCTTCGGGGCCTGGCTGTGACGCTGGGTGTCGGGGCGAGACTCACACGCTCGGGCAAAGCCCTTGCTTACCTGGCGCCCATTCGCAGGGGGCGGGCCCCATTGCGGAACCCCCTCGTCAGTCGGGATCGGCTGTCGCGGCGGGGAAGGCGAGCGACCTGACCACGACGGGCACCACGCCCGCCGGCTGCAGCATCTCGCCGACGTCCAGGTAGTCGAGCTCGCGCAGGTCCAGACCGTCCAGGGCGACCAGCCGCGCCGCCGGGGCGAACTCTTCGACCAGGATCTGGCCCAGGGAGCGGCCGACGTCGGCGTCCAGCGCCAGCACCACCGGCACCCCGCTCGCCAGCGATCGGGGCAGCCCGGCGGCCAGGCCGGCGGCCAGCTCGCGGAGGCGCCGGTAGTGCGGCTCGCCGGACCAGCTCAGGGCGACGGCGAGCGGCCCGCCGCCGTCGGCCAGGTCCAGGCGCCGGAGCCCCGCCGCGACCGCCGCTGCGACGCCGGCGGCGTGGGCGCCGGCCGACCGCGCGTCCACCACGGGGAGAGCCCGGAGCGGCAGGACCTGCTCACCCGCCAGGTGGACGGTGCTGCCGCTGACCTGGACCGTGAACTGCGAGGCGCCGACGACGGTGGCGCGGATGCCCTCGTCCAGCGGGGTCCACGCGCCGGGCAGGCCGCCCTCGTCCAGCGCGCGCCGGATGGCGGCCGCCAGCTCCGGAGCCAGGTCGCCGAAGCGCCGTCGCTCCCGGCCGTGCAGGTGCTCGGCGACGCCGCCTGAGAACGTGATGAGCGTCGGGCGCCGCCCGTCGGTCGGCAGCGGATCGGTCAGCAGCAGGTCTGGGGCGCTGCCGCCGGCCGCCGCTGCCAGGACCTCGGCCATGGCGGTCGCGAGCCGGTCCCGGTCCGCCGGTGCCAGCCGGCCGCCCCTGGCCAGCTTCACGCCGCAGCGCGCCGCGTGCCGCGCGGCCGCCGGCTCCACCCGCGCCACGGTCCCGTCTCCGGCCAGCACGACGAGCCTCGCCCCGACGGCCACGGCCGCCGTCGCCTCCACGCGGCCGCCCCGGACCAGCGCCAGCTTGCTCGTGCCGCCGCCGACGTCGACGTGCAGCACCGTGTCGGCCGGCCGGCCGGCGGACAGCGCCACCGCGCCGGAGCCGTGGGCCGCGAGCATCGCCTCCAGGTTGTGGCCGGCGGATGCGCACACGAAGCGGCCGCCCTCCCAGCCCAGCAGCTCCGCGAGCGGGCGGGCGTTCCGGCGCTCCAGCGCCACGCCGGTCAGGACGACCGCCCCGGTGTCGACGTCGTCCCGCCCGAGCCCGGCGTCCTCGTACGCCTGCCGGACGAACGAGCCCAGGGCCTCTCCGTCGATCAGGCCGTCCGGGCGGAAGGGGGTGAGCAGGATGGGCGACCGGTGGAGCACCTGCCGGGCGACGACAACGAACCGGCTGGAGAGCGACTGGGCCAGCCGCTTCAGGTGCAGCCGCGAGAAGAGCAGGAGTGAGGTCGACGAGCCGACGTCGATGCCCACCGAGGTGAGCTGGACGTTGTCCAGGTCCCAGGCAAGCGAGCGGCCGTCGTCGTCCGGCGGCGACGCCGCGCCGTGGTGGTCGGGGATATGGAGGCGGGGCCCGTCGCTCACGCGCGGCCGCCCTGCAGCACCTCTCCCATCCGCGGCTCCAGCCCGCGCCTGCGCAGCTCGTCGAGATACATCGGGTGTATGCGCGGGTCCTGGTCCGTGTACTCGATCTGGCGGCCGCCGTCCCTGACGCTCACGTCCATGCCCTCGAACGTCCGCCGCTTGTCCTCCGTGAACGGATAGCGGAGGCCGCCGAAGGCGACGGCCAGGTAGCGGGCGGGCTCCGGGCTCAGGTTGAAGTGCTGGTGGAACATCATGTCGGGCGGGGCGTAGACCGTGCCCGGCCGCCAGTCGACCCGGATGAAGTCGCGGTCGCCCTCGTACCACAGCAGCGAGTAGCCGTGGCCCGTGACCGGGAAGATGTGGAAGTCCGCCCCGTGCCGGTGCCCCTTCTTGTAGGTGCCGACCGGCATCTCCGACAGGTGGGCGTGCATGGTGCCGTCGGCCAGCACGAACATGATGTTGGAGCCGCCGGCGCCGCGCGCCCGCCACTCCTGGAGCTCGAAGGCGGCCAGGTCGGGCACGAAGTTGGTCTCCCACTGGTGGCGGCCCGGCCGCACCGGCAGGAAGGTGCCCCGGCCCTGGAAGTGGGAGTCGTCGCCCCAGCGCTCCGGGAACACGTGGGGGTTGGCGAAGACGAAGTCCAGGTCGTGGAACGCCTTCAGGACCAGCGGCAGGTTGGTCGTGGCGACCAGCCGGGCCGGCCGGCCGCCGCTGCCGTTGAAGTGCCGGTAGCGCGCGTTGAGCGGAAGGGCGAACAGGCTGGCCGGTCCCCACTCGAACGACCGGCTGCCCCCGTCCGGCGTCTCCACCGTGGTGCTGCCGTTGCCGTCGAGGACGTAGAGGACCTCCTCGAACAGGTGACGCTGGGGCTCCGTGGCCCCCCCGGCCGGCAGCTCGAGCACGTAGGTGTCGAGGAAGTCGCCGCGGCCCCTGACCAGCGTGTACGCGCCGAGCGCGCCCATCCGCGCCCAGGGCCGGACCTCGACCGC
>DATFRD010000119.1:0-7503 GCA_035263645.1 Candidatus Dormiibacterota bacterium | reverse complement strand
AAAGAGCAGGCCGCTCTCCGAGTGCTCGACGATGTACGCCACCTCCCTGGCGGTGAGCCGGGTGTTGATCGCCACCAGGACGCCGCCGGCCTGCAGCACGCCGAAGTGGGCCAGCAGGAGTGGCTCCGAGTTCAGGGCGAGGAACGCCACCCGCTCGCCGCTGCGCAGGCCGGTGCGGCGCAAGGCCGTGGCCAGGCGGCGGGCCCGGCCCCGCCACTCCGCGAACGTGTACGACGCCTCGCCGTCGACCACGGCAGTGCGAGCCGCGTACACTGTGCCGGCCCGCTCGAGGAGGCTGACCGGCGTCAGCTCCTCCCGGAAGACGGACCTCATTCCTCGACGACCCGGAGCAGCCGCCTCGTTTTCAGCTCGGCCCGGGGCAGGCTGCCGGCCGGCACGTCCCGGCAGTCGATGCGGACGCCCAGCGCCTGCCGCAGCTCGGCCTCGAGCCGCTCCAGCGGCGGGCCGGCGCCGGCCCGCTCGACCATCAGCGTCACCTCGTCCAGGTGCCGGACCCGCCGGTGCTCGATGACGAACTCCACGACATCCGGGAACCGGCGCACGATGTCCTCCACCTGCGAGGGGTACAGGTTCACCCCGCGGACCGTGAACATGTCGTCCATCCGGCCGCGCAGGCCGCCGGCCAGCTTCACGAACGGGCTGCCGCAGCTGCAGCCGTCGCGGCTGAACGTGGCCCGGTCGCCGGTCCGGTACCGGATCAGGGGGGAGCCCCAGCGGCCCAGGTTCGTCGCGACCAGCTCGCCGTGGATTTCCTCGAAGATGAACTCCGACTCGATCAGGTGGACGCCGTCGCGCTGGTCGCAGCTCACGCCCGTCGGGCCCAGCTCGGTCATGCCGGTGTGATCGAAGCAGCGCACCCCCAGCCCCGCCTCGATCGCAGCGCGGGTGGCCGGGATCGAGGCGCCGGGCTCGCCCGCGTGGACCGCCACGCGGAGCGGCGATCCCACCAGGTCGACCCCGATCTCGCGGGCGACGTCGATCATGCGGAGCGCGTACGTCGGCGTCGAGCAGAGCGCGGTGGCACCCACCTCGACCAGGGACCGCACCCGCTGCTCGGTCGTCATGGAGCCGCCCGGGACCGCGAGCGAGCCCACCTGCTCAGCGCCGCCGAACGCAGACCAGAAGCCGATGAACGGGCCGAACGAGAAGGCCAGGAACACACGGTCGGCCGAGGTCACGCCGGCGGCCCGGTACACGTGCTCCGCCCACAGGCGCCGCCACCAGGCCCATGACTCCGCGTCGTCGAGCCAGCGCAGAGGCCGGGAGCCGCTGGACCCGGACGTCTGGTGCAGGCGCACGTAGCGCTCCAGGGGATGGGTCAGGTTGGTGCCGAAGGGCGGTTCGGCCTCCTGGTCGGCGACGAGGTCGGCCTTGGTCGTCAGCGGCAGGCGCTCGAAGTCGTCCCAGCCCCGGACGTCGTGGATGCGCTCCCTCCAGAATCGGTTGCTGCGCAGCACCTGCGGCAGCCGGCCACGCAGCCGCGCCAGTTGCTCAGCCCTGATCCGGTCGAGGGAAGAGATGGACGATCCTGGCATAGTCATCGGGCGTGTCCACGTCGTCTGGGCGGCCGGCGGCAGGAACAGTATCCAGCAATTCCGGTCGTTCGTCGAAGAGGTGGCGCGCGCCCGCGTCGCCGCGCAGCGACATGACGTCGGGCCAGAGCGAGCGATCGAGCAGGACCGGCGGCCGCCAGAAGCCGCGGTCCCCGTAGGAGGCGGCGACGGCAGGCCGAGAACCCTCCTGCCTCCACGCCCGCAGGAGCATGCCGACGGTGCGCGAGCCCACCAGCGGCTGGTCGCCGAGCATGACCAGCGCGCCCGCCACCTCCTCCGGCAGCGACTGGAGGCCGACCCGCAGCGAGGAGGACTGGCCGAGCGCCGCGTCCGGGTTGGAGACGCAGGTCGCAGAGCGCCCGATGGCCTCCCTGACCGACTCGTCGGCATAGACCGCGTTGACCACGTAGCAGCCGCCCTCGCTGGCCGCCTCGATGACGTGCTTGACCAGCGGCTGCTCGCCGACCTCCAGCAGCAGCTTGTTCCGGCCCATGCGGGTCGCGAAGCCGGCCGCCAGGATCACCGCGCCGACGGGCAGCGCCCATGTGGCCACGCGGTGGAGGTCCGGCCGCTCGGCATGCAGCCACTCCACTTCCGCCCCGGCGGACATCCCGGCCTCCGCGAACTCGCGCATCCGGCCCCGGTCGCCGTCGACCACGAGCAGCCGGCGGCCGCTCATCAGCTCCAGGTCCGGCACTTCCCGAGGCAGCCCGATGACGCCCAGCGCGCGGCAGTCCGGCCTTGCGTCCAGGTGGTCCAGGGCGCTGTCGAGGTCACGTCCCCTCACGATGGCCACGTGCGGGCCGTCCGGCTCCCGGTAGACCCGGTCACGGATCGGGAGGTCCAGGTCTGACATCAGGTAGACCATGCCCGCACGGAATTTACCGAGACGAGCATGGTGCTCGCGCGCGCCACCGCTGCACATAGCCCCTCCCCCCTCGCGGGGGAGGTGGCCCGAAGGGCCGGAGGGGGGATCCGGGCAGCGTCCACCACAGTGCTCCGACGACTGCGGCAGACTTGTCCGGTGCCGATCCTTGGTGCCCACGTCGACTCTTCCGGGGGCCTCCACCTGGCGTTCCCGCGGGCGGCCGCCATGGGCGCGCACGCGATTCAGGTCCACCCCACCCCGCCCCACTACTGGGGCTCGCCCAAGCTGGACGACGACCGTGTGGAGCGCTTCCGCGAGGCCGCCACGGAAGCGGGGAGGCCACCGTTCTACTTCCACGCGGTGTACCTGATCAACCTGGCCGGGGACGACCGGGTGCTGCGCCAGCGCTCCGAGAGCACCCTGGCCGGGTACCTGGCGGCCGCCGACCGGCTCGGCATCAGCGGCGTGATCTTCCATACCGGCAGCCACAAGGGGGTCGGCTTCGAGCAGACGCTGCCAACCATCACGGACCACCTGCGCCGAGTGATGGAGCGGGCCGATCCTCGGTCCGCGCGGCTGCTCATCGAGAACAACGCCGGCATGGGCGGCTGCGTCGGGGCA
The DNA here is from genome assembly GCA_035263645.1 of Candidatus Dormiibacterota bacterium. Lineage (GTDB taxonomy): Bacteria > Chloroflexota > Dormibacteria > Dormibacterales > Dormibacteraceae > CF-161. Next base: position 4,440 of record DATFRD010000119.1, on the reverse strand, counting down.
CGCTTCGAGGAACTGCGGGCGATGATGGACGCGGTCGCGGACCCTCGCATCGGCGTCTGCTTCGACACCTGCCACGCCTTCGCCTCTGGCTACGACGAGCGGACGCCGGAGGCGGCGACCGCGACGCTGGACGAGTGGGAGCGGGTGGTGGGCCTGGAGCGGCTGGAGGTGATCCACTGCAACGACTCCCTTGCGGGCCTGGGCTCCAACCGCGACCGGCACGCCAACATCGGCCAGGGCGAGATCGGGGAGGAGGGGTTCCGAGCGCTCCTGCACGACCCGCGGCTCGCGGCCGTGCCCTTCATCCTGGAGGTGCCCGGCTTCGACGGCAAGGGCCCTGACGCCGGCAACCTGGAGATCCTGCGCCGCCTGGCGGCATAGCACGGGGCCACCTCCCCCGCAGGGGCGAGGGATTCCTGTCGCTCGCCGGCCCGGGAGGGCAGACTGGAGGGCGTGGCTACAGGTGAGGCGGAGGCGGCCCAGCGCAACGACCGGCTGGTCGAGCACCTGCGAAGCACGGGCGCGGTGCACGATCCGGCCGTGGCGGACGCGTTCCGCGCGGTGCTCCGGCACCATTTCCTGCCCGGCCTGCCCCTGGACGAGGTCTACGAGGACGCCGCGATCACGGTCAAGACGGGCGAGCTGGGAGCGACCATCAGCTCGTCGTCGCAGCCTGGGATCATGGCCGTCATGCTCGAGCAGCTGCGGCTCGAGACCGGCCTCCGGGTCCTCGAGGTAGGCGCCGGCACGGGCTACAACGCCGCCGTGATCGCGTGGCTGGTCCGCCCCGACGGCCACGTCGTGAGCCTCGACATCGACGAGGACCTCTGCGCGCGAGCGCGGGCCGGGCTGGCCAGCGCCGGGACCGGCGGCGCGGAGGTGGTGTGTGCGGACGGCGCCGAGGGGTGGCCCTCGGGCGCCCCCTACGACCGCATCATCGTGACCGCGGGGGCCCGCGACCTCTCGCCCGCGTGGCGTGACCAGCTCCGGGAGGGCGGACGCCTGGTCCTGCCGCTCGAGCTGGCCGGACCGGTTCAGCTCTGCGTCGCGTTCGTCAGACGCGGCCCTGCCCTCGCCGGCAGCGAGCTCACGTGCTGCGGCTTCCTGCCGCTGCGCGGGGAGATGGCCGCAGCGGGAGGTCAGCCGGACCTGGAGGCCGCGTGGCTGTCGGGCGATGGCCGGCCCAGCGGCCACGCGGTGCCGGCTGCCGACCTCCGGGCCGGCTTCGAGGCCTGGCTCGCCCTCACCCACAACGACGCGGTGCGGGCGCGGCCGCTGGCCGACCGCGCGCCGGCGTTCGGGCTGCGCGACCCCCACGGCGCAGCGCTTCTCATGGTCGACGGCGAGCACGGGCGGGTGGCGGTGTTCGGCGAAGGAGACTCCGCGGCCCGGCGCCTGGCCGCCGCCCACCAGGCGTGGTCCGTCGAGCGGCCGCCCCTCGAGCGGCTGCGGGTCGCCGCCTACCCGGCGGGCGGGGAGCCCCGCCTGCTGGACGGCCTGCGCATCATCCGGCGGCCTTCCTTCACGTTCGTGGTCGGCCAGAGGTGAGGCACGTCCTGGCGGTCGGGAGCGGCAAGGGCGGCGTCGGCAAGTCGACGGTCAGCCTCAACCTCGCGCTCGCGCTGACCGAGCGCGGCCTGCGGGTCGGGCTGCTGGACGCGGACCTGTACGGCCCCAACATCCCGCTGATGGTCGGCATCACCCGCCACCGGTGGACCGAGACCTGGACGCTGGCCCGGCCTCGTGAGAGCCAGGTGCGTCTCGCCCCCGTGGAGCGCTATGGGCTCAAGATCGCCTCCGCGGGTTTCATCCTCGGCGAGGACCAGCCGCTCGGCGTGGAGGCGGTGACCGCCCAGATGCTGACCCGTCAGCTCCTGAACGAGGTGGCCTGGGGCGACCTTGACGTGCTCGTCGTGGACCTGCCACCCGGCACCGCCGACATCCAGCAGGTGCTGCTGAAGGCGATGCCCGTCACGGGCGCCCTGGTCGTCGCGACGCCGCAGTACGTGGCCCATCTGGACGCACGCAAGGCGGTGCGGATGTACGAGCGCCACAGGGTCCCCGTGCTGGGCTGGGTGGAGAACATGGGCCCGATGCGCTGTCCCCACTGCGGCGAGCCCGTCGAGGTCTTCCCCCAGGTGCCCAAGGAGCGCAGCCTGCGGACGCTGGGCGTGGCGCGGCTCGGCAGCATCCCGTTCGACCCCGCGCTGGGCAGGGCTGGCGACACCGGACGGGTGCTCCTCGCCAACGGCGCTACGGGGCCACTGGCGACCGCGTTCCGCGACCTCGCGTCGGCCGTGGCCGCGCGCCTCGCGGAGCGCAGCGACGGCGACGGCCGCGCCCCGGGCTGAGCCGGCGGCGGTCAGACCGCGGCGGCGCGCTTCTCCCGCATCGATAGGGACGTGCCGCCGAAGCGGGCGGCGGTCACCTCGGCCATGATCCCGAGCGCCGTCTCCTCCGCCCCGCGGCCGCCCAGGTCCAGCCCGATCGGACCGTGCACCCTGGCCAGCTGCGCTTCGGTGAAACCCTCCTGGCGGAGCCCGTCGAACCGGTTCTGGTTGGTCTTGCGCGAGCCGATGGCGCCGATGTAGCCGGCGCCGGTGGGCAGCACCGCACGCAGTGCCGGCATGTCGAACTTCGGGTCGTGCGTGAGGATGACGACCGCGGTCGAGCGGTCCACGGTCATCCCGGCCAGCGCCTCGTCGGGCCAGGCGACGAGCAGCTCGTCCGCCTCCGGGAACCGCTCGCGCGTGGCGAACTGGGCCCTGGCGTCGACCACGCTCACCCGATAGCCCATCACCCGTGCCAGCCGATGCAGCGGGATCGCGATGTGGATGGCGCCGATGATCACCAGGTGGGGCTGGCGAGGGAACGGCTCCTCCAGGCGGTCGCCGTCGCGCACCGGCAGCTCGGTCTCCGGCATCCCCTCGACGATCTCGGACTGCCCCGTACGCAGGTCAGTCGACATCACGAACGGTCGCTCGGCCGCGAGCAGCGCGAGGGCCCGGTCGTGCACCTCCGTCGCCGGCTGCACGAACACCGCGATGTGACCGCCGCAGGCGAGGCCGACCTCGAACGCCACATCGTCCGCCACGCCGTATTCCAGCAGCCGGGGCGACCCCGTGGCCAGCACGCCCTGGGCCTCCTCGAAGACGGCGCCCTCGATGCAGCCGTTCGAGACCGAGCCGGCCATGCGTCCGGACCGGCTCACCAGCATCCGCGACCCCAGCGGGCGCGGGCTGGAGCCCCATGTCTCGACCACGGTCGCCACCGCGACCGGGTCGCCTTCGGCGCGCCAGGCGCGCAGCTCCTCGGCGATCTCTCTCATCTTCTCGTCGGCCTCCCCTTGTCCAAACCGGCCAGGAGCGCGCCCAATTCGTCCAGGGCCTGCACGTTGTGGGCGGCGAGGAAGTCGTCCGTGTGCGGGAGGGCGGCCGCCATGCCCCGGGTGACCGGTTCGTAGCCCGCCGACCCCAGCAGCGGGTTGAGCCAGATCAGCCGGTACGACATGCGGCGCAGCCGGCCCAGCTCGGCGGCCAGCAGCTCGGGGTCGCCCCGGTCCCACCCGTCGCTCACCACGATGACGACTGCGCCATGACCGAGCACCCGCCGCGCCCACCGCCGGTTGAAGTCGGCGATGGCATGGCCGATGCGGGTGCCGCCGCTGAAGTCGTGGACGGTCTTGCCGACCTCCGTCAGCGCCCGGTCGATGTCCCGCCGGCGCAGGAGGCGGGTGATCCGGGTAAGGCGCGTCGAGAACACGAACGTCTCGACGTCCTCTCGCCTGGCGATGGCGTGCGCGAAGATGAGGAGCAGCCGCGAGTACCGCTACATCGAGCCGCTCACGTCGCAGATGAGCACCAGCGGCCGCCGGCGCAGGCGCGGCTGGCGGTGGAGGAGGCGGATCAGCTCCCCGCTGGAGCGGATGGCGTGCCGGGCCGTCCTCCGCAGGTCTACGCGCCCTCCGCGCGCCGGTCGCAGGCGTCGGGTGCGGCGCTCGGCCACGCGCCAGGGCGCCTGCTCCAGCAGCCGCCTCACCTGTTCCGCCTCCGCCCAGGTCAGGTCCTCGAAGTCCTTCTGCCGCAGCAGCTCGTCGGCGCTGTAGCCCGAGCTGGAGGGCGGCACCCCGTCGTCCTCGCCCGGCCGTGGCATCTGGGACCGGTTCATGCCCAGGGCCTCGATCCAGGCGCGCGCGCGGTCGGGAGCCAGCGGCAGCGACCGGCTGCGGCCGGGCATGGCGCCGGCGCGGACGCGCGGGTCGGGCGGGGCCCAAAAGATGTCGAACGCGGCCTCGAAGAGGGACAGCTCCTCCCGGCGGCTGACGAAGCAGGCGCGCAGGCTGTCGCGGAACGCCGAGTAGTCGCGGATGTCGATCGCGCCCAGCGCGCGCGTCGCGGTCGCCAGACGGCCAGGTCCGGCGTCGAGGCCGGCGTCGTGCAG
>DATFRD010000118.1:0-2253 GCA_035263645.1 Candidatus Dormiibacterota bacterium | reverse complement strand
ACGAACATCTGTGCAGCGGCAACGGCCGGTGGGTGGGCTTTGGCCCTCCAGGAGGCTTCGCCGAGTACATGGGCGTGGAGTGCCGCCATGCGATCCCGGTCTCCGAGGACTACCTCGGTTCCTTCTGGGGCAATCACCTGGACCTCGTCGAGGTGCTCTCCCTCGCCGAAGCCGGCCTCGTCAAACACAACGTCACCAAGGTCAAGCTCGAAGACATCAACGAGAACCTGGAAACCCTGGGTCGCGGCGACATCATCGGACGCCAGGTCATCGTCTTCGAGTGAACCCCGCGGCGGGCAAGACCCGGAGGCAAGCCACCCACCAGCAACAGAGCGACGTGCCCCCCCACGGGCTGCGACGTCTTTCCCTCAGAGATCAGCGACGAGACCGCGCTAGGCGCGGCGAGCGCAGACGATCACCCCCGAGCCGCAGGTGAGCTCGGCCGAGGTGAGTAGCGGGCTGGCCAGGAGGGCGCGCCGGACCTCGGCCTGCCTCGCGTGCAGCTCGGCGGGCCACCGCGGGACCGGGGTCATGTCGTCGACGACGAGCAGGCCGCGGGGATTGAGCGCGGCAATCGTGAGATCGAGGCCCTCATGTTTCCCGCCCGGGGCGTCAGCGAAGATCAGGTCGAACCCGCCACCCTCGCGCAGCACGTCCAGCGCGTCGCCGTGCCGCAGGTCGGTAAAGGCAGGCCAGCTGCCCTGCCCGGCCAGCCGCGCGGTCTGCGGGTCCTGCTCCACCGTGGTCACCGTGACGTCGGTCCGCGGCAGCAGCCCGGATACGATCCACGCCGTGCCCACCCCGGCGCCGGTGCCCAGTTCCAGGATCCGGCTCCCTGCGGGCAGATGCGCGGCCAGGACGGCCAGCAGGCCCCCGACGGCAGGCTCGCAGGACAGGTCAAAGCCGGCCGATCTCGCCCGCCCGGCCGCGGCCGCGACCAGCTCCGGCACCATGGGCTCCATAAAGGTGTCAACCTAGCAACCGGGCGGCGTTGCCGGGCTGCCGTGGCGCAGAGCCAGTGCCCCGCCGACGCCGGCCAGGGCCGCGCCGCCGGCCGAGGCGGCGACCAGCCACCTGCCCGTGCGCGGTAGCTCGCGCCACGAGGACAGGGTGGCGACGACGTCGAGGGCGTCGGACAAGGCGCCCGCGATGACCCACGCGCAGGCCGACCCGGATTCGGCGGCCGGGCGCCGCAGCGCCGTCAGCGCGCCCAGGCCCATGGCGACATCGCGCGCTCCCAGAGCCCGCCCGAACACTCGTGCGGCCAGGCTGTCGGCTGCTGCGCCCACCCACGGGCGGGCTGGTACCGACGGCCAGGCCAGGGCGGTCAGGCCGAGCGCGACCCGCCCGGCCGCCACGGCCCCAGCACCACGACGCAGCAACTCCGGAACGGACGTCGGTCTCACCTGCGCTCCTCCCTTCCCGCACGGCAGCGCTCCAGCCCAGGCGCAGCGGGTTCCGGCTGAGCATACCGAGGCTCCGCCGGCGGTCCCCGCTCGATCAATTGGCCAGTGACAGAATCGATTCGCAACCGGCTGTTGATCGGGCACCGCCCAGGGACCAGGGTGACTGGCGTAAAGCTCGCTCAACCAGGCTGTCAGGAGGATCAAGAAATGAGCGAGGCAGGCGCCAGAAAGCGTGCCAGCGCGGTGATCATCGTGCACACGTATGAGCCGGCGGCGTATGACCAGCCCGCTGACGGCCCCACGCTGACCAGGATCCACGTGGAGGAGAGCTTCAATGGCGACATCACGGGCGACGGGGTAGTCGAGTTCCTGCAGGCGGCGCAGGCCGATGGGTCGGCGAGTTTCGTGGGAATCGAGCGCGTCACAGGGGCGGTTGGCGGCCGGGAGGGCACGTTCCTGCTGCAGGACGCCGGCACCGTGACGGGCGACATCGTGAGCGGAGACTGGTTCGTGATCCCCGGCTCCGGCACCGGAGGGCTGGCCGGGCTGCGCGGCGAGGGCGGGTTCCGTGCGAACCTGGGCGAGGGCGCCCAGGTCCACCTGGACTACTGGTTCGAGTGACCGGCGCTATCGCTGGGCTGGTGGCGCGGGTTTAGAGGGGGATGTTGCCGTGCGCGCCGCGGCGGGCCGGGGCATCGGCGATCGCGCGGGCGATCGCCTGCCTGGTTTTCGCGGGCTCGATGACCTCGTCGACCACGCCGAGCGCGATAGCCCGGGACAGCCCTCCGGCCTCGCGCTCGTGCTCGGCGGCGAGCTCGGCCTCGACGTGGTGCCGGTCCTCGGCCGG
>DATFRD010000117.1:0-7719 GCA_035263645.1 Candidatus Dormiibacterota bacterium | reverse complement strand
CCGCTCCGAAGCCGGGAAACGCTGCCTCCAGATCGAGCCGGACCAGCAGGTCGACGGCCTCCGCCTGCAGCGCTCGGGCACGCTGGAGGAGCTCGGCGTCGGTGCGCCCGCTCCCCACTACAGGCAGGCCGCGATCGCGTTCGCCGCGTGCTCCGTGTCCAGGCGACCGGTGTTGAGGACGAGGTCGTAGTTGGCCGGGTCCATCAGCTCCGTGTTGTGGAAGTGGCGCACGTACGACCGCCAGTTCACATCGGTCTCCTTCACGCGCTGCCTGGCCGCCTCGGGCGTGAGCGACATCCGCCTGGCGACGTCGGCGATGCGCTGCTCGCGGGGCGCCCAGACCAGGACCCGCAGCACCGAGCGAACATCCTGCAGGGTGAACGCAGCCCCCCTCCCCACGATGATGGCCCTGCCGGTGCTGGCGGCCTCCCGGATGACCTCGGCTGTGGCTCGGGCAGTGGCCTCCGCGGGGTTGCGGAGGGTCGGGTCGCCCGGATACGGTGGCGTCCACTCGGCCACCGAGGCAGGCACCACGTCCACTGAGGCCGCTGCCAGGCGTTCCAGCACCCTGTCGAGCAGCGAGGCGGCGCGCTCGTCCAGGGCCTCGACCTCGTCCGCGGGTATCCGCAGACGGCGCGCGACCTCGTCGATGATCCGCCGATCGACGACATCGACGCCCAGCCGTGCTCCCAGCAGCTCCGCGATCTCGAGAGCGCCCGCGCCGATCAGCCGGGAGATGGCCACCACGCTCATCCCACGTCTCCTTCGACCCGGCAGTCTAAGCCGGATTCCGCCCCGCGGATGTCCCGATCCGGGCGCGCGCCGCTACGACGCGACGGCCTCTGGCTCCGGTTCGCCGGCCACCAGGAACGGGCTGAGGAGGCCGGGCACCGCCCGGTCGGCGATCCGCACCGCCTCGTCGAGCGGAACATCCTGGACGGCGTACTGCTGGCGGCCCGCCGCCGTCGTCGCCACCAGCGTGGCGAGGCCGGCCCGGCGCTGAAAGAACGACTGGTCGAGGTTCCAGCCGATGATGCCGTCGCAGGCGAGCATGCACCGGCGCCGGACGAGCGAACCGCGGCTGGTCACGAGCGTCCTGCCGACGAGGGCGTGACCGAGGCTCCGATATCGGTCATGGGCCAGCGCCAGGCCCAGCGGCAGCAGCGCCAGGGAGCCCTCCCACGGCCAGGGCGGCAGGGACATCCGCCACACCAGCACGAGCAGCACGGCGCTGATGGGAATCCACGCCAGCAGCAGGCGCGTGTATCGGCGCCGGTGCGCGGCGGCGCCGTGCGGCGCCAGCCGGCCAGCGACCGGCTCGGCCGTACCCAGGATGGAGCCGGCGACCCGCCGGGCCTCCTCCATCGGGGCCGGTGGGAGCAGCAGCGTCCCTCCCCGCTCGGCGCCGCGACCGACGCGAAGTCCGGTGGCGATCGCGATGCAGCGGGCACCCTGCACGGCCCGCAGGAGCAGCGGCTCCGAGATCTCGACCCCGCGCAGCCGGCGGCCTTCGATCGTGGTGGAGCGAGTCGAGACCAGGCCGCGGCCCACCTGCAGCGAGCCGTCGGGCCCCCGGACCAGGCGGAAGCGATAGAAGGCGAGCACGTAGCCGATCGTCGAGGCGCAGGCCACCACGGCCAGCAGCAGCAGCGCGGCGGCGAGGGCCTCCAGCCATGGCGGCGCCCCCAGCTGCGCGTACCCCGCCGTCGCCTGTCCGAGGCGCCTGGGGTCGATGCGCGCCTCGGAGGCGATCCGCCAGGCGAAGCCGGCGATGACGAAGACGGTCAGGAAGCCCGACAGCGTGAACGGGGCATACCGGATCCAGGAGGGCGCCGCGAGGGCCAGCACCTCCTCGGTCACCACCGACGGCGCAGCGGCCCGCTCCGGACGCCGGAGCAGCTCCGTGCGCAGTCGCTCGGCCTCGGCTGCCGTCAGGCCGTCCAGCCGCAGGCCGGTATTGCTCCTGCGGTCCGACTGGCCGGTGCCGACGGTCAGCCGGACCAGCCCCAGCACCCGGTACAGCGCCGGGGCTGACACGTCGACGGTCCTGACCCGGTCCAGCGGCGCGCTCACCACCTGGCGGCGCAGCAGCCCGCGCCGGACCTGCACCCGTCCTCCCGCGACCCGGTAGGTCGTCGTGAACCACCGCAGCAGGCCCAGGCCGACGGTCACCACCGCTCCGACGAGGCCCCACAGGCCCGTGCGTCCGGTGCTGGTCCCGGCGATCAGGACGCCTGCCAGCAGGGGGAGCCGCTGCACGACCTCGCGGATCGGGTGGACCACCAGCATCCGGACGTCGAGCCTTCGCCAGGGGACCCCTCCCTCGGGCGCGCCCGGCCGTTCGCCGGCCTCGACCACCTCGTCGCTGGACACGGAGCTCACGTCGCGTCCCCGCGCGACGCCTCCACCGAGCGCGTCAGGTCGTCGACCAGGGCCTGCGCGCGGTCTCGCTCCAGGCCGTGGATCTTGAGCGGCCCGGCGGCCGACGCGGTCGTGACCGTCACGTTCGAGAGCCCGAACAGCTGCTCGAGGGGGCCGCGCTCCGTGTCCACGGTCTGGATCCGCGAGATGGGCGCGATCCGCCGCTGCTGCGAGAACCAGCCGGCCTGCGTGTACACCGCCTGGGAGGTCGCCTCCCACCGGTGAACCCGGTACCGCCACCGCGGCATGATGGCCAGGTGCGCGGCGGCCGCGACCGCGGTGGCGGCCAGCAGGGCGGCGCGCCAGCCCGTCAGGCCGGCATGCGCCGGGACCAGCAGCGCGAGCTGGATGGCCACCACGACCAGCCAGCCCACGAGCGCGCGTGCCGTCCAGTAGCGGACGGCCATGGGGCTCACCAGGTGCCGCGGGGGCCGAATGCGCAGCGCCTCGGTCACGGGTCGATCGACCTCCTCAACCTGCCCGGACCCGCCGGGGACGTCGGTCATGACCCGTCAACGCGCGAGTGGCCCGGCGGGATCGCCCCAAGCAGGAGGGCTGACGGGACGCCCTCGTCGGCCGCCCCCTACCAGGAGCGCGGCCGCACCGCTACGGGGCCAGGCGCTCGAGCCGCCAGCACGCGCCGGCGCGCGTGTACCGGAGCCGGTCGTGGAGCCGGTTGATTCGCCCCTGCCAGAACTCGATGGCGGTCGGCGCCACCCGGTAGCCGCCCCAGAACCCGGGCAGCGGTGGCTCCACCGGGTGGAGCGCCTCCAGCCTGGCGACCTCCGCCTCGAGCGTGGCCCGGTCCGTCAGCACGCGGCTCTGGGCGGATGCCGACGCGGAGATCCGGTGCCCGTACGGCCGCTGCCGCCAGTAGGCGAGGGACTCCTCGAGGCTGGTCGGCGCCACCGGGCCGCGGACTCGCACCTGGCGGTGCAGCCGTGGCCAGTAGAAGGCCAGGGCGGCGTGCGGCCTGCCGGCCAGGTCTCTGCCCTTGTCGCTCTCGTAGTTGGTGAAGAAGACGAAGCCGCGGGCGTCCACCTGGTGCAGGAGGACCATGCGGACGGCGGGCTCCCCCTCGGCGGTCACGGTAGCCAGCGCCATCGCGTTGGGCTGGGGCTCGCCGACCCTGCCCGCCAGCTCGAACCAGCGCTCGAACTCGACCACGGGGTCGGCGGCCAGGTCCTCCTCGTTGAGGGGCGCGTCGGTGTCGATCACCCCGTCAATGATCCACGCCTGGCTCAGCCGGATTCCACCGACTGCACGCGGACCGCGGGCCGGAATTCGACTCAACCCCGGGCCTGGTCGCGCTGGAGGCACTCCTGCGAGCAGTAGGTCAGGCCACCGCCGGTGACTCCCTCACCCTCGTTCTCGGTCCACTCGTCCGGCTCGCGACCGCAGTACGGGCACGCCTGCCGGTCATCCAGGTCGAGCTCGGTCATGATGTCACCTCCGAGATGATGTGACCGGGTCACGTCCAGACTACCGCGGCCCCCGCGGCGCCGCTGGGCACCGGGTGCCGATAGGCTGGGCGCATGTGGCCCAACGACCTTCCCCCGCAGATCCGGCCGGTGCTGGGGGCGCTCGCTGCCGTCATCCGGGAACGGGAGCCGGCGATTCGCGAGCGCGTGCTGCGGCTGCAGCAGGAGAACCCGGACCTCGGACCCGACGTGCTGGCCAGGAAGCTGGTCCGCGACACCCGGAGGCGGGTGGCGACGACCGGCGCGGCCAGCGGCGCAGCCGCCATTGCGCCCGGCCTGGGCACGCTGATCGCGCTCGGCACCACGACGACGCAGAGCCTCTACGCGCTGGAGCAGGAGACCGAGCTGGTTCTGGCCATCGCGATGATCTACGGCCGGGACCTGGTCGAGTCGGACCACCGCCTGCTCGAGGCGCTCGTGGTGATCGGGCTGGCCGGAGGCGCCATCAAGCTCCGCGACAGCGTCCTCGTCGCCGGCGGCGAGCGGATCACCGTCGCGGCCTTTCGCCGGGTCCCCGTACGCTGGGCCGGCCGGCTGGCAGGCGACATCGCGGCCCGGGTGCTGGGGCGAGCGCTGGCCCAGCGCACGGCGGCCGCGGCAGGGCGCCTGGTGCCGCTGGCTGTCGGGATGGCGCTGGGCGCCGGGTTCGACTGGGTGGCCGTCAGCCTGCTGGGGCGAGCGGCGATCCACTACTACGGCACCCTCCCCGAGCCGGCCCTGGCCGGCCGAAGGGGGACCGTGGAGCTACCGCCTGCCGAAGATCTCCCCGACGTCGAACCCGGCCACTGAGACGACCTGGTCGAACGTGCACTGCTCGGGGGGCTTGTCGGGCCGCCAGCGCAGGAAGCCCGTCGCGTGCCGGAAGCGCTCGCCGCCCTGCAGCTTGTCGTACGCGACCTCGCACACCAGCTCGGGCCGGATCGCCTGCCAGTCGGTCTCGCGGCCGTGGGACCAGCGGCTCGGGCCGCCGGGCATGCGGCCCCGCTGCTCCGGCGACGGCTCGATGCGCATCGGCTGCAGCTCGGCCAGGAGCCGGCGCCGCGTGGGCGCGTCGAACGACGACGTATGGCCCACGTAGTGCAGACTGCCGCGGGAGTCGTAGAGGCCCAGCAGCAGCGACCCGAGCGAAGCGCCGTCTGCGGTCCAGCGGAAGCCGATGACGACGCAGTCCGCGGTCCGCTGGTGCTTGACCTTCACCCAGGCGCGCCTGCCTGGCACGTACGGCTGGTCCCAACGCTTGGCGATGACGCCGTCGAGACCGGCCCCCTCGAACTGATCGAACCAGCGGCCGGCCACCAGCGGGTCCCGCGTCATCGGCGTCAGCCGGAGCTGCTGCCCGGCGCCGGCGACCAGCCGCTCGAGACGCGACCGGCGTTCGCTGAGCGGCAGAGGGCGCAGGTCCTCCCCGCCCTCCGCCAGCAGGTCGAACGCGACGTACGTCACCGGGGTGGACTCGCTGAGCAGGAGGATCCTGGAGGCGGCCGGGTGGATGCGCTGCTGCAGCGCGTCGAAGTCGAGTCCGGCGGCGCCCACGACGACGAGCTCGCCGTCCAGCGCGACCCGGTCAGCGGGCAGGGCGCGGAAAGCCGGCACGATCTCCGGAAAGTAGCGGGTCATGGGCCGGGCGCCGCGGCTGACCAGCACCACCGAGTCGCCATCCCGGTGAGCGACGATCCGGAAGCCATCCCACTTGGGCTCGTACTCCCAGCCGTCGCCCTGGGGCAGCCGCGGCTGCACCGCGGCCAGCATCGGCTCCATCTCGATCGGGATGGGCGTGCTCATTTCGAGGCAGCTTACGGCCGGATTCCAGCCCGCGCGGCCCCCCGGCGGCCCCGACGGGCCACCTCTCCCGCAAGGGGGAGTCGCAGAGCCCCCTCCGGCCCTCCGGGCCACCTCCCCCGCAAGGGGGGAGGGTGTCAGCCGGCCTCCGCGAACCGGGAGAGGAGCCGCGCGACGTGACGGGCAGCGTTGCGGAGGTCCACGATGCGGACGTTCTCGTTGGGGCTGTGGGTCAGGTTGCTCGCGCCGAACCCGACGCCCGGCGCCACCACCGGGACCCCCTGCTCCGTGAACAGATACATCGGCGTGGTGCCGCCGATGAGCGGCGTGATGTGGGCCGGCTCGCCGTAGACGTCGCGGGCGGTCTCTGCGCACAGGCGCAGGAGCGGGTCGTCGGGATCTACGAGGGCCGGTCGCTCGGGACCCAGGATCTCCACCTCCACGTCCGCGAAGCCGCCGGCGTCCAGGTGCCTGCGCAGCTTCTCGGCGACGTCGAGCGGGTCCTGGTCGGGGACCAGCCGGAAGTCCACCTTGGCCGAGGCTTGAGCCGGGACGATCGTCTTCGAGCCGGGCCCCTGGTAGCCGCTGGTGAGGCCGGCCACGTTGCAGGTGGGATCGAACGGCGCGGCGTTCACCGCCACCCCGGTGCGGCCCAGCAGCAGCCGGTCCAGGCCGAAGGACTCCAGGTAGGACCGCTCCGGGCTGGGCAGCGCCTCCAGGAGCCGGCGCTGCCGGTCCGAGACGGGCCGGACAGCGTCGTAGAAGCCAGGGATGCGCACGCGCTCGTCCGTCCCCTTCAGCGACGCGAGCGCCCAGATGAGCCGCCAGGCGGCGCTGGGCAGCAGGTTGGCGCTACCGGAATGGCCGTCCCTGGCCAGGGCGCGCACCCTCAGCTCCACGTAGAGCAGGCCGCGGACGCCGAGCGCGATCTGCGGGATGCCGTCCGCGTCGACGCCGCCCTCCTCCCAGATGGCGCCCTCGCATCGCAGCTCGTCCGCGTGCTCCTGCACGAACCCCGGCAGGCTCCCGCTCCCGACCTCCTCCTCGCCCTCCACCAGCCACGTCAGCCGGCAGGGCAGCCGGCCGTCCACGGCCGACAGCGCGTCCACTGCCGCCAGCCGGGCCACCAGCTCTCCCTTGTCGTCCTTCGCGCCCCTCGCGTACAGCCGGCCGTCGCGGACGTGCGCCTCGAACGGAGGGCTGTCCCAGAGCTCCAGCGGCTCAGGCGGCTGGACGTCGTAGTGGTTGTACAGCAGCATGGTGCGGTCCCCGCGGGCGCCGTCGGCGTGGGCGAGCACGACCGGGTGACCCCCGGTCGCGACCACGCGAGCCTGGAGGCCTCGCCGGCCGAGGATGTCCGCCACCAGCCCCGCGCACTCCGCGATTCCCTCGTGGCGCGCGGAGACGCTGGGAACGGCACAGAGGCGCGCCAGCTCGTCGACGTAGCCGTCCAGGCGCTCGTCGAGATACCGGTCGATCGCCTCGAGGCGCTCGCTCATCGGCCCGCGCTGGCGGCCAGCACGGCGGCCGCTGCGGCGGCCTGGCCCCGTCCGGCGCGGGCGCTGGCCGCGCGGCGAGCCGGGTCGAGGGGGTTCGGGCCGATGGCCTCGACCGCGCCGGCATCCGGTACGACGACCTCCACCCGGCTGCCCGCCCGGCGCAGGTCCGCCACCTCCGCATCGAGGAGGGCGCTGCTCAGGCCTCCGGTCGGCGCCACGATCACGACAACATCGTGTCCGGTCGCCAGGTCGGCGTTCGTCGGTGAGCGCACGCCGCCGTCCATGTACCGGCGGCCGCGGATCGTGACCGGAGGGTAGATCCAGGGCACGGCGCAGCTGGAGGCCACCGCCAGCGTCAGCGGCACGCCCGAGGACCGCTCCCAGGTCACGAACCTGCCGTCCTCGGTGTCGATCGCCGTGACCCGGAGAGGCCGCTCGGGCCACTCCTGGACCGGGAGCCGGGCGGCGATCACCTCCAGGCGGCCCGCCTCCGTGAACCGGGTGTTCGCGGTCCTGGCCTGCGAGCCGATCCAGGCCAG
>DATFRD010000116.1:0-2378 GCA_035263645.1 Candidatus Dormiibacterota bacterium | reverse complement strand
GCCGGGCGAGATGTTCGGCGAGCTGTCGCTGTTCGACCCGCGGCCCCGCACCATGGGCGCCGTCGCGGTCACCGACGCCAGGCTCGCCGCCCTCGACCATGATGACCTGCGGAAGTGGCTGGCCGACAAGCCCGAAGTGGCGATGCACCTGCTGCGCGCCCTGGTCCGGCGGCTGCGCCGCACCAACGACGTGCTGTCCGACCTGGTGTTCACCGACGTGCCCGGCCGGGTGGCCAAGGCCCTGCTCGACCTGGCCGCGCGGTTCGGCACCCAGCAGGACGACGGCCTGCAGGTGAACCACGACCTGACCCAGGAGGAACTCGCCCAGCTGGTGGGGGCGTCACGGGAGACGGTCAACAAGGCCCTCGCCGACTTCGTGGCGCGCGGCTGGATCCAGCTGCATCCCAAGTCCGTGCTGCTGATCGACCCGGAGCGGCTCCGCAAGCGCGCCCGGTAACGTTCAGTAGTTCAGGCCGGGTGGAAGCTGGCCCCGTTCGGCCAGGTACGTGAGCTGAGCCCGCACCGACCACTCGGCGAACGGCCACAGCGCGCGATCCACGTCGGTGTAGACCCGCGCCACGATGCCGGGCAGCGTGGTCTCTCCGGCTTCGAGCGCCGCCGTCACCTCGGCCAGCCGTTCCGCGCGGTGCGCTATGTAGTAGTCCAGCGTGCCTGCGGGGTCGGTCAGCAGCGGTCCGTGCCCGGGCAGCAGGGCCCGCAGGCTCGCCTCGTCCGCCAGCGCCCGGAGCCGGTCGAGCGAGGCGAGATAATCGCTCAGGCTCCCGTCGCCGGCGATCACGGTGGTACCCCGGCCGAGCACGGTGTCGCCGGTCAGGATGGCGCCGTCCGCCTCGAGCAGCAGGCACACCGAGTCCGGCGAGTGCCCGGGCGTCTTGATCACACGCAGCTCGCACCCGCCGGCCCGCACCGCGTCGCCGGGCCCGAGCATCCCGTCGTCCCGCCGGAAAACCGGGTCCACCGCCAGGACCGGGGCCCCGGTGAGCTCGGCCAGCCGCCGGGCACCCCCCGAGTGGTCGTCATGGCCGTGCGTGAGCACGATCTTCTCGATGCGCTGCCCTGCCTCCTCGGCTGTCGCGCGCACCCGCTGCAGGTGCGCCTCGTCGTCGGGACCCGGGTCCACGGCGATGGCCGGCTCCGAGCCTGGCTCGCCGACCAGCCAGGTGTTGGTGCCGTCCAGCGTCAGCAGCGAGGGATTAGGAGCCAGAACGCAACGTGCGCGGGCCGTCCCCGAGCCGTCGATCGCGCCGCCACTCACAGCGGGTACCCCAGGTCCGCGGGCAGCGTCAGCCAGACCGCTCCCTCGGCCATGACCGCCTCCGGCAGCACCGGGCGGACCTGCCGCGGCCTGAGCGCGGCCGTCACGTCCGCGCAGGCGGCGAGCTCGGCCAGGCTCACAGCTGTCGGCGGGAACAGCATGATCTCCTTCCTGCGCCCGGCGGCGATCGCGTCGCCCGGACGCACCCAGGCCACCTCGGACGCCTCGCCCCCCACGTCCCTGGTGCGCTGCCCGTCCGGCAGCGCGGCGGCGAAGAACCTGGTGTCATAGCGGCGTTCCTCGACCACCGGGGTGATCCACCGGGCCCACGGCCGGAGCAGGTCGGAGCGGAGCACGAGCGCGCGCCGGCCGAGCATCTCAGCCAGCGAGAGCGAGCGGTCAAGCAGCGCCTTGCGGTCCGCCTCCCAGTCCGCGCCGGTGGTGTCGGCCACGACTGTGTCCGCCGACGGCCCGGCCAGGAGCACGCCGGACTCCTCGAAGGTCTCCCTGACGGCGGCGCACACCAGCGCGCACGCGAGCTCCGGCGGCGCGGCAAGGACCTGGCCCCATTCGGCGGGATCCGGCCCGGCCCAGGTGACCTGCTCCTCCGTGTCCCTGGCGTCCACGGACCCGCCAGGGAAGACGAAAGCGCCGGGAGCGAACGCCATCGAGGACTTGCGGCGCAGCATGTAGACCTCGAGACCGCCGCCCGGATCCGCCCCCGGCGTTCCGGCCGAGCGCAGGAGCATGACGGTGGCGGCGTCACGTGGCAGGGCCGGCTCCTGCCGGCCTTCGAGAATGTCTTGCGCCCGCTCGCCAAGCCGCCCGCCGAGCCGGATAGCTGTGTTTTCTGCTCGCCCCCGGGCCGCCTCTGAGGCACCGCCCTCCCTCGCCGCTCGCTCCTTCGTCGCTCCCTCCTCAGTCCAGGCGGCGCCGCGCCCCTCCGGCGCTGTGCTTATGGTCCGCCTCCGGGGCGCCTTCGGCTCGGGCAACTAGTCCCAGACCTCTGCGATCAGCTCGACCTCGACTGGGGCATTCAGCGGCAGCACCGCCATCCCGACGGCGCTGCGGGCATGCCGGCCTGCCTCGCCGAACACCTCGA
>DATFRD010000115.1:0-24445 GCA_035263645.1 Candidatus Dormiibacterota bacterium | reverse complement strand
CACACCATCTCGCGGCCCGGCTTCTGCGCTTCTCGCTTACGCACTCTCCGAGTGCGCGCGCTGCGATGCTCGGCGCCGGACCACGATCTGGCGCACCTGGACACCAACTCGCTCGCCGCGAATCGGTGGATCCCGGCTTAGGCAAGGGGCCGGACGAGCCCAGCCTCATAGGCGAGGATCACGGCCTGCACGCGGTCGCGCAGGTCCAGCTTGTCGAGAACATGGGCCACGTGCGTCTTGACCGTCGTCTCGGCGACGTGCAGGCCGGCCGCCATCTCGGCGTTGGTCAGGCCCCTGGCCAGCAGCCGCAGCACCTCCAGCTCCCGCTCGGTGAGGGTTTCCAGCCCGGTCGGGGCTCGGGTGGGCGGGGCCGGGCGCCGTCCGAACTCCTCGATCAGCCGTCGCGTGACCGAGGGCGCCAGCAGCGCGTCCCCGGCAGCCACCACCCGGACGCCGTGGATCAGCTCCTCCGGGGGAGCGTGCTTGAGCAGGAACCCCGAAGCCCCCGCCGCGAGCGCATCGAACACGTACTCGTCCAGCTCGTAGGTGGTCAGGATGACGACTCGCGGCGGACGGCCCGACGTGTCACGGGTGATCAGCCGCGTGGCCTCTATCCCGTCCAGCACCGGCATGCGGACGTCCATCAGCATCACGTCCGGCCGTCGCCTGCGGGCCAGCTCGGCGGCCTCGCGCCCGTTGCCGGCCTCCCCCGCCACCTCGACGTCGGGCTGCGACTCCAGGATCATCCGCAGTCCGGCCCGGACCATGGCCTGGTCATCGGCGAGCGCGACCCGAATCGGCACCGCGTCAACCCAGGGGGAGCCGGACGGTGACCGCGAAGCCTCCCACGGGCGTGGAGACCAGCTTCAGCTCGCCCTGGAAGAGCGCGACCCGCTCGCGCATGCCGATGAGGCCGTGGCCGGTCGAGGTCCCGATCACCGCGGCCGAGCTGCCCCGGCCGTCGTCGGCGATCGTCAGCGTGAGCATCCCAGCACCGTACCCCACGGCCACGTCGAGACGTGATGCCGCGGAGTGTTTGAGGACATTGGTGACCGCCTCCTGCACGATGCGGTAGGCGGAGACGTCGAGCGCGGCCGGCAGCGACCGGCGCTCGCCGGTCACGTGCAGGGCGACGGCCAGGCCAGCCTCCCGGGCGGGCTTCAGGAGCGCGTCGAGCTGCTCCAGCCCCGGCTGTGGGTCTCGCGCCGGCCTGCCATCGTCTCTTCTCAGCACCCCCAGGAGCCGGCTGAGCTCGTTTACGGTCTCCCGAGCCGCAACCTCGATCGACTCCAGCGCCCGGCTGGCCGTCTCCCCGCCGCCCGCCATCCGCGCTGCTCCAGCCTGGATCGCCATCACGCTGACGTTGTGCGCAACCACGTCGTGCAGCTCGCGCGCGATGCGCAGCCGTTCCTCCTCGGCGGCGAGCCGGCGTGTGTCCTCCACCTCCACGGCCAGGGCCTCGGCTCGCGCCTCCAGCCCCGCCAGGTAGCGGCGCCGGTTGCGCAGGTAGTCCCCGACTACCCAGCCCACCAGCGAGATGGCGGCGATGGGCGTCAGGAAGGGCACGACATCGTGCCAGCCGGAGATCAGGCCGCCGCCCACTCCGACCAGGATCGCCGCCACAACCAGGCCGGCCACGACCAGGCGCGGGCGGGGCTCCGCGTGGACGGAGACCGAGTAGACCGCGATCACCACTGCGACCACGGACGCGGCCATCTGCAGGCCGAGCGCGACGATGGCCGCCACGGCCGGGCCGACCACCGCCAGGACGGTGAGCGGGCGCCGGCGACGCCAGAAGAGCGGCACCGATTGGGCGCCGGCCAGGAGGAGCGCAGCGCCCGCCCAGGGCTCGCCCCTGCCCGACCAGCCCTCGAGCACCCCGCCGACCCCGAGTGGGAAGAAGACGAGCGCAGCCAGGGCGCTGTCCAGCCAGAGCTGGCGGCCAGCCAGCCACGACCAGAACCGGGGGGCGCTCCCCCCGGTCCCGGCCGTGCTCATCGCTGGTGCCTGCCGGGCTCCTATGTGACGTCCCTCCGCGAGAGCAGCCCCGCCGCGATGGCCGCGAATGCCAGGGCGTAGACGGCCAGCACGACGACCGCCTGGCTACCGCCGACCAGGGGCGGGGGCGCGTGCGGGTCGGGCACGGCGGTGCCGAAGGACTGCACCAGCGAGCCGGCATTCTCGCCGTCGAACGCCTTCAGCACCCATTCGTAGGCGGTGCCCAGGCCGCTCACGAAGCGGACCAGGATCGTCTGCAGCAGGACCAGGTAGATGACCCCCAGCCCGACGGCGGCCGCCGCCTGCCGGAACACGAACCCGAGGGCCAGCCCCAGGAGTGAGTAGCAGCCCAGGATGAGCCAGGTGGCCCCGACCGCCTGGGCGATCACGAGGCTGCTCGGCCAGCTCACGGCGTGGCCGTCGAGACCCGCGATCACGAGGCTGCAGATGGCGCCGGCGCCGTAGAGGAGACAGCTCAGCAGGCCCATCCACAGGCCCATTGCCACGACCCGGCCGGCAAGCGCCTGCAGCCGCCCTGGCCGCTGGGTCAGCACGGTCTTCAGGGTGCCCCAACCGTACTCCGCGCCGGACGCCAGGGCGCCCAGGACGATGGCCAGCGCAGCGCCCAGCGGGAACGAGGCGCCGATCACGTTGAGGACGAAATCCGCCGGGTAGAGGGTCTGCCTGTCCAGCGCGGCATGTGCCTGGCCGGCCACAGCCGGATGCGTGAACTGGAAGTAGTTCACTCCGTAGACGAGGGCGCAGACGGCCACCACGAGGGCCGCGCCCACGATGTACGCCGGCCGCTGGCGCAGCTTGCGCCACTCCGCCTTGATGATGCCCATCATGATCCCTGCTCCTCTCCCGTGAGCTGGAAGAAGACCTCCTCCAGCGATCGCTCCAGCGGACGCAGCTCGGTCACGGCGATGCCCGCCGCCGCCAGCCGCGCGCTGACCTCGGCACCGCGGGCGGGGTCGATCCCGACCTGCAGCGTGCCGTCGACCGTGGTCACCGACCCGGCGCCCAGCGCCGCGGTCAGCACTTGCTGAGCGCCCTCGATAGGCTCGGCCCGCACCAGCACTCCCCGCTCGCCGCGCAGCTCTGCCACGGTCGCCTGCGTGACCAGCCGGCCTCCGCTGATCACCCCGACGCGGTCGCAGATCTGCTGCACCTCGCCGAGGAGGTGGCTGGAGAGCAGCACGGTGCGCTCGCCCTGGCCGAGCTCACGGATCAGCCGCCGCATCTCAGCCATGCCCTGCGGGTCGAGGCCGTTGGTCGGCTCGTCCAGGATGAGCAGCTCGGGTGTCTTGAGCAGCGCTGCGGCCACCCCCAGTCGCTGCTTCATGCCGGTCGAGTAGGTGCCGAACCGCCGGTGCGCGCTCGACGCGAGGTCCACCTCGTCCAGCACCGGGTCGATGCGGCTGTGGGGGACGCCCGCCAGGTCGGCGACGACCTTCATGTTCTCGCGCCCGGACAGATAGGGGTAGAGGCCGGCCGTCTCGACCAGCGAGCCGGTCCGGGCCAGGCCGGCGGAGTCGCCCGGTGCGTGGCCGGCGACCCGCGCCCAGCCGGAGGTGGGCCGGATCAGGCCGACCAGCATGCGGAGCGTGGTCGTCTTGCCGGCGCCGTTTGGCCCCAGGAAGCCGTAGACCTCGCCCCGGCGCACGCTCATGTCCAGGTCGGCCACGGCGAGGACGCCATTCCGGTAGCGCTTGGTGAGACCGTGGGTCTCGATAACCGTGGGTTCCATGCCCTCGAAGCTAGGTTCCGGCCAGGCCGTCAGGCGTCCTCAGCCAGAGCGAATTGCGGGCTCCTCCGCAAGGAGGATCAGACTGGCGCCATCATGCTCAGGGAGGAGGCGAGCCCTGGCGTGGAGGCCGAGCCCGCTGCATAGTCCGACTCCGGCTGGTCGCTCTGCGCCGGAGCGTGGAGCGACCAGGTATGCCCAGCAGGGGTAGCAGGTAGCGCACCCGCGTGTGCAGCTCCCTCGCGGTCGCCCGAAACGCGTCGAGATCCGCTGGATGCGCCTCGGCCGGGTTAGGGACGCTCCAGTGCGCTGCCGCGGCGGCGGGCGGCAGGTCAGGGCACGTCTCCCGTGCTCGGTCGCACAGAGTGATCACGCGCTCGAAGGACTGACCCGCGAAGGCGCCGACGTGCGTGGCCTGGTGGCCGGAGATATCGACGCCATGCTCGGCCATGGCGGCGACGGCGAGTGGATGAAGGGCGACTGGGGCGATCCCGGCGCTGGCCGCCATCACGCGTGATCCGGCGAGGTGGCCGAGCCAGCCCTCAGCCATCGGCGATCGTGAGCTGTTGCCGGTGCAGATGAACAGCACCCGACTCGCTCCGGTGGGCGGCCGTGCGGTGGCGTCATGCGTGCTATCACCCGAGAGTCCTGGATGGATTTCTCGTGAGACCTCCTGCATGGCGGCGTCGATCGCGTCCAGGTCGAGGGCGTAGTAGCTGTCGCGACCGTCGGCGGTGCTCCGCCGCACCCAGACCAGGCCGGCTGCTCGCAGCTGGGCCAGGTGATACGTGATCAGGTTGGGGGCCTGCCCGGTGGCGGCGACCACCTCACGGACCCGCATGTCGCCGCCGGCGAGCAGACGGACGATCGCCCAGCGGAGGTCGTGGGCCAGGACGCGCAGCAAGGCCGGAGCCCGAGCGGCAGTGGCGGTGGACATGCTCTAATTATGGCAAACTAATTTGCATGATCCAAATCCAGTTGCTCGATGAGGAGGTCAGCTGAGTATGCCGGAGGATCTCGTTAGCGTCCGCTACATGGTCGAGGACGTCGATGCCGCAATCGGCTTCTACACCTCGAACCTCGGTTTCACCGTTCGCTCCAGGTCGGCACCGGCCTTCGCGGACGTGGTGCGCGGCGGCCTCCGCCTGCTCCTGAGCGGGCCGGGCAGCTCCGCCGGGCGGCCGATGCCCGACGGCACCAGGCCCCGCCCCGGCGGATGGAACCGCATTCACCTCATCGTCGGCGACATAGGCGCCGAGGTGGACCGCCTGCGAGGCGCCGGCGTCCGGTTCCGAAGCGACATCGTGACCGGCCCGGGGGGCAGGCAGATCGTGTTCGACGACCCGTCCGGCAACCCCATAGAACTGTTCCAACCAGCGGGGACCTAGCCGCTAGCCGCCGCGCGCCAGAGACCTTCCGACCCGCCCGTCGCCGTGCCGCGGTGGCGGGCGGCGTTCGAGGTGCTGCTGGTCGCGGCAGTGGACCGTGTTCAACGTCGGAGCCGCCGGGTGCCCCGCAAGCTCGGCCATCGACGGTCAGGCTAGCGCGGCGTAGACGATCCCAAGTATGGCGACCAGTGCGGCCAGGGCCACGTCCAATCGCCACGTGGCCGGAGGGGCGAACTTGTAGACGAGGACGAGGGCGGCCAGGACGATGGTCCAGCCAAGGCTCGTCATGCCGACCAGGACCATGGCGACCATCAACCCGGCGCTGCAGCCGAGGCAGCTCAGCCCGTACCGCCAGCCGGCCATGGCGCCGGCGCGGACGAGGTTGAACGGCAGCGGACCGTGAAGTGCACACAGCTCACGGCAGCGGTCCTGGCTGATGCGCTTGAGCGGCGTCAGCGCATAGAGGGCAGCCAGCCCGAGCGCGACGCCGCCGACCAGGGCCTGGTTCCGCCAGGGCATCCCGAGCGCGTTGTAAGCCAGGTAGCAGGCGACCCCGAAGGCGAGCCAGACCGCGAGGTAGACGAGCCCCAGCATCCCGACCGCGACCGGGCGCGTGCGCCGGCCCTCGGCCTGCCGCGCAAACCGGTACACGAGGGGAATCGCCGAGGGCAGCATCATGGCCGCCATCATCACCGTCCAGGTGGTCGCGAACGAGGCGACGCTGCCGAGGCCCATGGCCATGCCCGCGCTGAGCATCTGCCAGGCCGTGACCGCCCAGGCCACCGCCGCCACGCCCAACACGATCGCCACCGTGATGCCGTCGGTCGCAGGCTCGACACCGCGCACCGCCGTAGGAACGCCGGTGAGACCGACCCCGCAGGCCGGACAGCAGCCGCGCCGCCGCGCCGGCCTGGCCAGGCGCAGCGCCATGAGAAGTCGACCGGTGTCCATCGCCGAGCTCAGTCCGTGTACTCGTCGCGCCGGCGCACCCAGAACTGGCCGTGGCCGTCCTCGTCACGGCCCTTCGGCACCAGGTCCATGTAGTGGTAGGCGACGTTCAGCATGTCGAGGCCGCGCGCGTAGGTCGAGTAGGTGTGGAAGATGCGTCCTTCGCCGTCCTTGAAGAACACGCTGGCGCCGGGCGCCTCCGACATCGAGAAGGGGTTCAGGCCGTAGTTGTAGTCGACCTGCCCGGCGGCCAGTTCGTCCTCGGTGAAGGAGACGCCGTAGTCGAAGTTGAAGTCGCTGCCGGCCGACGAGAGCCAGGGGAAGCCCCAGCCCATGCGCTTCCTGTAGGCGGCGATCGCCGGATAGGGCGCGCGCGAGACGGCGACCATCGTGATGTCGCGGTGGTTCAGGTGGACGGTGACGCCGTTGAAGTTGTCCATCCAGTAGGAGCACGAGAAGCAGGGCGCGTCCACCGTCCAGGTGGTGTTCGGCCCGGCCGTGTCGGGGTTGAACATCGCGTGGTAGACGACCAGCTGGCTGCGGCCGTCGAACAGCTCGCTCAGCGTCTGCGCGCCGCGCTCGCCCTCGAACGTGTACTCCCTCTCGACCAGCTCCCAGGGGAGCTCGCGCCGCTCGCGGCTCAGCTGGTCGCGCAGCCGCGTGAATTCCTTCTCCCTGGCGAGGTGCTTCCTCCGTGCCTCGACCCACGCGTCGTGCCCAACCACCCGGTGCTCCGCCATCTCCAGCCTCCTCACTGGTCGCCGGCGGCCAGCTGGCGCCGGGCGTGTACCGCTTCCGCGATCCGTTTGATGGCCGCCAACCGGCGGTCCCACTGCGCGGCCACCGCATGCAACTGGCGGGCCCCGTCGGCCAGGCGCTCGGGCTCGACCACGTAACGCACCTCGCGCCCCTGGCGCCGGCCCTCGACCAGGCCGACCCGGGCCAGCACGGCCAGGTGCTTGGTCACCGCCTGGCGCGTGAGGGGCAGCTGCCGGGCGAGCGCGGTCGGCGTCGCTTCCCCGCGGTCGAGCAGCACGTCGAGCACGCGCAGCCGGGATGGTTCGGCGAGCGCCGCCCAGAGCTCCTGCTCGCGCTCGAGCGCGGGTGCGCTCACGCGACCGGCCGGTCGGCGGCCGCCGGCACGTAGGCGCAGAGGCGCTGCAGGTGCTGCGCCCAGCCCTTGTCATGGCTGTCGGCGTAGCCCTGCTTCTCGTCGTCGGGCCACGGCATGAGGTCGAGGCCGCTCTCGACAACGGTAAGCCGCGTCCTGCCGCCCTCCTCGGCGAGCGTGAACTCGACCAGCATGGAGTTCCCGGGCCGCGGCTCCTCGCCGCCTGGATAGACCCAACGGTAGGCAAGCCGCCGCGGCGGCTCGACGGCCTCGAAGCGAAGATGGTAGGCGGCCGGCTGGTTGGTGGC
Organism: Candidatus Dormiibacterota bacterium; assembly: GCA_035263645.1. GTDB lineage: Bacteria > Chloroflexota > Dormibacteria > Dormibacterales > Dormibacteraceae > CF-161. The sequence goes on along the minus strand of DATFRD010000115.1, from coordinate 16,945 downwards.
CTTCATCTCGAAGGTCAGAACCCCTTCGCCACCGGGCCGCAGGTCGAACTCAGCCTCGTCGCTGAACCAGTGAACGATCTGCTCGGGCCGCGAGATCACCTCCCAGACGACGTCGATGGGCGCTTCGATCAGCACGTCCCGCTCGATTCGATCACCAGCCATCGGACCCTCCTGCTCAAATGCAACCGCCGATTGCGCAAGCCTAGCACAAGACGCAACCGGCGGTTGCGGGCCCTCGGCCCGTCGTCAACGTCGGCCTCCACGCGGTCGCTCGGGGGGCTCGGGAGTTCGGTGGCGACGATCCAGTGGGTCGCCACAGCGTACCTGCTGGCCCTCGGAGTCACGATCCCGCTCAGCGGATGGGCGTCGAGCCGCTGGGGAGGTCGTCGCGTCTGGCTGGCGGCGCTTGCGCTCTTTCTGGCCGGCTCGGTGCTGGCCGGTATCTCACCGAGCGCGGAGATGCTGATCGGCTCGCGCGTCCTCCAGGGCGCCGCCGCCGGCATCCTCGCGCCGCTGCTGTTGACGCTCCTGCTGCAGGCCGCAGGCGACCGTCCGCTCGGCCGCTTGATGACCCTGGTCACGCTCGTCGCCGTCGCTGTCCCCATCGTCGGACCGGTCGTCGGCGGCGTCATCGTCCAGCAGCTCACCTGGCGCTGGCTCTTCCTCGTCAACGTGCCGGTCACGATCGCCGCCTTCGCCGCCGCCTGGTGGGGAGTGCACGACGCGGGGAAGCCTCGTCCGCAGCGCCTCGACGTCCTCGGGCTTGGGCTGCTTTCACCGGCGCTCGCGGCAATCCTCTACGGCCTCTCAGCGGCGAGCGGGAGTGTGTCCGGCGAGGCCGGGTTTGGGCAGCTCGCGGTGCTCGCGCCGGTCACCGCCGGCCTGGGGCTCGGCGCCGTGTTCGTCGTGTACGCCCTGCATCGTGGGCCGGCCGCGATCGTCGACCTGCGGATCTTCCGGCACCGCGCGTTCGCCGGCGGCGCCACTCTGCTCGCAATCTCCGGACTCTCGCTCTACGGAGCGATGCTGCTGCTCCCGCTGTACGAGCAGACGGTCCGTGGCCACGACGCGCTGGTCGCCGGCCTGCTTCTTGCGCCACAGGGGGTGGGGTCGCTGCTCGTACGCCCGGTAGGGATCATGGTCGACCGAATTGGCGCTCGCCCGGTCGTAGTCGGTGGCACGCTCCTCGCGCTCGCCGGCACTCTGCCCTATGCGCTCGCTGGCACGACGACCAGCGAGTTGCTGCTGGGCGGGGCGCTGGTGGTGCGTGGGGCCGGTCTGTCGACCACGAACATCGCGATGTTGAGTGCTGCTCTCCAGGGATTGCAACAGGAAGAACGATCCCACGCGAGTATGGCCACGCGTATTGTCCAGTACGTCGGGGGCGCCTTCGGCACAGGTGTGCTGGCGACCATCCTGACCCAACAGCTGGCGGTGCATCCAGGCGGCCCTGTCGGGGCCGTCCACGCCTTCGACGTGACGTTCTGGTGGTCGCTCGCTTTCACCGCGCTCGGGCTCGCACCGACGTTCCTGCTGCCCGCCAGGCGCCCGAAGGGGGCCTGGCGTGGGACACCCGCCAGGTCCAGTACGGGGTCACCGCCGAGCTGATCGAAAGCCGGCTCGTCGACGGCCAGGATCCAGGCCTCGCCGATCGGTGTTCGGACCGGCGTCAACTCCCTGGCGAGCGCTTCGAACGCGGCCGCGGCAGGCCGGGCTCCGAGCCCCGACCACCAACCGAAGGCCGCGGTCGTCGCCGGCCCGTAGATGTGGAGGTACCGGCGGGCCAGCTGCTCGCGGATCCGCGGCACACCCCTAGCCAGCCCGGACGATAGCATCACCCGCGTGAGCCAGCAGCAGCTGACCGTCGAGGACGAGGAGCAGCCGGCGGTCCAGGCCGATCCAGAGCGGGCCTACGAAATCGGTCGCCTCATGGCCTTCAGCGACGGGGTCTTCGCCATCGCCATAACGCTGCTGGTGCTGAACGTGCCAGTGCCGGACATCCCGCAGGCCGAAGCCACGTCGCGGCTGCCGGCCGCGCTGCTCGATACCGGCCCTCGCCTCGTGACGTTCGCCCTCAGCTTCTTCCTCGTCGGGTTTTACTGGATCCGCCACCACCAGCTCTTCCGGCGGCTGATCGACGTCAACGTCTGGCTGCTCTGGCTGAATCTGGTCGTCCTCTTTCTGGTGTGCCTGCTGCCGTTCTCGACGGGTGTCGTCGGTCGCTATGCCAGCGCGGTGGTCGGCGCAGAGGTCTACGCGGTAAACCTGGCTGCGATCGCGCTCTCGTTCACAGCGCTGAGCGTCTATGCGACTCGGGATCGGCTGGTCCGCGTCCCGCCGGGGTCGGTCACCGGGCTGTACAGCCGGGGCTTCCTGTGGCCGCTCGCTGTCGTGGTCCTGGTGATGGTGCTGGCCCCGATCAGCCTGACCATCGCCTACGTCATCGGCGCCACGCTGATGGCGGGTGTGAGCGTCTATACCGCCGTCCCCCGGGTCGTCCGGTCCGCGCCGCTCGCGGGCACCGGCGCCGGACACCTGCGGTTCACCCGCCGTGCCGCCCGTGCGACGCTTCACGCCGATTCGAACATGGCCGAGCTCTTCCGAGCTCGGCTCACCGGCCCTGAGCCCACGGTCACCGTGGCTGGCAACGCGATCGATATCGCGTACCGCGGCGTCCGCCCGCTCGGCTGGCGCCGGCAGTCCGCCGACGTCGCGCTGAACACCTCGATCCCGTGGCGGTTCGATGTAGACGCGGGCGTGGCCTACCTGACGGCCGACCTGCGGGGCCTGAAGCTGACCGCGGTGAACGTCGGCGGGGGCGCCAGCCGGATGGACCTCCGCCTGCCGCGCCCATCCGGCACGGTGCCGATCCACATCCGTGGCGGCGCCGCCACCGTCTCGATCAGGCGTCCGGCTGGCGTGGCTGTCCGGGTGGTGGTGCCGGACGGCGCCGCCGACGTCCAGTTCGACGAACGGCGCATTGGGCCGATCGACAGCCAGACGCCACTCCAGTCGCCCGACTACGACAGCGCCACCGACCGCTACGACGTCGATGGTCGCGGCGGTGTGGCCCAGCTCATCATTGCGAAGGGCTAGGTCCGGCGCGGCGCCCCGACGCCAGCGCGGACCCGCGTCAGTCGCTGACGTCAGGCGCCGACATCGCAGCAGGTGACGTCAGCGGCTGTCATCAAGTACCATCGCGGCATGGGTCGGTGGCACCCGAACGCACGCGGCCGGCTCGAGCAGGCGGCACTGGAGCTCTACGGCGAGCGCGGGTTCGAACAGACCACGGTAGCGGAGATCGCCAGGCGGGCGGGGCTCACGGAACGAACATTCTTTCGGCACTTTGCCGACAAGCGCGAGGTCCTGTTCGCGGGCGCGGGCTCACTGCGGGAGCTCCTCGTGAGCACCGTCGCGAGCGCCCCAGATTCCGTCGGGGCGATTGACGCGGTCGTCGTGGCCCTCGAGGCCGCTGGGTCCCTGCTCCAGGAGCGCCGCGACTACGCCCGGCAGCGCCAGACCATCATTGCCGCGAACGCAGACCTCCGAGAGCGCGAGCTGATCAAGCTCGCCTCCCTCGCCTCGGCGATCGCCGACACGCTGCGCCGGCGCGGCGTCAAGGACCCAGCCGCGAGTCTGACAGCCGAGGCAGGGATCGCCATCTTCAGAATCGCGTTCGAACGCTGGGTCACCGACGCCAACGAGCAGGATTTGCCGAAGCTCATCCGCGAGTCACTCGCCGAGCTGAAAGCTCTCATCGCGGGGGACCGCCGGTCGCTGTCGGCCACTGCTCACGCCTGAGCCGAGGGGACGCCCCCTCGCCTCCAGCTTCAAGACGCTTGCGACCCAACTGTCGCGCCTCTACCGTAGGCGTTGTTCTACGGCGACGGAGCTGAGGAGACTGAACATGGCCGACACGCGTGCAAGGGACCGGCTTCGGCCCGCCTACACGGACATCGGCACCGCGCTCGGGACGGACTACTTCCTGGTCCGCAGCACGCTGGCCGGACCGGACGTCGACTACCTCGACCGGACCCGGCGCTTCGTCCACGAGGAGGTGCTCCCGGTTATCAACTCCTACTGGGAGCGGGCCGAGGTGCCCCTGGACCTGTGCCGGCGCCTGGGCGCGCTTGGCCTGGTCGGCGACGGGATCGAGGGGTACGGCTGCCCACCCATGAGCAGGCTCGCCGCCGGGTTGATCTACATGGAGCTCAGCCGCGGCGACGGGAGCGTGGGCACGTTCCTCGGCGTGCAGGCGGGGCTGGCGATGCGCTCGATCGCGCTGCTCGGTTCGGAGGACCAGAAGCAGCGATGGCTGCCGGCGATGGCGCGCTGCGAGAAGCTGGGCGCCTTCGCCCTCACTGAACCGCTCCACGGGTCCGATTCCGTCGCTCTCGAGACCGAGGCGCGGCGCGTCGGCGACGAGTACGTCATCAACGGCGCGAAGCGCTGGATCGGCAACGGCACGCTGGCCGACGTGGTCGTGCTCTGGGCAAGGGACGCCGAAGACGGGCAGGTCAAGGGCTTCCTGGTGGAGAAGGGGACGCGCGGCTACGACGCTCGGGTGATCGAGGGCAAGGGGTCGCTTCGCGCCATCTGGCAGGCCGACATCGACCTGACCGACCTGCGGGTGCCGGCGGAGAACCGCCTGCCCGGCGCCAACAGCTTCAAGGACACGGGGCGCGTGCTCAGGAGCACCCGCGCCGGCTGCGCCTACATGGCGCTGGGCCACGCCGTGGCCGGCTACGACGCCGCCCTCACCTACGCCACCCAGCGCAGGCAGTTCGGTAAGCCGCTCGTCCGGTTCCAGATCATGCAGGAGAAGCTGGTGCGAATGCTGGCCGAAGTCACGGCCATGCAGCTCTACTGCCTGCGCATCAGCCAGCTCGACGAGAGCGACGACCTGTCGGACGCGATCGCTTCTCTCGCCAAGCTGAACAACACGGTCAAGGCCCGGGAGGTGCTGGCCGAGGCGCGCAACCTCCTCGGCGGCAACGGGATCCTGCTCGAGAACCATGTCATCCGGCACATGGCCGACATGGAGGCCATCTACACATTCGAGGGCACGGAGACGATCCAGACGCTCATCGTCGGGCGCCACATCACGGGTGTGAGCGCTTTCGCCTAGATGAGCGGCCCCCCCGGGGGGCCGAGCAGAGGAGGGCAGAGCCCATGAAGAGCACGATGCAGGACTTCCCGCTGACCCTGACGAGCCTCTTCAGGAGAGGCCGCTCGCTGTTCGGAGACAGCGACGTCGTCAGCTTCCAGGGCCATACCTCGCCGCGCGCGACCTTCGCGACGGGACAGCTGCCGGTGGCAGAGCCCGCGGCGGAGCGGCAGGGATAAGCGGCCGTGGCCACGAAGCCGGAGACCAACCGGAGGCGCGCGACCCGCCCACCGGCTGCGGGGACGCCGGGGACCGCGGGGGCCGCTGGCAGCCGGGCGGCGGCCGCGCCTGACAGGCAGGAGAGCCCGATCGCCGACCAGGCGGCGGGGGCGATTCTCGGCGCCAACCCGTTCCTGGGCATCGACCCGCGGGAGCTCCTGGGGGGCGCGATCGGCTGGATGGGCAAACTGGCGACGCGGCCGGGCCGGGCTGGCTCGGAGGTGATCAGCGCCGGCAGGGAGCTGGGTCGGGTCGCCGCCGGTCGCTCCGAGATGAAGCCAGGACCGGGCGACAGGCGCTTCACCGACCCCGCCTGGGTCGAGAACCCCCTCTACCGGCGGCTGATGCAGACCTACCTCGTCCTGACCGCGGCGGCGCACCGGCTCGTGGACAAGGCGCCGCTGAGCCCGCTCGACAGCCAGCGGGCGCACATGAGTGTGTCGCTGCTGGCCGACGCGCTCGCGCCCACCAACGCGCTCCTGAGCAACCCCGCGGCCCTGAAGCGAACGTTCGACACGGCGGGCATGAGCCTGCTCAGGGGCGCGCGCAACTTCGTCCACGATCTCCGCGAGAACGGGGCGATGCCGGCGACGGTCGACAGCCGGCCGTTCAAGGTGGGGGGGAACATCGCGGTCACGTCCGGCGCGGTCGTCCACCGGGACGAGGTCTTCGAGCTGATCCAGTACGGGGCCTCGACCGAGACGGTCCACCGGCGGCCCGTCGTGGTGATTCCGCCGCAGATCAACAAGTTCTACGTCCTCGACCTCGCGCCGGGCCGCAGCTTCACCGGGCACGTCGTCGGCTCCGGGCTCACGTACTTCACGATCAGCTGGCGGAACCCGACGGCCGCGCAGCGCGACTGGGGCCTGGACACGTACGTCCAGGCCTGCATCCACGCGGTTGACGCGGCGATCGACGTCACCGGCAGCGAGTCCGTGAACCTGATGGGGCTCTGTGCGGGCGGAGTCACCATGGCGCTGCTGCTCGGCCACCTGGCGGCGACCGGGAGGATGGACAGGGTCGCCTCGGCGACGTTCGCCGTGGCGATGCTCGACATGAGGGCGCCATCCACGATGCACCTGTTCGCGTCCGACGCGGTGGTCGCGAACGCCCTGCGACGCTCGCGCGAGAAGGGCGTGCTGGACGGCGCCGAGATGGCGCGAGTCTTCGCCTGGATGCGCCCCAACGACCTCGTCTGGAACTACTGGGTCAACAACTACCTGCTCGGGAACGACCCACCCGCCTTCGACATCCTGTCCTGGAACGCGGACACGACCCGGCTGCCAGCGGCCCTCCACGCCGGCTTCCTCGACCTGTACGTGCGCAACCCGCTGCGGGCGCCTGGTGAAGCCACGGTGCTGGGGGTGCCGATCGATCTGGAGCAGGTACGATGCCCGACGTACGTGCTCACCGGGATCACCGACCACATCGTGCCCTGGAAGGCCGGCTACCGCACTACCGCGATGTTCGGCGGTCCCTGCGAGTTCGTGCTGAGCTCGAGCGGCCACATCCAGAGCATCGTCAACCCGCCCGGCAACCCGAAGTCCGCGTACTACGCCGGGGGGCCGCTGCAGGACGACCCGGACGTGTGGCTGCGCGGCGCCACCCAGGCCAGGGGCACGTGGTGGGAGCACTGGGTGGGCTGGGTCGCCCAGCACGCCGGCGACAATCAGCCGGCCCCGCGAGCGCTCGGGAGCCGCCGGTACCCGGTCATCGACGAGGCCCCCGGGCGGTACGTGCTGCAGAAGTAGTTGGCGGGCACGGCGATCACCGCGGGCGAACGGCACGTATCGGTTGACGGCCTCCGCCTGCGGGTCAGGGTCCAGGGCCACGGCCCGCCGCTGCTCCTGGTCATGGGCCTGGGCGGCAACCTGGAGATGTGGGGGCCGCTGGTCGACGAGCTCGCGGGGTTCACGACGATCGCGTTCGATGCCCCGGGCACGGGCGACTCCGAGATTCCGTGGAGGCCCCTTCGCATGCACGAGCTCGCCGACACGACCGCCCATCTGCTCGACGCACTGGGCTGCCCGAACGCTGACGTGATCGGCGTGTCCTTCGGCGGCGCCGTTGCCCAGGAGCTCGTCCACCGGCACCCGGACCGCGTGCGCCGGCTGGTCCTCGCGGCGACCACGTGCGGGTTCGGCGGTATCCCCGGCAAGCCGTCCGCGCTGGCGCTGCTGAGCACGCCGTACCGGTACTACTCTCGGTCGCACATGCGCGCGATCGCGGCGCGCCTCTACGGGGGCGAGATCGCGCGGCGCCCGGAGCTCCTCGAGCGTCACGCGTACGAGATGCTGGCGCACGCGCCGAGCGCACGCGGCTACCTGTGGCAGATGTCGGCGATCGTGGGCTGGTCGAGCCTGCTCTATCTGCACCGGATCCGGCAGCCCGTCCTGGTGATGACGGGCGACGACGACCCGATCATCCGCGTGGTGAACGGACGGATCCTGGCCCTGCTCATCCCGAACGCGCGACTGCACGTGCTCGGAGGCGGAGGCCATCTCTTCCTGATCGACCAGCCGAAGGAGTCCGCCGAGCTGATCAGGCGGTTCCTCGTCGGCGCTGAGCAGGGCGCCGACGGCAGGCCCGCATGACAGCCCGAGACCGAAACAGGCGCAGGGGGCGATTGCCCAGTCGTCATGAGTCCTCCTCGTTGAGCGGATGTCAGGCTGCCTGCTCCAGCTCCACCTCGACCGGCGCGGCACGCCGCCGCCACACCCAGGCCGCCAGCGTCGCGGCGAAGGCGAGCGCGGCGGCCGCCACCGTCAGTCCGGCTGCCGCACGCATTCCCGCGATGCTGTAGCCGGCGACGGCCCAGGGCACGGTCACTACGGCCGGCCCGAGCGCGAAGGCCAGGCTCCGAGCCAGGCTGGTCGCGGCGCCCGCGGTCCCCAGCAGGTGACCGGGCGCCTGCTGCATGGCGACCGCCATGTTCGGGCCGGCGAAGAGTCCGATTCCAACGCCCACCAGGCCGAGCCGCCACATCAGATCCGACGAGTGCCAGCTGCCGGACAGGGGAGAGATGAGAGCGAGCCCGGTGGCGATGACCACGGTTCCGATCAGCGTCATGCCACGCGCGTGCCAGCGGTCGGCGAGGTAGCCGCCCAGCGAGCTGGCACTGGCCATCCCGAGTGGCAGGGCGAGCACGGCCAGGCCCGTGACGGCGGTGCCGGCGTGGAGGCTCTGCTCGAGGAAGAAGGGCGCGATGAAGCCGGCCCCCGCGATGCCCGTCACGTTCAGGAGCAGGGCACCCATCGGGCCGGCCATACCCGAGGCGCGTACCAGCTCCGCCACCGGCCGGCTGGCGGGCAGGCGGCTCCACGCCACCAGCAGAGGCCCCGCGACCAGAGCGCCCAGCAGCCAGGCCAGGCCGCGGACGGGCGCCTCGGCGAGGGCCACCAGCAGCACCGCGGTGGCCGCGGCCAGCAGGGCCGACTCGAGAAGCCAGCCGCGGTCGGGGATCCTCAGCCGGCCGCCAGCCTCGATCGTTCGCAGGCCGATCGCGATCACGGCCAGGCTGACCGGCACGTTGACGTAGAAGATCGCAGGCCAGCCGACCGCCGCGATCAGGACGCCGCCGAGGGCGGGTCCGGTGACAGCGCCCAGAGGTCCCAGCGTGGCGACCAGGCTCATCGCCCGGCCGCGGACCTCAGGCTGGACGGCTCCTGTCACAAGAGCGGGGAAGATGGCGCTGAGCAGTGCACCGAAGGCACCCTGCACGATCCGGGCCGCGATCAGCCAGCCAACCCCGGGCGCCGCTCCGGCGACGGCGCTGCTGACCGCGAACCCAGCCACGGCCAGCACGAAGGCCGGCCGGCGACCACTGCGGTCCAGCCAGCGCCCGGCCGGCAGGACCAGCGCGACCGCCGGCAGGAGGTAGCCGAGGATCGCCCATTCGGTCAGGGTCGCCTGTGCGTGGAAGGCCAGTCCGATGCTGGGCAGGGCCACGTTGACGATGCTGGAGTCGAGGGCAACCATGAACACCGCCAGTCCGGCCGCGACAACCAGCCACCAGCGGTTTCGGGCTCCTCTCATGGGGTAAACTCCTTTACAAGACGGCTATCGTTAGCCGGTTAACGGGTTCTATAGACGTCTAACGAATTCAGCGTGAGGTTTATTCCAGGTGGCTGTTCAGCCCGATGACGACGATTTCCAGTCCGCGTTCTGGAATGCCAAACGGGCGATGATGGAGGCCAGCGAGGCTGCCTTCCGGCGGCACGGGGTCCGCGCCGGCCAGCAGCACATCCTCCGGGTTCTCTGGCGCGACGACTGCCTGTCACCCGGCCAGATCGCGCGCCTCCTGGAGCTGACCACGGCGACGGTGAGCAAGATGACCAGCCGGATGCAGGCCACGGGCCTGGTCGAGCGGAGGCCCCATCCCAGCGATCGCCGCCTGGTGCGCGTCTGCCTGACCGAGCGAGGGAGGGCCCTGGAGGAGGTCATCGGCGAGGAGATGCAGCGGGTGACCGAGCACGCGCTGGGGACGCTCGGGCCCAGGCAGCGCAGGCAGCTGGTCCGCTACCTGGGGGAGATCCGCCGGAATCTGGAAGCGGCCACCGCCGCGGACCGCCGGGAAAAACGGCGCCTGGCCGGATGACGCGGGCCGGGGAGCTGCTCAGGAGGAGCTGACCCCCCTGGTCAGGGGGTCGAGGCCGTTCCCCACCGCTTCGGCCGCACCCCCAAGCCGGGATCCACCAACTCGCCGTCGTGGATCGGTGGATCCGGGCTAAGGCCGGATCTCGCCTGACCCCCGCGCCACGAGCCGGGTCGGCACGACGACGTGCTGGAAGGGCCCGTCGTCGCCGTCCAGCCGGCTCAAGAGCAGCCTGGCCGCGGTGCGGCCCAGCGCCGGCGGGTCCTGAGCGACCACCGACACTGGCGGATCCAGCAGGTCTGCCAGCTGGATGTCGTCGAAGCCGACTACGGCGATGCGGTGATGGAGACCGACCCTCCGCAGTCCGCGCAGCGCGCCTGAAGTGAAGGCCGTCCTGATCGAGACGCCGCACCGGGTGGGCGTCGTCCATCTCGACGACCCCGCGCCGGAGCCGGGGGACGCGATCGTCCAGGTAGAGGCGTGCGGCATCTGCGGCACCGACATCCACGTCCTGGAGGGCGACTTCGCCCCGACCCGGTACCCGATCGTCCCTGGCCACGAGTTCTGTGGCGAGGTCGTCGCGGTCGGGGCGGAGGTGGGCGACCTCCGGGTGGGCGACTTCGTCGCCGTCGATCCATCACTCCCCTGTGGCCACTGCTTCTTCTGCCGCATGGGCCGCGGCAACCTGTGCGAGAACTGGAACGCGATCGGCGTGGGGGCCGCGAACGGCGCCTGTGCCGAGCTCGTCCGCGTCCCCGGGACCAACGCCTTCCCGCTGCCCGGCGACATGCCGCGGCGCTGGGGCACGCTGGTAGAGCCGCTGGCCTGCGCGGTGCGGGGCTTCGACCAGATCGACGTCCGCCTGGCGAACGCCTATCTGATCTACGGGGCCGGGACGATGGGCCTCCTGCTGGCTCAGCTGGCGGCCGACGCGGGCGCGAGCCGGCTCGACATGGTCGACGTGAATCCCGGCCGCCTGGACCTGGCCCGGCGGCTGGGCGCCGACCGGGTCGCGACCTCGGCCGAGGCGCTGGAGCAGCCGCGCGGCTGGGACGTGGTGATCGACGCGACCGGCGCGGTGCCGGCGATCGAGGACGGCCTGCGCCGCGTGCGCCGCGGCGGCACCTTCCTGGTGTTCGGCGTCGCCAGCGCGGACGCCACGGCCCGCTTCTCGCCGTTCCGGGTGTACAACGACGAGATCAAGATCATCGGTTCGATGGCGGTGCTCCACAGCTTCGAGCGAGCCCGCGACCTGCTCGTCAGGGGGATCATCGACTGCCAGGCGATGATCACCCACCGATATTCGCTCGACGCCTACCCGGACGCCATCCAGACGTTCCGGAGGGGCGAGGGGCTGAAGGTCCAGGTGAGTCCGGCCACCTCGAAGTGAGGGCAGCGCTCGCGGGCGCTGCCGCCGAAGCGAGCCGGCCGCCGGTCTGTGAGAATCCGGGCACGTGATCGCAAGCGCGGGCGAGAGCCTGATCGACTTCACGCCCGTCGTCGACGACCGGGGCAGGCTGACCGGGTTCCGGCTGCATCCCGGCGGCTCCCCGTTCAACGTCGCCGTGGGCGTGGGCCGGCTCGGTCACGCCGCAGCATTCGTGGGTCGGCTCTCGGACGACCTGTTCGGGCCGCTGCTGCGGGCGCGGCTGGAGGAGGCGGGCGTTTCGAGCGAGCTGGCGGCCACCGGCCCGGAGCCGACCGCCCTGGCGTTCGTGGCGGGCGCCGACGGCGAGGCCCGGTACAGCTTCCGGCTTGCCGGCACCGCGGCGCTCGCGCTGCACACCGAGGACGTGGTGGCCGCCAGCCGGCCGGGGCGGGTGGACGCGCTGCACTTCGGCTCGCTGGCGCTCGCGTTTCCACCTTCCGCGGAGACCATCGTGGGGCTGGCCCGCAACCTGAAGGGGAGGGCGCTGCTATCGCTCGACCCCAACGTGCGCGCCGACGTCGTCGAGGACTGGCCCGCCTACCGGGCCACCCTGCGGGAATGCCTCGGCCTGGCCGACCTGGTCAAGGTGAGCGAGGCCGACCTGGATGCGCTCGGGCCGGGCGCACGGGATGACCTGCGGACGGCGACCGGCCCGGTCGCGGTGGTGGTGACGCGGGGCGCGGCCGGCAGCCGGGTCTGCCTCGCGGATGCCCTGCTCGACTGCCCGGCGTTGCCCTGCCGCGTCGTCGACACGGTCGGCGCTGGCGACGCCTTCATGGCCGGCCTCCTTGCCGCCCTGGCCGACCGCCGGGCGCTGGACCGCGCCAGCCTGGAGCGCCTGGACGGGCCCGGCTGGCTGGAGGCCGCCCGCTTCGCCTCGGCGGCCGCCGCGCTCACCTGCGAGCGCGCCGGCGCGGACCCGCCGGTCCGAGAAGCCGTCCTGGAGCGGCTGGCCGGGTCCTGACGGCCGCTCTCAGACGCGCATGCCGGGCCGAGAAGGGACTTCGACCACGCGACGCGGCTGCAGGAGCCACCGCCACACGCGTCTCGGGTTAGCGGTCGCGGGGTAACCCGAGGGCGCGCTGGGCGAGAATGGTCTTCTGGACCTCGGTGGTACCGCCGCCGATGGTCAGTGCGGGGCTGAAGAGGAAGGCCTCGGTCCAGGGATTCTCGACCAGCCCGCCCATGCCGAGCAGCTCGATCGCCAGCTCGTTGACCCGCTGGCCCCACTGGTCGGCGGCCAGCTTGGACATCGAGGCGGCCACGGGATTGGTCGAGAGCATCCGCCAGGCGGTGAGCCGGATCGCCTCCGCGTCGATCTTGAGCGCGGCCAGCTTCTGGCGCTGGAGCCGATCGAGATGGAGGTGGCGGGCGAGGGTCAGCAGGTCCTCGAGCGAGGGCCCCGCGCCCCAGAGCGTTCCGGCACCGGTCGAAAGGCTCGTCCGCTCGTTCATGAGGGTGGTGATCGCCACCTGCCAGCCGTCGCCGACCTGGCCGATCACGTGGCCGTCCGGGATCTGGGCGTCGGTGAAGAACACCTCGTTGAAGGACACTTTGCCGTCCATCTGCTTGATCGGCCGGATCTCCACGCCGGGCTGACGCATGGGGAAGGCGAAGAAGGTGATCCCCGCCTGCCGCTGGCTCCCCGGGTCAGTCCGCGCGAGCAGGATCCCGTAGTCGGCCTCATGGGCGTAGGACGTCCAGATCTTCTGGCCATTGACGATCCACCGGTCGCCGCGCAGCTCGGCCCGCGTGCGCAGGCCGGCCAGGTCGGAGCCGGCGTTGGGCTCGCTGAAGAGCTGGCACCAGATCTGATCGCCGTTCAGTATCGAGGGCAGAAAGCGGCGCTTCTGCTGGTCGTTGCCGTGGGCGATGATCGCCGGTCCCGCCCAGCCGGTTCCGATCTTCGCGATCGCCCGCGGCGCACCCGATTGGGCCATCTCCTCGTCGAAGATCGCCATCTCGGCGGGGCCGAGCCCGCGTCCGCCGTGCTCGACCGGCCACGCAGGGGCGCCCCAGCCGCCCGTGGCCAGCAGCCGCTGCCATTCCCGGCCCTCTACACGGGGCTCGAGGCTGGCGTTCAGCCAGCTCTGGATCTCCTGGCGAAGGGCGAGCTGCTCAGGCGTCGGCCTCAGATCCATCGGTCCCCAGCTTAGCCGGGATCGCACCGCGCGAGCGGACGTCCGGTCCGAGTCGCGTGTCGGCAACGGAGGCGGGCCGAGTTAGTCGCGGACCCGGCTGACTGCGCGCCGCAGCACAATCGAAAAGTCGGTGTCGAAGAGACGCCGCTCGTCCGACGACAGCCCGACCCGCTGGCGGGTGTATGCGATCGCGCGCGCGAACGTGCCGACGCGGAAGGCGAGCGCGAACCCGGCGACGAGGTCCCGGCCCCAGGGCTCGAGGTACGCATCGCGCAGCCGCCCGAACCACGCGTCGCCAGGCGCGAGCTTTGCGCGTTCCTCGAGGAACCTGAAGGTGACGACGAGAGATACGAACGGGTGCGAGATCGACGCGTCGCCCCAGTCGAGCACGCGTACGGAGCTGCCTCGCGCGTACAGGTTCGCGTGGTGGAGGTCGTCGTGCTGGATCGTCTCAGGCACGTCGTACGCCGCGAGCTCGTCGCACAGCTCCGCCAGGCGCGGCGCGAAGCGCTGCAGCTGGCTGACCTCCTCCAGCTCGAGCGGCAGATCGAGCTGGAGAAGTTCGTCGTAGCGCGCCGGGAGGGTGGCCAGCCGCAGGTCGGGGACGCCGTGAGCAAGGTGGTCGTGCGCGTATGCAGCTTCGCCCAGCTGCAGCTCGGCGTACAGCGGCAGCGCAGCGAGCCACGCTTCCGGCGGGTTGCCCCACACGCCAACCGGCCTGCCCGCGTCCGCGAGGAGAAGCCAGCCGCGCTCCTCGTCATAGCCAAGTACCTCTGCCACGCGGTCAGGCCAGCGCCCAAACAACTCGGCTGTCAGCCGCGGCTCGAATGCCTGCACTGGCGCGCACCCCTTGAACCACGCGACGCCGCCGGCGACCGGCACGCGCAGCACCGTGGCCCACGGCCGCTCGTGCACCGTCTCCATCGTGCCGACAGGCTCCACGTGCACGCGGATCCATTCCTCGACGGCGAGAGGATCTGCCACGATTCCAACTATGGGTGGCCGAGGATCGCCGGCGGGCGAGACCCGGGAGGTGCCGAGCGACGAAGAGGCCGCCGCGGCCCAGGCCCGCCAGGGCGGCGACGTGGCCTACTTCCTGCCCCGCCACGAGGCGGAGATCGACCGCCTGGACGTCCAGCACTACGCGCTGCAGGAGCGCCTGGGCGCGAACTACCTGGCGCCGCTGGAGCAGCCGGCTCGGATCCTTGACGTGGGGTGCGGCACCGGGCTGTGGGCCTACGAGCTCTGCGAGGAATTCCCCGATACCCTGGTCGTCGGCCTGGACCTGGCGCCGGGCAGGCGGCCGGGGCCGGACACCTACCGCTTCGTGCGCGCCAATCTGCTCCAGGGCCTTCCCTTCGCCGACGATAGCTTTGACTTCGTCCACCAGCGCGCGCTGGTCTCCGGCGTGCCGGTGAGGTCGTGGCAGCTGGTGGTGCAGGACCTGGTCCGGGTCGCCCGGCCGGGCGGCTGGGTCGAGCTGGTGGAGTGCCCACCCTGGCTCGAGTCGGGCGGGCCCGTGACCGCGCGTCTCTGCGGGCTGCTGCAGCAGGTCGTGCGCGCCCAGGGTCTCGACAGCGAGGGGATCGTGTTCGAGGGGCTCGACGGCCACCTCCGCCGGGCCGGGCTGGTCGACGTCGGCAAGCGTGTGGTCGACCTGGCGGTCGGCGAGTGGGGCGGCCGGGTTGGATCACTGATGGCCACGGACTGCCGCGCCCTGTTCATGCGGCTGGAACCGATCTTCGAGGCGACGTTCCGTATCCCCGAGCGGGAGTGCCGGGAGCTGGTCGCGGCGATGCAGCAGGAGTGGGAGGAACGCCGCAGCACCTACAGCTTCGCCATCGCCCTGGGCCGCAAGTCGGGCTGAACGGCGAGGCTGGCGCTGCAGCTACAGAACGAGGCCCTGCGTTCGTGCCCGCACTCGTTGTAGTCAGTTCGCGCTGTGGCCGCGGAGCAGGTCGATCACCTCTTCCTGCGTGCGGCTCGGAGCGTCGTTCCAGCGAGGCAGAGCCCCGCCCGCCTCATGGTCCAGCTCGACCCACGCGAGCGCCATCTCCCCTCGGTTTGCGCCGAGGGAATCGGCTGCGAGCATCATGGCTCCGAGCAGGCACACCCGCCCGTGCAGGTCGGTCAGCCCGCCCTGGCACCAGCCAGCCTTCTCGATGACCGCCGCGGCCTCGAGGCGGATCCGACGCGTTGTCGGCGAGGGGTGGTTCTCGGTGGTTTGGTTCCTGGTTGTCATCCCGGCCAGTCGCAGCACGGGCATTCGCCGCAGTAGTTGCCAGCCCTGCAATTGTCGCACGACCGGCCGGGCCACGGCCGCGGTCGACAGGATCCTTACGTCCCGGGCGACCTGGCTCCTTGTCGTCAGGGCCGCATCTCAGGAGGGCACCGGTCCCTGCGACGGCACGGTGGCGGCCGCTCGCGAGACTACTAGTCACGGCCCAGGGTCGTCACCATGGCGGATGCGGAAGCGCCGACCGCAGGGAGCCTGACGGCAAAGATCAGCAGCCATGCGACGAACACCAATTCGCCGACGCCGCCAATCTGCTCGACCGCAAACACGTATGCGGGAAGACTGGGCACGAGGAGGTCAGCGAAGAACTGCGCAATCCAGTCGACCGCCGCCACGATCAGCAGGAGGCCCACCAGCCTTGGGAAGTGTCTCGACTTGATGACCAGGTAGCCGAGCGGAAGCAGCCAGAGGCCGAAGAACATCTCGTTGATCAGCAGCCCGTTGTGCTGGGTCTGGGCGGCCAGCATCACCAGCGCATTGGAACCGTCCGCGCCGAATGCTTTCGCGGAGGGGGCGCTGGTAGCGATCGTCAGTGCGGCGTATTGGTTGACGTCGTTGAGGTAGCCAACTGCGACCTCGACCACAACGAAGACCATCATCGCGGCGGCCGCCATCCGGTGGACGTTGTTCAGCAGGACGTACAGAGCCATGCCGGTCAACAGGGCGCATGTCCAGGAGACGAGATCGGCGGCGAGACTGGCGCGAAACAGGAATGCCGACGAGCGGACGTTGTCCGCTGCGCCTGCGGTACCGCTCGCGTTGAGGATGCCGGAGCGCACTTCCATCGCAAGCACGAAACACACGCTCCCGAACAGGTAAAGCGATCCTGCGACTCTGGCGACGACTTTCGGCGACGTCATGGCCTTCAGGATGGGGATGGCGGCCGCCCGCCGACATGCGCGGAAACACTCATCGAGTACCTAGTGTTGTGGAACCGAAATGTAGTGGATAATTGTGCGGTCGCCGTCCGGTCGCACAATGAGGTCCACGTTATGGCACGCGGCCGCCCCATGGCCCCCCTCACCGTCTCCGACGAGGACCGCCAGGTCCTCTCGCGGTGGATCGTCCGGCCCAAAACCTCCCAGGCGTTGGCCCTGCG
>DATFRD010000114.1:0-16517 GCA_035263645.1 Candidatus Dormiibacterota bacterium | reverse complement strand
GCCGGCCACGCCGACGTTGTCCGTCGCGCCGGCGCTGAGCCCGACGGTGCCCGACAGGGTCGCACCGGCGGCCGGGGCGGTGACGGCGACGGCCGGAGGCTGGGTGTCCGCCGGCTGCGAGAGCTGCACCAGCGTCGCCATCGAGGGAACCCCGCTGGAGTTGACCAGGAAGAGCATGTAGTAGCCGGGTGGCGCCACGTTGGCGCCGAGCGGCGCCTGGACGTTCAGCGTGCTCCCGCTGACGCTGAAGCTCAGCGGGACGTAGGCCTGGCCGAAGTCCATCGTGTGGGTGTTGGAGGGGAGGTTGACGAGCGCGACCGAGGCGATGCTGGCGGCGTCGGGGGACTGGATGCTCATCATGCCCGCGTACCCTGCGGTCGAGGGGGCGCTGGTGATCGAGGGGCGGGCGCCCTTGAACAGGTAGGGCGGCGAGTAGATCTCGGCCGTCAGGTAGTCGGTCGCAGTGCCCAGCCGGCCACCGCCGGCGGAGAGCACGCGGCCGTCGGGCAGCAGGACCGCCGTCGAGTGGTACATGCGGGGGTTCTGCTCCGCGGCGACGGTCGCCCACTGGCCCGTCTGCGGACTCCAGAGCTCGGCCGGCAGCGACCCGTTGTGCTCTTCGATGTTGACAGTGACCGAGCCGCCGAGGGCCAGCACGTTGCCGTCCGGGAGCGTGACCAGGTTGTGCTGGTACCGCGGATAGGCCATGGGGGCGATCTGGGTCCACGTCGGCGAGGCAGCGGTCATGTCGATCGTCTCAGCGCTTGTGAGGGACGGGAACACCGCGCCGTAGCCGGCGCCGCCGCCGGAGACCAGGATCTTGCCCGGCCGGTACATGGTGGAGGAGCCGAAGAGCACGGGGCTGGCCGGGCCTGCGGTCCAGGTCCCCGCCCTGGCGTCCAGCAGCCGGACCTGGCCTCCCTCCGAGTCCAGCACGAAGACCCTGCCGTCCGGCAGCGTGTAGTCCTGCGGATAGGCGTCGTAGTCGATCTGGGTGTTGATGGAGCTCAGGGCGGTCCACGTGCTCGTGGCCGGGTCGTAGACCTCCGGCGTCGTCGCGATCGTGCTCGGGGTGATGTTGCCGCTGATCGCGACCACGCGGCCGTCGCCGAGCCTGGCCACCGCCGGGTACCAGCGCGCGTAGTTCATGGACGGGAGCAGCGACCAGCTCGCCGACCCGGAGTCGAACGCGTTCACGTCGTTGATGCCGGTGTCCCCTCCGTTGTGGCCACCCACGACCAGCAGCCTGCCGTCGGCCAGCTGGACGTGTCCGGAGCAGAAGAGCTGCGAGGTCTGGTTCGGCACGGCCGTGAACGCGCCCGTGGCGGGGTTCCAGAGCCGCACGGAGGGCGTCCCGCCGGTCTCCCACGCATCCCAGAGCAGCACGCTGCCGCTGGGCATAAGCGAGGCGTGCACCGCGTCCAGCGGCCAGTTCATCAGGGCCCCCCACTGGCCGACCTGGCTGGGGTCGCTGGCGACCAGCCGGACCGCGGGCAGCGCTGCCGCCGGCACCGCCGGTCCGCCCGCCGCCGCCGGCGCCGCCGCCAGCATCAGGAGCGCCGCCAGGGCCAGGCGACCGGCAGCGAAGAGCCGCCGGGGGTGGCGCCATGCTCGCCCGGCGCTTCGCCCGGCCGAATTCGACCGGCCCCTCCCGGACCCGGCGATCATGATGGCATTCGGCTCAGGCATCGGTGCTGACCTCACTCCAGGTGGCGCCGCCGTCCGAGCTCCTGACGACCGCCCAACCGATCTGGGGGTGCTCGGCGCACGACTGCGGGTGGGGCGCCCCCACGCAGCGCTGCGTCGTCACCAGGGTGGCCCAGCCGACGTGGCCGTCGAGGAAGGCGGGAGCGGCGAACTGGAATGCGTTGAAGACGTCCCCGTCCCGGGGCCGGGATGCAGGCAGGGTGGCCTGCCGGCGCCGCCAGGTCCCGCCGCCGTCGCTGCTGGTGAACAGGGCCTGGCCGGAGGTGGCGATCACGGACCGCCGGTCCACGGCCTCCCACTGGGGGCCGGGGAGCGCGCGTGGCTGCGACCAGCTGCGGCCCCCGTCGGTGGACAGGTAGAGATAGCTGCGGGCGTAGCGGTAGCCCTCCCGGGGGTAGATCGAGAGGTCGACCATGACCGCGCCGCCAGGCAGCGCCTGGGCGCCGGACAGCACGCTGCTGGCGCCGGCGCCGATCCGCTCGGGCGGGTCCGGCAGGCGGGTGGGGGCCCACGTCGCGCCGCCGTCGTGGGTCGCGTACAGCGAGGCCAGCCGCCCCTCCGCCAGGCCACCCATCAGCCCGTCGTCGGCGTCGACGAACTCGACCCACTGCGGCAGCTCGAGCTGAGCGGGCGCGCTGAAGCTGGTCAGGTGCCGCCAGCTGCGCCCGCCGTCGGCGGTCTGGTCGACGGTGATGGAGGTCCCCTGCCGGTAGGCGGCCCAGCCCAGGTCCGCGCCGGCGAAGCTGATGGAGGCGGCGGGCGATGGACTCGCGCCGCCGCGCCACCGGATGCCGTCGACGGTCGTGAAGATCCGGAGCACGGATCCGGACGCCCGCACCACGACGAAGGCGTGCCTGGCGTCGAAGAAGCGGGCTACCCGGGGCACGCCTCCCCCGTCCCACGTCAGCTGCCGCTGCCACGTGGCGCCCGCGTCGATGGTCCGGTGGAGCTCCATGCGGGGCAGGCCGGCCGTCGGGACCTGGACCAGGGCCCAGCCCACGTCCGGGCTGACGAACCAGGCGCGGCTGCCCATGCCGGCGACCACGGAGACCGTGGGGGCGGCCGCCGCGCCGGGGTCAGCCGCCCTCGGCCGGTCCAGGTGCTCCATCGCGAGCGTCGCGGCGAGCAGGATCGTGGCGCCGAGGGCGACGCTGAGGCCGAGCCGGGGCCGGCTCAGCGCCATGAGCAACTGCTTCTGCACGCTCCGTTTCTCCGGAGCGCACTCTGAGCTCCGGCCGCCGGTCCGGACAATGGGCCGATGGGAGGGCGGCCGGGACGTATGAACTAAGCCTTATCCCGGAGGGTCCCGTCCGTGCTGGGAGCCCCGGTTGGGCCCGACGGCCGTCTGCCGGCCGCCCTCACATGGTCTCGAGCTCGCGCCCCTTCGTCTCGCGCACCAGTGTGAGCACGAAGACGAACGAGACGACCGCAGCCAGCGCGTAGAGGCCGTAGGCGAACCCGAGGCCGACGTTCTTCAGCACGGGGAACGTGGTGGAGACCAGGAAGTTCGCGATCCACTGCGCGGATGCGCCGACCGAGAGGGCGGCGGCCCGGATGCGGTTGGGGAACATCTCGCCCAGCAGGACCCAGACGATCGGGCCCCAGGAGAGGCCGAAGAAGACCACGTACAGGTTTGCGGCCGCCAGGGCGACCAGGCCGTGCGGGCCCTGCAGGACCGGGCTGCCGTGGACGTCGAGGGGCGCCGTGCCGAAGAGGTAGGCCATCGTGCCGAGGGTCGCCGTCATGCCGGCGGACCCGGCGAGCAGCAGCGGCTTGCGGCCCACCCGGTCGACCAGGGCGATGGCGATGAACGTGGTCAGGATGTTCGTCAGCCCGGTGATCATCGTGATCGCCAGCGCCTGGCGCTCCGTGAAGCCGACCGCCTGCCAGAGCACGCTGGAGTAGTAGAAGATGACGTTGATCCCCACGAACTGCTGGAACACGGACAGGCCGATGCCCACCCAGACGATGGGAAGCAGGCCGGCGCGGCCGCGCAGGTCGGCCAGGCGGGGACGCCGCTCGGTGGAGATGGTCCTCCGGATCTCGGCCACCTTCGCATCCACCTGCCGCTGGCCCACGATGTCCGTGAGCACCGCCCTCGCCTCCTCCGGGTACCCGGCGGCGACCAGGTAGCGTGGCGATTCCGGAATCAGGAACGCGCCCGCCATGTAGACGGCGGCCGGGATCACCTCCGACAGGAACATCCAGCGCCATGCGGGCAGCCCCCCGAACCAGGGCCGCGCCGCCCCGCCGGCTGCGGCCGCGACCAGGAAGTCGACCAGCAGCGCGATGAAGATCCCCGTCACGATGGCGAGCTGCTGCAGGGAGCCGAGCCGTCCCCGCAGGCGGGCCGGCGCCACCTCGGCGATGTAGGCGGGGGCGATGACCGAGGCGGTCCCCACCGCGATGCCGCCCACGAAGCGCCACAGGCTGAAGTCCAGGAGCGTGAACGAGAGGCCGACGCCGAAGGACTGGACCACGAACAGCACGGCCGCGACCAGCATGGCCCTGATCCGCCCGAACCGGTCCGCCAGCCGCCCGGCCACGATGGCGCCCACGGCGGAGCCGATCAGCGCGGCCGAGACCGCGAGGCCGAGCTCGAGCGGAGCGGCTCCGAAGTGGCCCTGGACCGGCGCCACCGCGCCGTTGATCACGGCGGTGTCGTAGCCGAAGAGGAAGCCGCCCAGGGCCGCCACCGCGGCGATCAGGCTGATGCGGCGGACCGACCCGGGGCCGGGGCCCGGCAGGGGCTCGACCACGTGAAGCCGAGGGCCCCCGCCCACCGCCGCGCCGCCTCCCCCCGGCCTGCCGCCCATCGTCAGCTCTCCTGGGGACCGCGCCAACGCACCCCGATATCGAATCGGGACTCGGATAACGTTGTACCGCCGCTGATCGAGTTTCGTCAATCGACGATTGCAATCAACGGGCAGCAGGGGGAGCCTGGTCGGGCCGATCCGGGTAAACTTGGCCGACCGCGCGCAGCGCACACGGCCGAGGCATCGTCCGGGGCCGTTCGCCTCCCAGGGTAGCCAAGCGGCCAAAGGCAGCGGTCTGTAAAATCGCCATCCGCTGGTTCGAATCCAGCCCCTGGGACCAGGTCGCCGTCCCGCGCGGCTGCTCTCCGACCCATGACAGACGTCGACACCCGACTTGATCTGATCACACGGGGGACCGCGGAGGTCCTGAACCGCGACCTGCTCGCGTCCCTGCTCGCCTCCGGCATGCCGCTCAGGCACTACATCGGGTTCGAGATCTCGGGCCGGATCCATCTCGGCACGGGGCTGATGGCGATGGCGAAGGTGCGGGACCTCCAGCGCGCCGGCGTCGAGTGCCAGGTGTTCCTGGCGGACTGGCACACGTGGATCAACGACAAGCTGGGCGGCGACATGGAGACGATCCGGCAGGTCGCCTCCGGCTACTTCGCCGAAGGCCTGCGAGCCGGCCTGCGGGCGACCGGCGGTGACGCGGACGAGGTCAGGTTCGTGCTCGGCACCGACCTGTACCACGCCAACGACGACTACTGGGCCACGGTGCTGGAGGTGAGCAAGGCGACGAGCCTCTCGCGCATGCAGCGCAGCGTCACGATCCTCGGCCGGCGGGAGGGCGCGGCCCTGGACTTCGCCAAGCTGGTGTACCCGGCCATGCAGGCCGCGGACGTGTTCGCGCTGGGCGCGCACATCGTGCACGCGGGCCTGGACCAGCGCAAGGCCCACGTCATCGCGATCGACGCGGCGTCCGCCCTGACCCGCCTGCCGCTCAGGGGCCCGTCCGGCGAGAAGCTGAAGCCCGTTGCCGTCCACCACCCGCTGATCATGTCGCTGGCCCCGCCGGCCAGGGCCGACGGCGAGGACCCGGCCGCCGCCGCCAAGATGAGCAAGTCCAACCCCAACTCGGCAATCTTCATCGACGACACCGAGGAGGACGTGCGCCGGAAGATCCGGAGGGCGTTCTGCCCGCCGGCGGAGGTAGAGGGCAACCCGGTGCTCAACTGGGCGCGGCACCTGGTCTTCGACGCGATGCAGTCAGAGCTGGTGGTGCCCTCCGCGACGGCGGGACCTACGCGCGTTGTGGCCTACGACGAGCTCGCCGGCGCCTACGCCGAGGGACGGGTGCACCCGGGCGACCTGAAGGCCGCACTGACCGGGTGGCTGCTGGACGTCCTCGCGGACGCCAGGGCCCACTTCACGACCGGCCCGGGTCGGGAGCTGCGGGACCAGCTGCTGAGGCTGCAGGGCGCGTAGCAGGTACGGGGCGCGCCGCGGCGGCCAGCAGGAGCGCCAGCACGATGCCCAGCCCGGACACCGCCACCAGCACCCAGACCACGTCGTGGAACGCGGCACCGAGGGCGGCCTCGATCGCCTGCCGGACGGCCGGCGGAGCGGCCGAGAGCGCGCTCCCGGCGGGGTAGGCGAGGGTGGCCGCCCCGCTGTTCGCCCCCAGCCCACCCAGCACGTCCTGCACCCGCTGAACCGCCCGCACCGAGAACACGGTGGCCAGCAGGCCGATGCCGAAGGAGCCGGCCAGGCGCTGTATCACGTTGAACAGCGTGCTGGCGTCGGCCGACTGGGCGCGGTCGAGCGCGCTCATCATGCCGACGAGGAGCGGCTGGGTGATCAGCCCGAACGCCAGCCCGCGGCCGCACAGGACGAGCGCGGTCTCCCACGCCGGGGTCTCGACCTGGACCAGCAGGAGCCCGGCGGTCGTGGCGGCCAGGATCACGCTGCCCACCAGGACGCTGGTCCGGACCCGACCGGTCCGGGTCACCAGCGTGCCGATCACCGTCCCCACGCCCATCACCACGCCCTGCGGGAGCAGCGTGAGGCCGGCCTGGAACGCCGAGAAGCCCTGGATCGTCTGCATGAGCACGGGCACCAGGAACAGGGCAGCGAAGGAGACCACCGAGACGAGCGTTGTCAGGCCGATGGCCAGGCTGCCCTCGGCGTCGCGGAGCGCGCGCAGGCTGAGGATGGGGTCCGGGCGACGCCATGACCGGACCGCGTATGCGCCCAGCAGGACGAGGCCCGACGCCCAGAACGGCCAGATGCTCCCGTCGGTCCAGTGGTGGCCGGCTCCCTGCCCGGCGCCGTACAGCGCGAGCGCGGAGCCCAGGGCCAGCATGCCGAGGCCGGCCGGGTCGAGCCTCGCCCCACGGTCACCCGCCAGGTGGAGGCGGGCGGGGATGGCGAGGGCCCCGCAGAACCCCAGGATCCCGAACGGCACGTTGACGAGGAAGATCGACGGCCAGCCGAAGGCCTGGATCAGGACGCCGCCCACGGTCGGCCCGACCGCCGGGGCGAGGAAGAGCACCATGGCCACCGCGGCCGCGCTGCCCCGGGACTGGTCCGCCGCCCCGTTGTCGCCGCTCATCATCATGCTCATCGCGATCGGCGTCAGCGGCGCCCCGGCCAACCCCTGCACCACCCTCGCGGCCACGAGCCAGCTGACACCCGGAGCCAGGGCGCACAGCGCGGACGCGGCCGTGAACGCGGCCAGGCACACCAGGTAGACGACACGGGTGCCGTACCGCCTGGTCAGCCAGGCGCTGGCGGCCAGCATGGACGCCAGGGCGAGCAGGTACGCGCTCACCGTCCACTGGACCGTCGGCAGGTCGGTGTGCAGCGAGCGCGCGATGTCGGGCACCGCCACGTTGACCACGCTGGAGTCGACCATCGTCAGGAACGGCCCGGCCATCAGGCCGGCCATCATCGGCGCCGAGAGGCGCGGCAACGAGGCTTCCTGCCCGGCGATGTGCTGGTCGGGGGGCTTCATGACGGCTGCTCCGGCCCGGCTTCCTCGCGGGCGAGGTCCTCGGCGAAGCGGACGTCGGCCTCCTGCCGGCTGATCAGGAACTCGAGCAGGCGGCCGGCGTACGGGTGGCGGCCCTCCTGCCGCGTGTCCTCCAGCGAGCGCCGGAGGTGGTCGAGCAGGGCCCGGCTGGCGGCAGCGCGCGTGCGCAGGATCTGGAGGCGGGCCGCCGGCTCGATCAGCTCGAAGTAGGCGAGCCGGACGTTGAACTCCCCCTCGTCGAGCGCCGAGTCGGCGGGCAAGTCCTCGACCATCCCGCGGAGCAGCTCGACCCCGCGGCCGGTCAGTCGGTAGACGCGCCGGGGCGGGCTGGCCGCCTGGGGCTGCAGCTCGCTCTCGACCGCCCCCATCTCCTCCAGGCGCCGGAGGGCCGGATAGAGGACGTTGTTGTTGAGCGGCTGCGCCGACCCGATGCTGCGCCCCACCCGCTGCTTGATCTCGTAGCCGTGGGCCGGTCTCTGCACGAGGTGACCCAGGACCAGGATGTCGATCCACATAGGTCAACCTTAACATAGTTCCATCTGGTCTAGGACATCTTTAACCTAGGGGGGAGGATTGCGAGAATGGGGCGCACCCATGTACGGACCCGTGATCGTGGGGAGCCGGTTCAGGATGCGACCGCCGGCGGCCCAGGACGCCGAGACGATGATCGCCTGGTTCGAGGACCTGGAGGTCACCCGGTTCGTGACGGTCCGCTTCCCGCCCTCAGCCGACCAGGAGCGTGACTGGCTGCGGCGGCTCGCCGAGAGCCAGACCGACGTCTTCTGGGTCATCGAGCACGAGGGCCGGGCGGTCGGGGGGACCGGGATCCACGGGATCGACTGGGCGAGCCAGCATGGCACCACCGGCACGGTCATCGGCGACCGGTCGGTGTGGGGCCGCGGCATCGCCGGAGAGATGATGCGGCTGCGCGCCGACTACGCGTTCACCCACCTGCCGCTGCGCAAGCTCAAGTCCGCCTACGTGGAGGGCAACGAGGCGAGCTGGCGGGCGCAGCGCGGGGCCGGCTATCGCGAGGTGGGACGGCTCCGCCAGGAGCGGTTTGGGGAGGGACGCTGGCTGGACATGGTCCTGACGGAGCTGCTCCGGGAGGACTGGGAGCGAGCCCGGGCTCAGCGCTCGGGACCGACCGGCACCCCGACGTAGATCGCCCGCGGCCGGATCGAGGTCCGGCGCGCGTACTCCTCCATGGCGTGGGCCAGCCAGCCGGCGGTCCTGGCCACCGCGAAGATGGCCTCGCTCGCTCCGCGGCCCATGCCGGACAGGTGGGCCAGCGAGGCCAGCGCGAAGTCCACGTTGGGCGCGGGCAGCCGCCGCTCGCGGGCGGCGGCCACCACGGCCTCGACCACCGCCAGACGGGGGTGCCCCTGCCAGCAGCCGCGCAGCAGCTCCAGCAGCAGCGGCGCCCTGGGGTCGCCGCCGGGGTACAGGCGGTGGCCGAGGCCGGGCAGCCGGTCGCCGCGGCGCATCCGCTCGCCGATGGCGCCGGGCGCCTGACCCGGCTCCTCCACCTCGGCCAGCAGGTCCTCAACCGCGAGCGAGGCGACCGCCTGCATCGCGCCGCCCAGCGCGCTCAGGCCGACCGCCACCACCGCGTAGGGGTCGGCGGCGATGGACGCCGCCATGCGGGCCGCCAGCGTCGACACGCTCAGCTCGTGGTCTGCCACCAGCACCAGCGCGGTGTTGAGCGCCTCCACGGCCCCGGCCGGCGGCCGGACGCCTCCGAGGCCGGCCCAGAGCCGGGCGGCGATGGAGTCGGAGAACGGGTGCGCCCGCCGCACCCGGAGCGGGGCGAGCCCGCCCGCCGAGCGCGGCAGCGCGTCGACCAGGGCGGCGACCAGGCGCCGGCCGGTCACCACGACCGCGTCCTCGCCGACCTCGTGGCGGAGCGGATCGAGCGCGGCCAGCGCGGGCACGACGACTCGCAGCCGGTCCAGGGGCAGCGTCGCCGCCGGCAGCACGGCCTGGACGGCCGCGGCGGCGGCCAGGGCCGGGCCGTCCGCCGTCCACGCGCGGGGCTCGGGGAACTGCCCGGTCCACAGGAAGAGTGCGACCTCCTCGAACGTCCGCGACGTGGCGAGGACGAACAGGTCCTCGCCCCGGTAGAAGATGGCGTCATCCTCGATGGCAGTCAGCGCCGACTCGATGCGGAGCTCGGTTCGGGAGGCCCGGTCCCGCCGCCCCCGGCCCGCCAGCCGGTCCACCTCCGCCAGCGCGAAGCGGCTGCGGCCGTCCGGACCCCGCTCCCGGCGCAGCAGGCCACGGCTGACGTAGGCGTACACCGTCTCGGGCTTCACGTGGAGCCGGTCGGCGGCCTCCTGGGCGGTGAGCAGTCCCCCGCGCATGTCGGCTGGAGTGTACGACATTGATTATTGATCAATATTGACTCCACGCAGCCAGGCTGCTCAATGTTGAGGCATGACGAAGAGCTGGTTGCTGCCGACAGTCGACGAGCGGGCTGGCCAGGCCCCTCCCCTGTACCTGCGGGAGACGTTCCCGTACACACTGCCGCCGCTGACCCGGTTCGAGGCCGACGCCGTGCCGCTGGACCCGGCGCCCGCCATCTGGATCACCGACACGACGTTCCGTGACGGACAGCAGAGCCGGGTCCCGTACACCCCGGAACAGATCGCGGACCTGTTCGAGCTGCTCGCCCGGCTGGGCGGCCCGCGGGGCATGATCCGCCAGAGCGAGTTCTTCCTGTACACGGACAGGGACCGGCGGGCAGTGGAGCTCTGCCTGGAGAAGGGCCTGCGCTTTCCGGAGATCACGGGCTGGATCCGGGCCACCCTCGACGACTACCGGCTGGTGAGGGCGGCCGGCCTCGCCGAGACGGGGATCCTGGCCTCGATCTCCGACTACCACATCTATCGGAAGATGGGGTCCGACCGCGCGACGGTGCTGGAGGGATACCTGCGGGTCGTCGAGGCCGCGCTCACCGACGGGGTCGTGCCGCGGGTCCACCTCGAGGATTCGACGCGGGCGGACGTGCACGGGGTCGTCGTCCCGTTCGTGCGGCGACTGATGGATCTGGGGCGCGAGGCGGGGATCCAGGTCAAGGTGCGCTATCCGGACACGCTGGGAGTCGGCGTCCCCCACCCGAACGCCGCGCTGCCCCGGGGCATCCCCCGGCTGACGGCCGCCCTGCGCCACGAAGCGGGGGTGGCGCCCGAGGCGCTGGAGTTCCACGGCCAGAACGACCTGGACGCCATCGTGCCGAATGCAGTCAGCGCGTGGCTCTACGGCGCCGCCGCCAACAACGGCACGCTGCTGGGCATCGGCGAGCGCAGCGGCAACACCCCCATCGAGGCCCTGGTCTTCTGGCTGATCTCCCTCACCGGCGAGACCCACGGCGTGGAGACCCGCGTCATCTCCGAGATCGCCGACTACTACCGGCGCATCGGCGAGCCGGTTGACGTCCGGCTGCCCTTCCTGGGCGAGAACTTCAACGTCACCCGGGCCGGCGTCCATGCGGACGGCCTGATCAAGGACGAGGAGATCTACAACCCGTTCGACACCACCCGGCTCCTGAACCGGCCGCCGCGGGTGGCGATCACCGACAAGTCGGGGGCGGCCGGCATCCTGATGTGGATCCGGGACCACCGCCCGGACCTGGCCGCCGGGCTCACCAAGCAGGACCCCCGGGTGCGGCGGCTGAACGAGAGGGTGATCGAGGAGTTCTCGGCCGGCCGGGTCACCAGCCTGGGCGACGACGAGGTGGGCTGTCTGGTAGACGAGGCGTTCTCGGGCCCGGGCGCTATCGTCCCTGCATGAACCAGCCTCTGAGCGAGATCTTCCGGTACAACCGGTGGGCCAACGAGCAGCTCATCGAGGCCTGCCGCGCGCTGACCGACGAGCAGCTCGATACGCGGGCTCCGGGCACGTCCGGAAGCGTGCGCGAGCTTCTGCTGCACGTGGTGGGCGGGCAGCAGACGTTCGTGCTCCGCACGAAGGGACGGCAGCACGAGGGTGAGCTCGGCCGGGCGAGCGCGTGGCCCGGCTTCGACGTGCTCGTCGAGCTGGCCCGGCAGTCGAGCGACCAGCTCATCGCCATCGCCGAGGCGCTGGTCGAGGACTCCGAGGTGACCCTCGCGTACCGGGGCAGAGGGTACCGCTACCCGACCAGCTTCTTCCTGGTCCACGCCGCCGAGCACGGGGTCGAGCACAGGACCGAGATCAAAGTCGCGCTCGCCCAGCTGGGCATCGAGACGCCGGATCTGGACGCCTGGTACTACGGCGGCGCGGCGGGCTACGGCAAGGAGGTGGCCGGCTGAGTACGCATCCCCGGACGATGACGCTCAGCTCGACCGGACGCGTTCTGTGGCACCGCTGAGCAGCACCTGGAGACCCCGCTCGAACCGTTCCTCGAATCGGCGCTCGTCCGCGATGGAGGCTGCGGCCGGGTCACGCGACAACGCCTCCAGGTGCGGGTAGCGGCCGGACCGCAGCTGCTCCATACCGAGATGTGGAGCAACAGGCCAATCTGGTCGAGAGCGTCCGCCTGGCCCCTGAGGTCGCCGTCGGAATCAGCCAGCTCCAGGTCACAGCGGCGCCTGCCCGGGTCACCAGTTCCTCGGCCCGGCCCATCGCGGCTGCGAGGATACCCGAGCGAGGCGTGGTGTACCTTCGGTCCGTGGTTCGCTCCTGGCTGTTCGCGCCCGGCCACTCCGAGCGCATCCTGGCCCGCGTCTTCGACGCCGGGGCCGACGAGGCGCTCCTGGACCTGGAGGACGCGGTCCCGCCCGACCGCAAAGCTCGCGCCCGCGGCCTGGTCGCCGAGGCGCTCGCCCGCCGCCGCGCCTGGGTCCGCGTCAACCGCCCCGGCACCGACGACTGCGCCGCAGACCTGGAAGCTGTCGCCGGGCTGGCCGCCGGCCTGCGGCTGCCCAAGGTGGAGTCGGCGGCCGACGTGGCCTGGGTGCGCGAGCGCCTCGCCGGCCGGGAGGTGCCGCTGACGGCCAGCATCGAGAGCGCCCGCGGCGTCCTGGCGGCGTACGACATCGCGGTGTCGCCCGGCGTGCGCCACCTGGCCCTCGGCAACATGGACCTCGGCGTGGACCTCGGCGTCGACCCCGGCGACGACCTGGCGCTGCTCCACGCCCGCTCCCACCTGGTGGTGGCCTCCCGCGCCGCCGGCATCCAGCCGCCCTCCGACGGCGTGTGGGCGCGCTATGACGACCCCGACGGGCTCAGGGCCGAGGCGGCGCGGGCGCGCCGGCTGGGGTTCTGGGGCAAGTCGGCCATCCATCCGAGCCAGGTGCCGGTCATCAACGAGGTGTTCGGGCCGACAGCGGACGAGGTGTCCTGGGCGCGCCGGGTCCTGGAGGCGTTCGATGCGGCCGGCGGGGCCGCCACCGCCCTGGCCGGCGGGGGGGAGATGATCGACGTCCCGGTGGCGGAGCGCGCCCGCCGCATCCTGGAGCGCGCCTGAGCCCGTCTCCCCGCCGGAATGCCGGGGACGGCGCCGCCGTTCTGGGCAGCAGGTGGTCGGCTCCCTGACCCGCGGGCGGGTCCACTACGCGTGGGTGGTCTTCGGCGTCACGTTCTTCGCGCTGCTGGCCGCGGCCGGCATCCGTTCGACGCCCGGCGTGCTGATCGTGCCGCTGGAGCACGAGTTCGGCTGGAGCGCGGCCGCGATCTCTGTCGCGGTGTCGATCAACCTGCTGCTGTTCGGCTTCTGCGGGCCATTCGCCGCCGCGTTCATGAACCGCTTCGGCGTCCGCCGCGTCCTGGTCGGGGCGCTGCTGCTGATCGCCACCGGCGTTGGCCTGACGGCGCTCATGCGCGCGCCGTGGCAGCTGTACCTGCTCTGGGGCGTGATCGTCGGCACGGGGACGGGCGCCATGGCAGGCGTGCTCGCGACCACGGTCGCCAACCGCTGGTTCGTGGCCAGGCGCGGGCTGGTGACCGGCCTGCTCACCGCCGCCAGCTCGACCGGACAGCTCGTGTTCCTGCCCAGCCTGGCCGCGCTGGCCGTCGGCCGCGGCTGGCGCTACGCCTCGCTCGCGGTCGCCGTCGCGGTGCTGGCCGCGGTCCCGGTCGTCGCGCTGCTGATGCGGGACAGCCCCGGCCAGATCGGCCTCCGACCGTACGGCGCCGCCGGGGTCGAGCCGGTCGCGCTAGCCGCCGGCAACCCGATGGCCGCGGCCGTGCGCGGCCTCGTCAGCAGCGTGCGGTCGACGGACTTCTGGCTGCTGTGCTCCAGCTTCTTCATCTGCGGCGCGACCACGAACGGCCTGATCGGGACGCACCTGATCCCGGCCTCCGTCGACCACGGCATCCCCGAGGTCACCGCCGCCAGCATGCTGGCCCTGGTCGGCCTGTTCGACGTGGTCGGCACGACCGTCTCGGGCTGGCTCACGGACCGGCTGGACCCTCGCTGGCTGCTCTTCTGGTACTACTCGCTTCGCGGCCTCTCGCTGCTGTTCCTCCCGTTCGCGCTCAGCAGCTCGTACCTGGCGCTGCTGCTGTTCATCGTCTTCTACGGCCTGGACTGGGTGGCCACCGTGCCGCCCACGATCTCGCTCTCGGCGGGCGTGCTGGGCAGGGCCAACGCGGGCATCGTGTTCGGATGGATCTTCGCGTCGCACCAGCTCGGAGCGGCGTTCGCCGCCGCCGCGGCAGGGGGTGTCCGGACCTGGCTCGGCGACTACCAGATCGCGTTCATCTCCGCCGGGCTGCTGTGCCTGGTGGCCGGGGGCATGGTGATCCGCATCCGCCGCCCGGCGCGCCGCCAGCCGGCGCTCCAGGCCGCCTGAGCCCCCCGACCCGCCTGCCCCGGGCTGTCCGCGCGCTGGCCCCGGCCGCGGCCGTCGTGCTCGCGCTGGTCCCGGCGACGGCCCTCGCCCATGCCTCGATCGTCTTCGCCGATCCCTCGCCAGGCGTCCTGGTGGCGACCCCGCCGACGGCCGTCACCCTGCGCTTCTCCGAAGCGGTGACGCCGGCCGGCCCCGGCATCACCGTGCTGGCCCCGTCCGGCCGCATCGTCACTTCCGGCACCGCCATTGCCTCCGGGGCCAGCCTCCGCGCCCGGTTTCGCTTTTCCGGCCAGGGCACCTACCTGGTCCTGTGGGAGGTGATCTCCGCGGACACCCACCCCGCGCGGGGCCAGTTCACCTTCAGCGTCGGCCGCGAGAGCCGGCCGCCGGCCGGTGCCGACCTCGGCTCCGACGTGGGCGCGGTCTCGCCGGCGGGCCTGCTGCTGCAGGGCCTGGGCGGCTGGCTGCACCTCCTGGGCCTGGCGCTCGGGTTCGGGACGATCGCCTACCGGGTCCTGGTCCTGCCCGCGCCCGGCGCCGCCCAGGACCGGCGCCTGGACCGGCTGACTACAGCCGGGGTGGCGCTGCTGGCGCTGGCCGAGCCGGTGGCGATCGCCGGACAGGCGGTCAGCCTCGGGGTGCTGGCTCCGGACCTGCTCGCGTCGAGCTTCGGGCGGGCGGTGGGCCTGCGGCTGGGGGGCGCGCTGGTCCTCTGGGCCGGCGCCGGCGCCGTCCGCGACGCGGGGCGCGGGCGCCCGGCGCTGCTGGCCCTGGGCGCCGGCCTGGCGCTCGTCGACGGGGTCGCGGGCCACCGGGTGACCGGGCTGCCGGACGCCGCGGCGTTCGGGCTTACGGCCGTGCACGAGTCGGCGATGGCGGTCTGGCTGGGCGGCCTGGCTGGCTGGCTGGTAACCCGGCGGTGGTCGCCGATGGACGCCGACGGATCGGGCGACCGACCCTGGCCGGAGGCCGGAAGGTTCGGGCGGCTGGCGGCCATCGCCTTCGGGGCCCTCGTGCTGAGCGGCGCCGCCCTGGCGCTGGGCCACCTGCGGGCGCCCGCGGACCTGGTCGCGACGCCCTACGGCGTCGTGCTCGCGGCCAAGGTGGCAGCTGTGGCCGCCGCGGCGGCGATCGCCGGCGTCGGGGCGCGCCGGCTGGAGGCGGCGGCCCTGGCCGGCGTGCTGGCCATCGCCGCGCTGCTGGTCAGCCTGCCGCCGCCCCGGTAGCGCGCCAGCCGCGTCACTAGGGGTGCGGCCGCACCCCTAGATGAGTGCTTCCGAATTGGCGGCAAAGAAGAAGCAGACCGTAACCAGTAAGGCGAGGGCGCCGAGAAGTGGTTTGTGCACACCCAACTCGACACCCTCGTCACGGCACTCTACGTCGAAGTCGACGACCACCTCATCGAGCTGGGCGTCCGACAGGGCCCTGGCCGACCGCCTCGCCTCTCCGACTCCGAGCTGGTTTGCTTGGCCGTCGCCCAAGTCCTGCTCGGCTGCAACTCGGAGCGCCGCTGGCTGCGCTTTGCATCCGGTCGCCTGGGCCACCTCTTTCCCTACTTGCCTCAGCCTTCCGCTTACAACAAGCGTCTGCGAGCAGCCGCCAGGCTCCTCGCACACGCCATCCGCCACCTGGCCGGCCTCACCCCTTCCTGGTGGGATCGGCTCCGACTGCTCGACTCGACGCCGGTACCCTGTGGCACCTCCCGCGAGACGGTCAAGCGCTCCGAGCTCGCCGGCTGGGCCAAGTACGGCTACTGCCCCGCCCACTCGCGTTGGTTCTGGGGTCTGCGCCTCCACCTGCTCACCACCCCCGACGGCGCGGTGGTGGCCTGGGCTCTGGCCGACCCCAAACTCGGCGATCGAGAGGTCGCCCAGGCCATGCTCGAGAACTCGCCGCCTCGTCCGGGCCTGCTCATCGTGGCCGACAAGGGGTACGCCGGCCGGGAGTTCGAGGACTTCGTCCGCGAACTGGCGGCCGTCCTTGTCCGACCGGATCGGCGCGATGAGCGCCGACACTACGGCAAATTGGCCTGGATCCGGCAGCGCATCGAGTCCATCAACGACACCCTCAAGGGCCAGCTCGGGCTCGAAGAGCACGGCGGGCGCACCCACCTTGGCGTCTTCGTGCGGGTCGCTCAGCGTCTGCTCGCTCTCACCGCTGCCGTCTGGCACAACTGGCTCATCGGCGCCCAGGACAAGCGCTCGCTGGTCGCCTATGACCACTGAGAATTCGGAAGCACTCGTCTAG
>DATFRD010000113.1:0-11000 GCA_035263645.1 Candidatus Dormiibacterota bacterium | reverse complement strand
TCCGTGACGTGCTGCTGGGGGCACCCCTGCTGCTGGCACGCGTTGTAGGCGGTCGTCGACAGGTTGCCGAAGATGTTGGCGCCGGCCGAGTTGAGGTTGAAGGCGACGACCCACCCGGTGCCCCCATTGGGGTCGATCTCGGCGAACGCGCTGCTCAGCATGTCGCTGCTGAGGCTGCTGATCTGCGGCCGGTAGCCCTGGTACGGGCCGTTGGTCACCGCGGGGTCTGCCACCCAGGTCGTCGTCACCAGCTTGCCCGTGCGGCCGAGGACCTGCTGGGCCTTGGCCGCGGGGACCCCGGGGAGCTGGACCTCGATCCGGTCGTGGTTGCCGCCGTTCGCGGCCTGGACCACCGACTCGCTGACGCCCAGCGCGTTCACCCGCCTCTGGATGATGTCGATCTCCCGCTGCTGGACGGACTGGCGGTCCTGGCCGGGCGGGAAGCCGCTCATCTGGAGCTTGAGGTCGGTGCCGCCGGACAGGTCCAGGCCCTTGTGCACATAGAGCTGCCAGCCGCCGAAGTTCGGCGGCAGGCCCGGCACCGAGCCGGTCATCGGGTAGTGGTTGACCACCCGGTAGACGTAGCCCGCGCCGTCGACGAACAGCGAGAAGAGCAGCAGCCCGACGACGATGATCCGAACCGGCCAGCTGAGTACGAGTTGCAAGGCTCTAGGAGTTTACAGAGGTCGCCAGCAAAGGTTGAACCCCCCTCTGGCTTACCCCCTGCTCGCGCAGCAGAATAGCCCCTCCCCCCTTGCGGGGGAGGTGGCCCGCCAGGGCCGGAGGGGGCCACATCGTCCCTCCCTGGCGGGGGATGTCGCCCGCCAAGCAGGGGTCAGATCAGGGAGGTCTGGACGGGGCCGGCCGGCGGGGCCTCGAGGCCCAGGTGCCGGTAGGCCAGTTCGGTCGCCACGCGGCCCCGCGGCGTCCGCGCCAGGAGACCGCTCTGGATGAGGAACGGCTCGTGCACGTCCTCGATCGTCTCGGGCTCCTCCGCCACCGAGGTCGCGATCGTGTCCAGGCCCACCGGGCCGCCCCGGAACTTCCGGATCAGGGTGTCCAGGATCCGGCGGTCGAGCGGCTCCAGGCCGAGCGAGTCGACCTCGAGCATGCCCAGGGCGGCCTGCGCGACGGCCAGGCTGCCCCGGCCGTCGGCCCTCACCTGCGCGTAGTCCCGCACCCGCCGCAGCAGGCGGTTCGCGATCCTGGGCGTGCCGCGCGAGCGCCTGGCCAGCTCCGCGCCCGCCTCCGGGGCGATCTCGAACCCCAGGATCCGCGCCGACCGCTGGATGATGCGTTCGAGCTCCCGCTCCGAGTAGAAGTCCAGCCGATAGACGGCGCCGAAGCGGTCGCGCATCGGTCCGCTGAGCAGCCCCTGCCGGGTCGTGGCACCGACGCAGGTGAATCGGGGCAGGTTCAGCCGCATCGCGCTGGCCCCAGCGCCCTTCCCGGCGACGAAGTCGAACCGGAAGTCCTCCAGCGCCGGGTACAGCGACTCCTCCACCAGCTTGTTGAGACGGTGGATCTCGTCGATGAAGAAGACGTCCCGGTCCTGCTGGTTGAGCAGCATGGAGGCGAGCGCGCCTGCGTGGTCGATGGCAGGCCCGCTGGTGGTCTTGATCGACACCTCCAGCTCGAAGGCGATGATGTTGGCCAGCGTGGTCTTGCCGAGGCCCGGGGGCCCGCAGAGCAGGACGTGCTCGACCGGCTCGCCCCGGCGCCTGGCGGCCTCGAGCAGGATGCCGAGGTTCTCGCGGACCTGCTCCTGGCCGACGTAGTCCGTCAGCGTCCGGGGCCGCAGCGTGCGGTCGAAGAGCTCGTCGTCGCCTCCCAGCGAGGGATCGAGCACCCCGCCCTCGTCATCCATGAAACCGCGTCCCTCCCCCCCTGCGGGGGAGGTGGCCCCGCCATGGGCCGGTCTCGGGGCCCCCAGGAAATCGCGGTGGCGGGGTGCGGGTTTCCTGGGGTGGGGTGGGGGGGATCGAGCGAGCAACCCCCTCCCCCAACCCCTCCCGCGAGGGGAGGGGGGCCACAGGAGCTGTCATCGGCCCAGTGCCTTCAGGGCGGCGGCCAGAGCCTGCCGGGCGTCGGGGTGCGCCTCCCAGTCGACGGCCTCGACGCCCTGGCGCGCCTGCTGGGCGCTGAAGCCGAGGCCCCGCAGCGCCGTCTCGACCTGGCCCGGCACCTCGCCGTCGCCGCTGGCGGCCACGGCCCTCGGCACCGCCAGCATGGCCGCGTCCGCCTCCAGCCTGGGCTTCAGGTCGATGATGACCTTCTGAGCCGTGCGCGGTCCCACCCCCGGCGCCCGCCGGATGGGGCCCACGTCCTCGTTGAGGATGGCCCGCTTCAGGACGTCCAGGCTCGCGGCGCTCAGGATGGCCAGGCCGACCTTGGGCCCCACGCCGTCGACCTGGATCAGCCACTCGAACAGCTCCAGGTCTTCCGGCGTGACGAAGCCGAACAGCCCGATCTGGTCCTCCCTGACGTGCGTGTGGACGTGCAGCTCGACCTGGCTGCCCGCCGGGCCGAGCCGCTCCCGCGCGGTGGCCGGGATGCTGACCAGGTAGCCCACGCCGCCGGCCTCCACCACGACCTGCTCGCCCGTGGCCCGCACCACCCGGCCCCGCAGGAACCCGATCATCGACCGGTCAACGTCCGCAGCCGCCGGCTGCGGGCGTGGCAGAGCGCGATCGCCAGGGCGTCGGCGGCGTGCTCGTCGAGGTCGGCCGGGGCCCGGACCTGCAGGGCCAGCATCCGGGCCATCTGGGCCTTGCCGGCCATGCCGTAGCCGGTCAGGCCCGCCTTGACCTGCGCCGGCTTGTACTCGAACACGGGCACGCCGGCGGCCGCCAGGGCGGCCAGGATTGCGCCCCTGGCCTGGGCCACCCCGATGACGCTGGTGGCGTTGCGGCCCACGAAGAGCTCCTCCAGCGCCGCCTCCTCGATGACATGGGCGGCCAGCACGGCGCGCAGCTCGGACACGATCTGCAGCAGCCGCGGGCCCACGGGCCCCGGCGCCGTCCGGATGGTGGCTCCGGCGACGGCGCCGCCCTCGACCGTCAGCAGGCCCCAGCCGGTCGCGGCCAAGCCCGGGTCGATGCCGAGGAGCAGGCCCCGGGCGCCGGGGATCCTGCCCTTCTGCGCGGAGGTGGGAGCGGGAAGGCTCGAGCCCTGTTCAGACGGATGCTGAGATGCGTTCGAGGACGTCTTCGGGGATGTCGAAGTTGGCATAGACCTGCTGGACGTCGTCCTCCTCTTCCAGCGCCTCCAGCAGCCGCAGGACCGCCGCCGCCTTGTCCTCGCCGACGGGCACCATCTGCGTGGGCTGCATGGTCAGCTCGGCGTTCTCGATCTCTACCCCGGCCGCCTCGACCGCCCTGCGCACCGCCTCGAAGCCGGCCGGGTCGGTCGTCACCTCGACGGTCCTGCCGTCGACCTGGACGTCCTCGGCGCCAGCCTCGATGGCGGCCAGGCCGATCTCCTCCGGGTCTCGCTCGCCGGCGCGGATCGCGATGACGCCCTTGCGCTCGAACATCCACCCCACCGAGTTCGTCTCGCCGAGGCTGCCTCCATGCTTGGAGAAGGCATGACGGATGGCCGGACCGGTGCGGTTGCGGTTGTCGGTCATCACGTCGACCATGATCGCCACGCCAGCGGGGCCGTAGCCCTCGTAGCGCAGCTCCTCCAGCGACTCGCCCTTGGCGGCGCCGGTCCCGCGGTCGATCGCGGCCTGGATCCTGTCCGCCGGCATGTTGACCTCGCGAGCCTTCTGGATCGCCAGGCGCAGCCGGAAGTTCCCGTCCACGTCACCGCCGCCCTCCTTGGCGGCGATGGTGATCTCCCGGCTGGCGCGGGTGAACGCCTGGCCCCGCTTGGCGTCGACGATGGCCTTCTTGTGCTTGATGCCGGCCCACTTGGAATGCCCGGACACCTATGCGTTCCTCTCCTTCACGAACATGCTTTCGGGGATTCTACCCCGCCTGCCGGAGGCCGGCGCGACCGCCGACCGCCAGGACGGAGCTCCTCCCCACTATGCGCCGGTTGCCCCGCCCGGACAACGACGACGTGCCGGGGTGCTCGGGGCCCCTCCCCGGCTCAGCCGGCTTCGCCCCGGAACGCGGCTCCGTGCTCGCGGTTGAGCGCCGCTCTGATCGCGTCCATCCGCCCGTCGACCTCGGCGTCCGTCAGCGTCCGCTCCGGGCTGCGGAACGTCAGCGCGAACGCGACGCTCTTGCGGCCCGCCGGCACCTGGCTGCCCCGGTACTCGTCGAACGCAGCTGCCGAGTCCAGCAGGTCGCCGGCGGCCTCCTTGATCGTGCGCTGGAGCGCGCCCGCGTCCACCCCCTCGTCGACCACCACGCCGAGGTCGCGGTTGACCGCCGGGAACCGGGGCAGCGGACGCGCCCTCCGGGCCAGGTCGAGCGCCAGCACGGGCTCCACCGCGAGCTCCAGCGCTACCGCCCGGCCGTCCAGGTCGAAGCGCTCCACCACCGCCGGGTGCAGCTCGCCGACGTGTCCGAGGGGCCTGCCGCAGACCAGCACCCGGGCGCAGCGGCCGGGGTGGAAGAGCGGCGCTTCCGCGCGCTCGTAGACGGGCACGACCGGCGTCAGCACGTCCAGCGCCAGCCCCAGCGCGCCCTTCAGCTCCCGGAACGCGACGCGGCCCGCGTCGGGGCCGGGCAGGCCCGTGCGCAGCGCGGCCAGCCGCACCGGCTCGTCCGGCTGCCCGAGCGGGTCGTCCGGCCGGCGCAGGTACGCGCGCCCGAGCTCGAACACCGCCACCGCCGGGCGCCCGAGGTTGCGGTTGTAGACGGCCACCTGCAGCAGCGAGGGCAGGAGGGTGGTGCGGAGCACGTCCTGGTCGTCGGCGACCGGGTTCAGCAGGCGCATGGCCGCCTCGCCCACCCCCAGAGCGTCGAGCAGCGACCCGGCGACCAGCGCCGGCGTGACCACCTCCGTGTGGCCGGCGGCCGCGAGCGCGTGCCGAACCGGGTCCAGCCGGCGCTCCAGGCTGGCCCTGGCCGGCTGCCAGCTCGTCCGCCTGGCGCCCGGAAGCGTCGCCGGCACCCGGTCGTAGCCGTGCATCCGCCCGACCTCCTCGGCGACGTCCTCCGGGATGCTCACGTCGAGCCGGAAGACGGGCGGCAGCACGTCCCACTCGCCGTCCTCGCCGACGCGGACCCCGAAGTCGAGGCGGCGCAGGATCGCCTCCATCTCCTGCAGCGGCACGTGCACGCCCAGCACGCCGTCGATCTGCTGGGGCCGGAACCGGACCCGCGACGGCTCCTGGGGCCTGGGGTAGCAGTCCGCCCAGCCCACGTGCACCCGCCCCCCGGTCAGCTCGGCCAGCAGCATCGCGGCCCGGCGGGCGCCGGCCAGCGCCAGCTCGGGCGAGAGGCCCTTCTCGAACCGGGTCGATGCCTCCGTGCGCAGCCGCAGCGCGCGGCTGGTGGCCCGGACGCTCACGCCCTCGAAA
Source organism: Candidatus Dormiibacterota bacterium (assembly GCA_035263645.1). Taxonomy (GTDB): domain Bacteria; phylum Chloroflexota; class Dormibacteria; order Dormibacterales; family Dormibacteraceae; genus CF-161. The sequence continues at coordinate 5,524 of DATFRD010000113.1, read as the reverse complement.
TTGGCCGCCTCGAGCAGCAGGTCGGTCGTGCTCTCGCTGACCGCCGACTCCTCTCCGCCGATGATCCCCGCCACCGCCACCGGGCGCTCGGCATCGGCGATGACCAGCATGTCGGGTGTCATGAGGCGCCCCTCGCCGTCCAGGCAGAGCAGCGTCTCGCCCGCCCGCGCCCTGCGGACCACGATCCGGCGCCCTCCGATCCGGGCCAGGTCGAACGCGTGGAGCGGCTGCCCATACTCCAGCGCGACGTAGTTGGTCACGTCCACGACGTTGCTGATCGGGCGCACCCCGGCAGCCCAGAGGCGGCGCCTCAGCCACAGCGGCGACTGCCCCACGCGGACGCCGGTGATCGGCGCCCCGATGTAGCGGCGGCAGAGGTCGGGCGCCTCGATCTCGACGCCGACCAGGTCGGTGCCGGGGGGCTCCACGCCGCCGGTGAACGGGGGCATGAAGTCGCGGCCGAGGCTGCGGCCGAGGGCCGCCGCGAGCTCGCGGGCCAGGCCCAGGTGGCCGAGACAGTCGGGACGGTTGGGCGTGACCTCCACCTCGAAGATGGCGTCGCTGGGGATCAGCTCCGTGAGCGGCTGGCCCGGCCGGCCGCCGTCCAGCAGCAGGATGCTGTTGTGGTCGTCGCTGATCTGCAGCTCGGCCTCGGAGCAGAGCATGCCGCGCCCTGCCACCCCGGCGATCATCGCGTCCCGGACCAGCGTGCCGTCGGGCACGGTCGTGCCGGGCAGCGCCACGGGCACGAGGGCGCCCGGCCGGGCGTTGTCGACGCCGGCGATCACCTGGCGGGTGTGGTCGCCCAGGTCGACCTGGTGGACCCACAGGGGCTTCCGGGAGCCGGGGTGCGGCTCCTGGGCGAGGACCCTGCCCACCACCAGGCTCGACCGGTCGACCAGCTGGATCTCCTCGACGTTCCAGCCCGCCATGGTCAGCACGTCCGCGGCCCGCCTGGGCGAGACATCGCGGATGCCAGCCAGCTCGCAGAGCCACTCGTAGCTGACCCTCATCGCACAGCCGCTCCCCGACGGTTGGCCCCCCTCCCCTCGCGGGAGGGGTTGGGGGAGGGGGCTGCTGGATCACCCCCCCTCCGGCCCTGGCGGGCCACCTGCCCCGCGAGGGGGGAGGGACTCAGTTCCAGCCGGGCCACCGGAGCAACGCGGGGCCTGCCCCCCCGTGCATCGCTCATCCCAACTGCTCCAAAAACCGCATGTCGTTCTCGTAGAAGAGGCGGATGTCGTCGACGTCATAGCGGAGCATGGCGATGCGCTCGATGCCGAAGCCCCAGGCGAACCCGGAGTATCGGGTCGGGTCGATGCCGCCGTTGCGCAGCACGTTGGGGTGCACCATGCCACAGCCCCCCACCTCGAGCCAGCCGCTGCCGCCGCAGCTCCGGCAGCCCCGGCCCCCGCAGACGCCGCAGGAGACGTCGAACTCGAAGCTGGGCTCCGTGTAGGGGAAGAAGTTGGGCCGGATCCGGATGCTGCGGTCCTCGCCCCACATCGACTGGGCGAAGTAGAGGATGGTGCCCTTGAGGTCGCCCACGGTGATCCCCTCGGCGATCGCCAGCGCCTCGACCTGCATGAACTGGGCCAGGTGCGAGGGGTCGGTGGCGTCGCGCCGGTAGGTGCGGCCGGGGATGATGACCAGGATCGGCGGCTCTTTCAGGCGCTCCATCGAGCGGATCTGCATGGGGGACGTATGGGTGCGCAGGAGCAGCTCCTCGGCCTCATCGAAGAAGAACGTGTCCTGCATGTCACGGGCGGCGTGACCCCTGGCCAGGTTGAGGGCCTCGAAGTTGTACCAGTCGGTCTCGACCTCCGGGCCCTCCTCGACGTGGTAGCCCATGGTCTCCATGATCGTCTCGATCTCGCGCCGCACCCTGGTCAGCACGTGCAGCCGGCCCACGGCCGGCCGGCTGCCGGGGAACGTGACGTCCACGGCCTCGGTCGCCGCCAGGTCGGACAGGCGCGCGCTCGCCAGCGTGCGCGAGCGCTCGGCCAGCGCCTCCGTGATGGCGGACCGGGCGGCGTTGAAGGCCTGACCGGCAGCCGCCCGGTCCTCCTTCGGCAGCGCGGCGAACGTGCGCGGGATCGCCAGGAGCTCGCTCCTGGCGCCGAGGAACTCGACGCGCAGGCGCTCCAGCTCCGCCTCGCCCCGAGCGCCCGCGATTGCCGCGAGCGCCCGGGCCGCGATCTCCGCGGGTCCGCTCATGCTTCCAACCTCCGTCGAACCTCGAACAGCAGCACCGCCGCGGCGGCCGCCACGTTCAGCGACTCCACCCCGGGTGCCATGGGAATGGTGACCAACTGTAGATCGTCGCGCCGGAGGCCGTGCACCTCACCGCCCAGCGCCAGCAGCGGAGCCGCGAGGTCGGCCTCCAGCCAGGGCACGCCGCCCGCTGCAGCCGCACCGCACCCGGCTACTCCGGCCAGGTCTTCCCAGTCCCCCCTGGCGACGGCGAGCCGGAACACGGTGCCGGCAGACGCCCGCACCGCCTTGGGCCCGAACGGGTCCGCGCCATCCCGCAGGACCGCCACCGCCGGGGCCCCAGCGGCCGCGGCCGTGCGGCAGATGGCCCCCACGTTGCCCGGGTCCTGGACGCCGTCGAGGACGACGAGCGGCCACCCTGCCGCCCGCGCCGCGGCGAGCGCCGCCGGCACCGAGACCTCCTCGGCCCGCCCGACGGCCAGCACGCCCTGCGGCGTCGCCGTGCGGCTGACCGAGGCGAAGGCCCGCTCGCCGAGTGTCACCCGGCGCTCGGCCGGCGCCTCGAACGCGACCCCGCTGCGGACCGCCAGGACCTCCAGCCGGACCCCGCAGCCCACCGCCTCCGAGACCACCCGCGGGCCCTCCAGGAGCACCTCTCCCGGCACGCGCACGCGGCCGAGCCGGCGCAGCCGGCGGACCAGCTCGTTGCCGGTGCTCTCGATCACGCCGGCAAGATACCGCCGCCGGGTCTATCGGACGCCGTCAGGGCGGTGCGACGGGTCCGGCGGCGGCCGCCGCCGGCCGCCGCCGCGCCAGGATCCGCCTCGCCACCGGCTCCGAGAACCGGGTCGCCAGGGGCCCGGCGACGGCCAGGATCAGGACGTACGCCGCGGCAAGCGGCCCGAGCTCGGGCTCCACGACGCCGGCCAGGCCGGCGATCACGATGCTGAACTCCCCCCTGGCGATCACGACCGTCCCCGCCCGCACCCGGCCGAGGGGGCCGATGCCGGCCCGGCGGGCGGCTCCCCAGCCGGTAGCCGCCTTGGTGGCCGCGGTCACCGCCGCCAGCGCGACCGCAACCGGCAGCACGGCCGGGATCCGGGTCGGGTCGGTGGTCAGGCCGAAGAAGAGGAAGAACACCGCCGCGAACAGGTCGCGCAGCGGCGCCAGCACGCCCCTCGCCCCCTCGGCCACCCGGCCCGAGAGCGCGATGCCGACCAGGAAAGCCCCCACCGCCGCGGACACCTGGAGCCGCTCCGCCACCCCGGCCACCAGCAGCGCCAGCCCGAAGACGCGCAGCAGCAGCACCTCGTCGTCCGTGCTGAAGACGAGCCGGCCGATCAGGCCGCCGAAGCGCAGCGCCACCACCAGGATGATGGCGAGAGCGCCGGCCGCGAGCGCGATCGCGATCGCACCGCTCAGCAGCCCCACCCCGGCCACCAGCGTGGTCAGGACGGGCAGGTAGACGGCCATCGAGAGGTCCTCCAGGACCAGCAGGGAGAGGACAGCCGGCGTCTCCCGGTTGCCGAGGCGGCCCAGGTCGGTCAGCAGCTTGGCGACGATGCCCGACGAGGTCGCGTAGGTCACGCCGCCCATGGCCAGCGCCGCCACGGGCGACCAGCCCAGGAGGAGGCCCGCCGCCACGCCGGGGACGCCGTTCAGCACGGCATTGAGCCCGCCCATGGGGGCCTGCGCCCTGAGGTTCGCGACGAGGTCGGCGGCGGTGTACTCCAGGCCCAGGAGGAGCAGCAGCAGGACCACGCCGATCTCTGCACCCTGAGACAGGAAGCTCTCGCTGGCGCTGAGGGGCAGGAGGCCGCCGTGGCCGAACGACAGCCCGGCCAGCAGGTACAGCGGGATCGGCGAGAGCCCGATCACGCGGCTCAGCCGGCCGAGGATGCCCAGGGCGAACACGACCGCGCCCAGCTCCAGCAGCAGGCCGGTCGGCGGGGTCATGGGCTCAGCTTTCGAGGATCTGTGCCACTCCGTCCACACCTCGCCGGGTGCCGACCACCACGACGAGGTCGCCCGGCTCGAAGCGGAAGTCGGGCAGCGGCGAGGGGATGACCTGTCCCTGCCGCACCACGGCCACGATCGAGGCGCCGGTCCGGGTCCGCGCCTGGGTGTCGCCCAGCGCCCGGCCCGCGTAGCGCGAGCCGCGTGCGATGGGGAGCTGCTCCGTGACCAGGTCGGGGAGCCGGTCGCGGATCTCGGCCAGCTTCGCCACGATGCGCGGCGCCCCGAGCAGCTCAGCCAGGGCGTCGGCCTCCTCGGGGGTCAGCGCGATCACCTCGCGGCAGGTGTCCGGGTCGGCCTGGTCGTAGACGACCAGCTCGTGGCGCCCGGACCGGTGCGACACGACGCCGACCTCCCGGCCGTGCCTGGTGACGAACGAGTGACGCACGCCGATGCCCGGCAGCGGCACCTCGTCGACCTCCACGGCGTGGTTCTCGCCGTCGCCCCGTCGTTCGTGTCGCTGGTGCATGCCCCGAGGTCCACGCCCAGGCTACCGCGGCGGGGCGAGGAGTGCGTCCGGTCCTCCGCCGACCTCCCGGGGGAGGCGGGCGGAGGGCCCTCGCCTACGACGTCTGGTGGTTCCTGGCCACCTCGACGAGCCGGGCGAACGAGCCCTCGTCGCGGACCGCCAGGTCGGCCAGGATCTTGCGATCGATCTCGACGCCCGCCTGGCGCAGGCCGAACATGAACCTGTTGTAGGGCAGGCCGCCCTGCCGCGCGGCCGCGTTGATGCGCGCGATCCAGAGCCGGCGGAAGTCCCGCTTGCGCTGGCGCCGGTCGCGGAACGCGTACGCCAGCGAGTGCAGCAGCGCCTCGTTGGCGGGACGGAACAGCAGCTTCCGCGAGTAGCGGAAGCCCTTGGCCCGCTGCAGGATCGAGCGGTGCTTGCGGTGGGCGACGACGCCACGCTTGACCCGAGCCACGGCTACACCCCCAGCGAGCGGCGGACCTGCCGGACGTCGGCGGCCGCAACCTGCTGGGCCGCCCGGAAGGCGCGCTTGCGCTTGGCGGTCTTCTTCTCGAGGAGGTGGCTCTTCCAGGCGTGCTTCCGCATCAGCTTCCCGGTCCGCGTCACGCGGATCCGGTCGCTGAGGCCCTTGCGTGTCTTGAGCTTAGGCACTTTGTGAAGCCTCCTTGCGCTGCTGGACCGCGGCGGCGGCCGCGGGGACGGGCTGAGGCTTGTGGAGCGGGGCCAGGATCATGAACAGGTTGCGACCCTCCATGATGGGCTGGCGCTCGATGATGGCCACGTCCTTGGCCGCGTCGGCGACCCGATCGAGCAGCCGGCGACCGA
>DATFRD010000112.1:0-15093 GCA_035263645.1 Candidatus Dormiibacterota bacterium | reverse complement strand
TCGAGCCTGCGGTCGGGGGAGCTCCGCAGGAGCCTGACGGCCGGGCCGGCACCCTGGGAGCCGCCGCGGCCCGCCTGAGGGCTGCTCTCGGCCGGGGCGACGGGGCCGGCGCATCGGCGCAGCCCCCGGTGGAGCTGTGGGACGGCGAGTTCCTGTACCCGTTCGCCCCACCCTCCCCGGCCCGGCGCCGGCGCTCACGGCGCCTGCGGGTGTTCCGGCGCGCGTTCCTGGCCCTCTTCGATCCCCGCCTGCCGATCCTGGCGGCGGCGCTGACGGCGCTCATGGGCACCAGCGTGGCGGTCTTCCACGCGGCCCGCGGACTGTACCCCGGCTCCGCTCAGCCGACCGTCAGGAGCTGGGTCGACGCGCTCGTGTTCACTGTGACGACCGCATACGGCAACACCAACCTGACGGGTGCGGACCTGGGGGTGAAGCTCTACGCGGTCGGCTTCATGTTCGCGGTCGCGCTGGCCCTCGCGCTCACCCTCGGCCTCGTGGCGAACATCGCGATCGGCGCCTCCATCATGGAGGCCCTGGGCGTGCCCCGCGGCCATATGCGCAACCACGTCGTCGTGCTCGGCCTCGGCAACGTGGGCTACCGCACCGTGCTGCACCTGCTCGACGCGGGCGTGGAGGTCGCGGCGGCAACCCGGTCGGCCGGCCGCTTCGTCGCCGCCGCGCGCCGGCACGGCGTGCCCGTCCTGCTGGCGGCCGCGCACTTCCCGGACAGCCTGCGAGCGCTGTCGGTGGAGCGGGCCCGCGCCGTGGTCGCCGCCACGGACGACGACCTGTCCAACCTGGAGGCCGCGCTGGCGGCCAGGGAGCTGAACCCGAACGCCAGGGTCATCACGCGGCTGTGGGACCAGGACCTGGCGGACCGCGCCCAGGAGCAGCTCCACATCACCGCCTGCCAGTCGGTGTCCGCGCTGGCCACGCCTGCCTTCGTCGCGGCGGCGCTGGGCGAGGGCGTGCTGAGCACGATCGAGCGTGACGGCCGGCTGTGGCTGATGGCGGAGGCACGCGTGCAGGCCGGTTCGGACGCGGACGGGATGCCGCTGGAGGCCCTGGAGGCGCCGCGGGACGTGCGGGTGCTGGCCGTGAGGGCGGGCACCCGTGAGCGGTGGCGGCCCGCGTGCCCGGCCCGGCTGGAGGCGGGATTCGACGTGCTGGTCGCGTGCAGCCCCGAGGCCTGGGACCGCGTGCGGGGGCAGGTCAGGCCGGCCGAGCCGGCGCGGACCTGAGCCGGAGCTCGTCAGGCCCGGGCTCGACCCGCGCGATGGCCGGCCACCGCCTCGGCGAACGAGGTCAGCAGCGGATGCAGCGGCGCGTCATCCGGAGCCCCGTCCGGGCCGACCTGGGGCTGGAACAGGCTGGCCATGTAGAACGGGTGGCCGGGCAGCTCCACGATCTCGACGCTCCCGTCCTCGGCGTAGCCGCTGACCACGAGCCCCGCGGCGACCAGCCGCGAGACCCAGCCGCCGGCCAGGCCGTAGCCGCAGAAGTGGAAGCCGTCCATCGGGTCGCTGCCGCAGATGGCGGCGGCGCGCGTCCCGGGCACTGCCCGGACCTCCCGGCGCTCGCCGAACAGCGAGCAGACGAGCGGCACCACGACCGCGTCCTGAGCGTCGGGATCGAGCTCGGCGTGGGCTGCCGCGGCATCCCCTACCACGTTCCTCGCGTACTCGACGAGCACGTGCTGGAAGCCGCCTCACGTCCCGACCAGCGGCACCCCGCGCTCCCGCGCATAGCGGATGGCGAGCAGCGCGCCGTCCAGGCTCCGGTACGGACTTCCCGGCGCCATCCACACGCCGTCGAGGCGGGCAAGTCGATCGGGGTTCGCAGCCAGGACGTCGGTCGCCACCCAGGACGCCGTGACGCCTTCGGGCAGACGAGCCGCGGCGCGATCGAGCGCGACGTGCGAGCGATGGCCGGGGTTCCGCTCCCCGACGACGGCAACCTGAGGTCCTGTCATACGGGAAGTCCAGTATGGCGGCCTGGGAGCGCGGGCGGGAGCCCGAGGACTCAGCCGTGCAACAGAAGCGCCAGGGCGAGGGCACCGGCGACAGCCATGCCCGTGATAATGCCGTACTCGGTCATCCCCTGGCCTCGTTGGCTCCGCAACCAGGTCCCGATCCTTGCCATTCGCATTCGATGAGACCTCCTGATCAAACGCCTACTGGCTGCACCCGCTCGCCACGGCGGTCGAGTCAGATTAGACCACAGGGCCGTGGTGGGGAGCTCCAGTTTTGAACCACCTTCCCCTGCTCGCCAAGGAGGCCTAAGCGACGTGTGGGCAGCACCACGCCGTACGGCCCTCAGTCACGTGCCTCACGTCACCGGCCCAGGATCAGGCCGCTCGTCGGCACCCCCGTGCCGGCGGTCACCAGCACATGCTCCACGCCCGGCACCTGGTTCACCGACGTGCCGCGAACCTGCCGCACCGCCTCGCTGATCCCGTTCATCCCGTGCACGTACGCCTCGCCCAGCTGGCCCCCGTTCGTGTTGACCGGCAGCCGTCCCCCCAGCTCCAGGCCGCCCGCCCGGACGAGGTCGGCCGCCTCGCCGCGGCGGCAGAAGCCGAGCTCCTCCAGCTGGGTCAGGACGAACGGCGTGAAGTGGTCGTACAGCACAGCCGTCTGCACGTCTTCGGGCCCGATCCCGGCCATCGACCAGAGCTGTCGCGCCACCAGGCCCATCTCGGGCAGGCCGGTGATCTCGGGCCGGTAGAAGCTCGTCATCACCTCCTGCTCCGCGCCGGCCCCCTGGGCCACCGCCCGGATCACCGCCGCGGGCTGGCGCAGCTCCCGCGATCGCTCGACCGACGTGACCACGATCGCCACCGCCCCGTCGCTCTCCTGACAGCAGTCGAGCAGTCGCAGCGGCTCCACGATCGGGCGCGACGCCTGGTGGTCGGCCAGGGTGATAGGCCGGCCGTGGAACCAGGCCGCCGGGTTGGTCGCGGCGTGACGCCGACAGGCGACAGCGACCCGGCCGAAGTCCTCGCTGGTGTAGCCGCGCTCGTGCATGGCGCGCCTGGCGAACATCGCCACCCAGTGGGCCGGCGTCAGCAGGCCGAACGGCGCGTACCAGCCGAAGTGGACGCGATCGGCCGTCGGCGCCGCCCGCAGCCCCTGCACGCCGGCGCCGAACCGCTGCCACGACCTCCCGTTGAGGGCGCGGTAGCAGACCACCACACCGGCGACCCCGGCCGCGACGGCCATGGCCGCCTGCCCCACCGTGCCGCAGGCCGCGCCGCCGCCGTGGGGGACGCGGCTGAAGAACGTGAGCTCGCCGATGCCGGTCGCCCGCGCGATCTCCACCTCGTCCGTGGAGTCCATCGCGAACGTCACCATGCCGTCGACCTCGGCGGGCTCGAGGCCCGCCTCGGCCAGCGCGGCGGTCACCGCCTCGCACGCCAGGCGGAGCTCGGTCCGGCCGGAGTCCTTGGAGAACTCCGTCGCCCCGATGCCGACGATCGCGGCCCGGTCGCGCAGCGGGTGGGCCATCGGGTCAGGCCGGGAGGGCCACCGTGACGGTCCCTGTCACGTGCTCCCCGAGCCGGTTGCGCCCGACCACCTGGACCTCCACCTCCCCGTCGTGCACGGCGGTCACGCGGCCGCTCATCCGCATCCTGTCTCCGGGGAAGTTCGGGGCTCCGAGCCTGATCCCGATGCGCCGGACGGTCGCGTCGGGGCCCGCCCAGTCGGTGACGAAGCGGCCGACGAAGCCGTTGGTGGTCAGGATGTTCATGAAGATCCCCGCCATGCCCCGCTGCCGCGCCAGGCCCATGTCGTGATGCACGTCCTGGTAGTCGCGGCTGGCGATGGCGCCGGCGACGACGAGCGTCGCGGTCACCTCCACGACCAGCTCGGGCAGCTCCTCTCCGACCCGCACATCGCCGGCGCGCCGGCCGGTCACGGGGCGACAGGCCGGAACAGTGGGAGCGTCAGGCCGTCCGCCAGCCTCGTGACGCAGAGCTCGACCGGCATGCCGACGCGCATGTCGGCGGGCGCCACGCCGATCACGTTGGAGACGAGGCGGGTGCCCTCCTCCAGGTCGACGAGCGCCACCACGTACGGCTCCGGGAAGGCCGGCAGCCGGGGGTGGTGGGGGACGGCGTACGTGTGCACCGTGCCCCGGCCGGCGGACCGCACGGCGTCCCATTCCAGGCTCCGGCACGCGGAGCACATGGGCCGGGGCGGGTGCCGGAGGGAACCGCACGCGGCGCAGCGCTGGATCAGCAGCTCGCCGCGCTCGACGCCCTCCCAGAAGAAGCGGTTGTCGTCGTTGATCGCCGGCCGGGGCCGGCCCGGCACCGCAGCGGCCGCCTCCGGCTCGACAGGCCCCGGCGCCGGCTCGGCCGGGCGGAACTTCAGCACCCGGAACCGCATCGTGCCCACCAGCTCGCCGTCGTCGGTGCGGAACGAGCTCACCCAGGTCACGAAGTGGCCGGCGCCGAGCCCGGTCCGCTTCTCGTCGCTGATCGACTCCAGCATCCCGCTCACGGTCAGGTGGTCGCCGGGGCGCAGGTAGCGCAGGTACTCCTGCTCACAGTCGGTCGCGACCACCGAGGTGAAGCCGGCCTCGTCCAGCGTCCGGAAGACCTCCCCGAGCACGTCCTGCCCGGCAGCCGCGGGCCGGCCCCGGAGGCCGGGCATCGTCCAGGCCTGCAGCATCGCCGGCGGGGCGACGATGCCCCCGTGGCGGGACGCGGCCGCCCGCCCTGGATCCGTGTAGACCGGGTTGTCATCCCCGATGGCATCGCACCAGTGGCGGATCATCGGCTGGTTGACCGGGTCCCAGGCCCGGAAGGCCGGCGCCGACGTTCGCCCCGCGAACTCCTGCAGCCGGACCGCCAGGGGCTCCTCGATCACGGCACGATTCCAGCACGTCCCGGCGGCGGCGGCAAGGCCGGCGCTTGCACACCCCGAGAACCTGTTCTAGCATCGAGGCGGACAGTCCAGGGGGACCCACGGGAAAGGGAGAGGGGAGGATCCGGTGTCCGTCGGTCTCTGGGGCGTCGCCGAGGACGACCCGGCTCGGCTCGCGGTCGTGGAGGCCGGCGGCACCGTCCTCACGTTCGGAGAGCTGGCCGCGCGCTCCAACCTGGTCCTGCACGGGCTCCGGTCGGCCGGGCTGCGCCGGGGCGACCTGGTCGCGGCGGTGCTGCCCAACCAGGCCGCGCTCCTGGAGCTGGCGCTGGCGGCGGCCCAGGGCGGCCTGTACCTGACGCCGATCAACCACCACCTGACCGCGCCCGAGATCGCCTACATCCTCGAGGACTCCGGCGCCCGAGTGCTGGTCGCCTCGGAGCGCTTCGGGGAAGCCTGCCGGGCTGCCGTCGCCGGGCTGGCCGCGCCCCCAGCCTGCTTCGCGACCGGCGACATCCCCGGCTTCCGACCCTACGCCGGGCTGACCGCCGGCATGCCCGCCAGCCGGCCGCCGGAGCGCAGCGCCGGCGCCGTGATGCACTACACGTCGGGCACGACGGGCCGGCCCAAGGGCGTACGCCGGGCGCTGCAGCCGATCGACCCCGACGAGGCAGCGGCGGCCTGGCCGGGCTTCCTGCAGATGTTCGGCGTGCAGCCCCACGGCGGCAACGTGCACCTGGCTGTGTCCCCCCTCTACCACACGGCGGTCATGACCTTCAGCTGCGCGTCCCTCCATGCGGGCCACACCGTGGTGCTCATGGACCGCTGGACGCCCGAGGAATGCCTGCGGCTGATCGGCGAGCACCGAGTCACGACAAGCCACATGGTGCCCACGCAGTTCCACCGCCTCCTGGCCCTGCCGGACGAGGTGCGCGCCGCTGCCGACGTGAGCTCACTGAGCCACGTCATCCACGCTGCGGCCCCGTGCCCGCCGGACGTGAAGCGGCGGATGATCGACTGGTGGGGCCCGGTGATCGTCGAGTACTACGCAGCCACTGAGGGGGGCGGCACGCTGGTCACGGCCGAGGAGTGGATGGAGCGGCCGGGCACGGTCGGCCGGCCCTGGCCGGGCTCGGAGGTGCGGGTCGAGGACGACGAGGGTCGTCCCAGCCCGCCCGGCACGCCGGGCACGGTCTGGATGAGCCTGGGACAGACGGAGTTCGAGTACCACCGGGACCGGGACAAGACCCGGGCCGGGCAGCGGGACGGCTTCTTCACGGTGGGCGACGTGGGCTACCTGGACGAGGCCGGCTACCTGTTCCTCTGCGACCGCAAGGCGGACATGATCATCTCCGGCGGGGTCAACATCTACCCCGCCGAGGTCGAGGCGGCCCTGTTTGCCCATCCTGCCGTCGCGGACGCGGCGGTCTTCGGCGTCCCGGACCCGGACTGGGGCGAGCAGGTCAAGGCCGTCGTGGAGCCCGCCGCCGGCGCCGAGCCCGGGCCCGACCTCGAGCGGGAGCTGATCGCGTTCTGCCGCGAGCGGCTGGCTGGCTACAAATGCCCGCGGACGGTCGACTTCGTGGACTCGCTGCCGCGAGAGCCCACGGGCAAGCTGGCCAAGCGGAAGCTGCGCGACCCGTACTGGGCGGGAACCGGCCGGGCGATCTGACCGGCCCGGCTGCTGGCGCCACATCACATGTAATGGCGCTAAGATGGCGCCATCGCGACCATACAGATCAAGCACGTCCCCGAGGACGTCCACGCCGAGCTGCGCCGGCGGGCGGCTGCGAGCGGGCGCTCGCTCCAGGAGTACCTGCTGGCGCGACTGGTCGACCAGGCCCGCCAGGCCACGCTGGAGGAGGTGCTGGACCGGGCGGGCGGTCGCTCGGGCGGCTCGGTCTCCTTTGACTTCGCCGCCGGCGTCGTGCGCTCGAACCGGGATCGCGGGTGATCGTCGTGGACGCGTCCGTCCTGGCGCCCGCGCTCGCCGACGACGGACCGCAGGGCGACCAGGCTCGCGCGCGGCTGCGCGGAGAAGAGCTGGCCGCCCCCGAGCTGCTGGACCTGGAGGTCGTGTCCGTCGTTCGGCGGGCCGAGCGGTCGGGCCTGGTCGACGGGCGGCGCGCCGAGCAGGCCCTGACGGACCTCGCCGCGCTGCCGCTGGCGCGGGTTCCGCATCGTCCACTGCTCCCCAGGGTCTGGACGCTGCGAGCCAACCTGACCCCATACGACGCTGCCTACGTCGCGGTGGCCGAGCGACTCGGCGCAGTCCTGGTGACCGCGGACGCGCGCCTGAGCGGTGCCTCCGGACCGCGCTGCGCGTGCGACCTCCTCAGCTGAGCTGCCGGGCTGGCGGGAGCCGAGCGGGCGATCCGAGGGCCCGGCCGCACGATCCCGCGTGAGAGCTCCCTGCGAGGTGTAGCCTTCCCCGCAGGTGCGGACGCGCGCAGCAGACCTGAACGTCGCTGCACTGGCAGCTGTCGTGCTGGCCGTCCTGGGCTGGGTGGGCGTGCTGCCGGTGGTGGGCCCCGCGCTGGGCATCGTCCTCGGCGAGGTCGCCCGCCGCCAGATCGCCCGCACGGGCGAGGCCGGCTCCGGCATCGCCAGGGCCGCACGCATCCTCGGCGCAGCGTGGTTCGTGCTCGCTGCCCTCGCCCTGCTGCTCTTCTCGCTCTGGCACACACAGCACGGCTCGTGAGCTGAACCGGCCGCCAGGCGCCTCGGCGCTCGTCGGGCGGGCTGGCGCAGAACTGCAACCTGTTCTAGCATGCAGCTGGAATGGGGGGCGACCACCTGATCGTCGAGCGCGACGGACCGGTGACGGTCCTGACCCTGAACCGGCCCGAGGCCCGGAACGCGTTCAGCCCGCAGATGCTCTCCCTCCTGGAGGACGCCTGGGTCGACGCCGAGGCCGACGACGACGTCCGCTGCGTGGTGCTCACCGGCGGCGGGGGCCACTTCTGCGCCGGGGCCGACCTGAAGGCGATGTTCTCGCCGGACGAGGCCGACCCGCACGGCCGCCGGCTGCGCGAGGACCGGGACCTGGCCTGGCGCGCCCTGCTCCGCCATCGCCGCTTCCCCAAGCCGCTGGTCGCCGCGGTCGAGGGCTCCTGCATCGCCGGCGGCGCCGAGATCCTGCAGTCGACCGACATCCGGATCGCCGGCCGCAGCGCGCGGTTCGGCATCTCCGAGGTGCGCTGGGGCCTGTTCCCGCTGGGCGGGTCCACCGTCCGCCTGCGGCGCCAGATCCCCCACTGCCGGGCGATGGAGATGCTGCTCACGGGCGACCACTATCCGGCGGAGGAAGCCCGCGAGATGGGCCTCGTCAACCGGGTGGTGGCCGACGGCGAGGCGCTTGCGGAGGCCCGCCGGGTGGCCGGCCGGATCGCCGCCAACGGCCCGCTGGCGGTCCGCGCCGTGAAGCGATCGGTCCAGGAGACCGAGGGCCGCCCGGAAGAGGAGGCGCTGCGCATCGAGCTGGAGATCGGTGGCCCGGTTTTCGCCAGCGAGGACGCCAGGGAGGGCACCCGGGCCTTCGCGGAGAAGCGGCAGCCGGAGTACCACGGCAGGTGAGCGGCGCCGGCGACCGCCTGGCGGACGCCGTTCGCGAGCTGATCGAGGCGCTGGCCGCCGAGGCTCCCACCGAGGCAGCGATGGATGAGGCGGCGGTGGCGCTGCGGGCGCTCACCGGCCGCCTCCGGGACTCGGCCGGGGGGCGGCCGCGGCCGTACCACTTCGGCGGGACGACGGACGGCCCGGAGCCGACCGCCTACCTCGCGCACAGCCCGGTCTCGGGCCGGGGCAACCCGCTGGCTGCCCCGCTGCAACTCGAGGTGAGGGACGGGGTCGTGCACGGGCGCGGCCGGTTCGGCCGAGCTTACGAGGGGCCGCCCGGCTGCGTGCACGGCGCGTTCGTCGCGGCCGCGTTCGACGACGCGCTGGGCCTGGCCAACGTGGCGGGCGGCAACCCCGGCCTGACGACGCGGCTCGAGGTGCGCTACCGGCGCCCCACGCCGCTGCACGCCGATGTCGAAGTGGAGTGCCGGCACATGGGCCGGGACGGGCGCCGGATCTTCGCTGCGGGCACGATGCGCGCCGGCGGTGTGGTGACGGCCGAGGCAGAGGGGACGTTCGCGGAGGTCACCCCCGAGCGCGCCCTCGAGCTGTTCGCAGCCTGGAGGAAGCCATGAGCCTGCTCTGCGAGGGACGGGTGGCGGTCGTGACCGGCGGCGGCCGCGGCCTGGGCCGGGCGCACGCCATGACGCTGGCTGCGCACGGCGCCAAGGTGGTGGTCAACGACCTGGGCGGCGCGGTGGACGGCACCGGCAGCTCCGGCGGCCCGGCCAGGGGTGTCGTGGACGAGATCCGCTCGGCGGGCGGCGAGGCGTTGGTCAGCACCGACGACTGCGCCGCCTGGGAGGGCGCTCGCCGCGTGGTGCAGGCGGCGCTCGACGCATTCGGGCGGCTCGACGTGCTGGTGGCGAACGCCGGCATCCTCCGCGACCGGATGCTCGTCACCATGGCCGCGGACGACTGGGACGCTGTCATCCGTGTGCACCTGCGGGGCACGTTCTGCACGAGCCACTGGGCGGCCGTCCACTGGCGGGAGCGCAGCAAGGCCGGCGAGGCCGTCGACGGGCGGCTGATCTGCACGTCGTCCGCGGCCGGCCTCTACGGCAACATCGGCCAGGCAAACTACGCCGCCGCCAAGGCCGGCATCGCCGCCTTCACAACCGTGGCCGCCGCCGAGCTGGCCCGCTACGGCGTCACGGCGAACGCCATCGCCCCGGCCGCGCGCACTCGCATGACGAAGGACCTGTTCCCTGACCACATGCGGAGGCCGGAGCGGGGCTTCGACATGATGGCCCCGGAGAACGTGTCGGCCGTCGTCGCCTGGCTGGCCAGCCCGGAGTCCCGGCACGTGACGGGCCGTGTCCTGGAGGTGATGGGCGGCCGGCTGGGGGTCGCTGAGGGCTGGCGTCACGGACCCGCCGTCCAGCAGGAGGGCGCGTTCGACGCGGCAAACCTGGGGCCGCTGGTCGACCGGCTCCTGGCCGAGGCCGCGGATCCGACCCGGCTCCTGGGCGCCTGACCGGGACCGCCGCCAGGAAGAGAGGAGAAGGAGGGGCGCCATGCCGGAGCCGGTCATCATCGACGCGGTGCGGACGCCGATCGGACGCCGTGGCGGCTGGCTGGCGGCGGCGCACCCGACCCGGCTGCTGGGCGCCGCGCTGCGGGCCGTGGTGGACAGGGCCGGGATCGAGCCCGGCGCCGTCGAGCAGCTGGTCGGCGGCTGCGTGACGCAGGCCGGGGAGCAGGCCGCCAACGTCGCCCGCAACGCATGGCTGCAGGTCGGCCTTCCCTACACCGTGGCGGCGACGACGGTGGACACCCAGTGCGGCTCCTCGCAGCAGGCCAACCACCTGGTCGCTGGCCTGATCGCGGCCGGCGCCATCGACGTGGGGATCGCCTGCGGGGTCGAGGCCATGAGCCGCGTCCCGCTCGGCGAGAACGTCCGCCACGGCCCCGGCGTGCCCCGAGACGACGAGTGGCCCTACGACTCGCCCAACCAGTTCCAGGCCGCCGAGCGCATCGCCGCCATGCGCGGCATCACCCGGGACGAGACCGACGCGTTCGGGCTCGAGTCGCAGCGCAGGGCGGCGGCGGCCTGGGCCGGGGGGCGCTTCGACCGGGAGGTCGTGCCGGTCGAGGTGCCGGTCCGCGACGAGGCCGGCCGGCCGACCGGCGGGAGCCAGGTGGTGGGCCGGGACCAGGGGCTGCGCGACACCACCCCCGAGGGGCTGGCCGGCCTGAAGCCGGTGCTGCCGGACGGCATCCACACATCCGGCACCTCCTCGCAGGTGTCGGACGGCGCTGCCGCCGTGCTCTGGATGTCCAGAGAGCGTGCCCTCGTGCTCGGTCTTCGGCCACGGGCCCGCATCGTCGCCCAGGTGGTGGTCGGCACCGACCCGTACTACCTGCTCGACGGCCCGGTCCACGCGACCGAGCGGGTGCTGGCCAGGGCCGGCATGACCATGGCGGACATCGACCTCTTCGAGGTGAACGAGGCGTTCGCCTCGATCGTGCTCTCCTGGGCGCGCGTGCACGGGCCGGACCCGGAGCGGGTCAACGTGAACGGCGGCGCGATCGCGCTCGGTCACCCGGTCGGGGCCACCGGCAGCCGGCTCATCGCGACGGCGCTGCACGAGCTGGAGCGCTCGAACCGCGCCACCGCGCTGGTCTCGATGTGCTGCGGCGGCGCCCTGGGGACGGGGACCATCCTGGAACTCATATGACGCACGAGGTGCTCTCGGCCCCGCACCGGCTGGAGTACGCGTACCGGCGCTCGGTCGGGCCGGTCGTGGGGCGCTTCCTGGCGGGGCTCCGCGAGGGCAGGTTCGAGGGCATCCGCGGGCGTGACGGCCGGGTGCTGGTGCCTCCCCAGGAGTACGACCCGGTCACCTCAGAGGCGCTGGAGGAGTGGGCGCCGGTCGGGCCCGGCGGGGAGGTCCGCTCGTGGGCCTGGATCCCGGAGCCGCTGCCGGGCCAGCCGCTGGCGCGCCCGTTCGCCTGGGCCCTGGTTCGCCTGGACGGCGCCGACACCGCGCTGCTGCATGCGGTGGACGCCCGCGACGAGGGCCGGATGCACACCGGCCTGCGCGTCGTCCCCCGCTGGCGCGACCGGCGCGTCGGCGACATCCATGACCTGGAGTGCTTCGTGCCGGAGGAAACCGCCGCCGCCCCCGTGGGCCCCGCCGTCCCCGACGAGGCGGCCGAGCCGGGGCCGGTGACGCGGATCGAGACCCCGATCTCGCTCGACTACCACTACACGCCGGGCGCCGCCGCGTCGCGCTTCCTGCGCGCGCTGGCCGAGGGCAGGCTGATCGGTCAGCGCTGCCCCCGCTGCGGCCTGGTCTATGTGCCGCCGCGGGGCGCGTGCCCCACGGACGGGGTGCCCACCGAGGAGGAGGTCGAGCTCTCCGACCACGGCGCCGTCACCACGTTCTGCGTGGTCAACGTGCCGTTCGCGGAGCACACCATCGAGATGCCGTACGTGGCCGCCTCGATCCTCCTGGACGGCGCCGACATCGCGTTCCAGCACCTGGTCCAGGAGATCCCGGCGGCCGAGGTCCGTATCGGCCTGCGCGTGCAGGCGGTCTGGAAGCCCAGGGCCGGGTGGGGCCCGGGCCTGGACAGCATCCGGTACTTCCGGCCGGAGGGGCCGTGACGCGCCCGGTCGCCGTGGTGGCCTTCGCGCAGACCCCGACCGTCCGCCGCGAGGAGCGGCGCAACGAGGTCGAGATGCTGATGCCGGTCGTGCGCGAGGCGCTGGAGGCCTGCGGGCTCCGCCGCCAGGACGTGGGCTTCTTCGTCTCCGGCAGCTCGGACTACCTGGCGGGGGCGCCCTTCTCGTTCGTCAACGCGCTGGACGCGATCGGCGCGTGGCCGCCCGTCCAGGAGTCCCACGTGGAGATGGACGGCGCGTGGGCGCTGTACGAGGCCTGGGTGCGGCTCCAGCACGGGGACGTCGACGTCGCGCTCGTCTACGCGTTCGGAAAGTCCTCGCCGGGCCGCGTCCGGGAGCTGCTGGCGCTGCAGCTCGACCCCTACCTGGTGGCGCCGCTCAGGCCGGACGCCGTGAGCCTGGCCGCGCTGCAGGCGCGGGCCCTGCTGGACTCCGGCCGCGCCACGGAGGCCGACCTCGCGGCGATCGCCGCCCGCCGCCGCGGCGGCGACGTGGAGGCGCTGCTGGGCGAACCCTACGTGGTCTCGCCGCTGCGCCGGCACGACTGCCCGCCGGTCGGCGACGGCGCCGCGGTCGCAATCCTGGCGGCCGGCGACCGGGCTTCCTCGCTAGCGGAGCGGCCGGCCTGGATCGCCGGCATCGACCACCGGATCGAGCCGCACGCGCTCGGCGTGCGCGACCTCTCGCGATCGCCCTCGACCCAGCTGGCCGGCAGGGCGGCCGGCGCCCTGGACGCGCCGGCGGAGGTGGCCGAGCTGCACGCGCCGTTCAGCCACCAGGAGCTGATCCTGCGGGACGCGCTCGGCCTGGATGAGGCCGTGGACGTGAACCCGTCCGGCGGCGCGCTCGCCGCCAACCCCCTGATGGTTGCCGGCCTGGCCAGGATCGGCGAGGCCGCCCGGCGCGTCATGGACGGGCGCGCCGGCCGGGCCCTGGCCCACGCCACGTCGGGCCCCTGCCTGCAGCAGAACCTGGTCTGCGTCCTGGAGGCGCGGCCGTGAACCGCTGCGCCGTCGTCGGGGTCGGCCAGACCAGGCACGCCTCCCGGCGGCTCGACGTCTCGATCGCCGGGCTGGCCCGCGAGGCGGCCGTCCGGGCGCTGGCCGACGCCGGCGTCGGCTGGGCCGACGTCGACGCGGTCGTCATCGGCAAGGCGCCGGACATGTTCGAGGGCGTGATGATGCCGGAGCTGTACCTGGCCGACGCGCTGGGCGCGGCCGGGAAGCCGATGCTGCGGGTGCACACCGCCGGCAGCGTCGGCGGCTCGACCGCGCTCGTGGCCGCGCACCTGGTGATGGCGGGGGTCCACCGGCGCGTGCTCACGGTCGCGTTCGAGAAGCAGTCGGACAGCGACGCCATGTGGGCGCTGACCATGCGGGTCCCGTTCCAGCTCCCGGTCGTGGCCGGCGCCGGCGGCTACTTTGCCCCGATCGTCCGGAGCTACATCCGGCGGTCCGGCGCGCCGCCGGACACCGGCCTCCGGGTGGCGGTGAAGGATCGCCTGAACGCGCTGCGCAACCCGTACGCCCACCTGCGCCTGGAGGACATCAGCATGGCGAAGGTCGAGTCGTCGCCGATGCTGTGGGACCCCATCCGCTACCTGGAGTGCTGCCCCTCCTCCGACGGCGCCTGCGCCATGGTGCTGGCGGCCGAGGACGCCCTGGGCGCGCCGCAGGCGCCGCCGGCGTGGATCCGGGCCACGGCCATGCGCAGCGAGCCGACGATGTTCGCCGGGCGCGACGAGGTGAACCCGCTGGCCGGGCGGGAATGTGCGGCCGACCTCTACCGGCAGGCGGGCATCACCGACCCGCGGCGCCAGGTCGACGTGGCCGAGGTGTACGTCCCCTTCAGCTGGTTCGAGCCGATGTGGATGGAGAACCTGGGCTTCGCACCTGAGAACCACGGCTGGCGCCTCACCGTCGAGGGCGCCACGGCCGTGGACGGCGACCTGCCGGTCAATCCCTCCGGGGGCGTGCTGTCCTCGAACCCGATCGGCGCCTCCGGGATGCTGCGCTTCGCCGAGGCGGCCATGCAGGTCCGCGGCCAGGCCGGAGAGCACCAGATCGACGGCGTGCGGACCGCGCTCGGCCATGCCTACGGCGGCGGCTCGCAGTTCTTCGCGATGTGGCTGGTTTCGCGCGAGCGACCGTAAGCGCGGGAGGAGAGACGTGAGGCTCAAGATCGACGGCCACCTGATCGGCGACCTGGCGTCGGTGCCGGCGCGGGTGCGGGACCTGGAGGCGCTCGGCTACGACGGCGCCGTCTCCGTGGACACCAGCCACGACCCGTTCCTCCCCCTGGCGCTGGCGGCCGAGCACAGCGAGCGTGTCGAGCTGGTCACCAGCGTGGCGATCGCGTTCGCCCGCACCCCCATGACCATCGCCTACACCGCGCACGACCTGCAGGTGCTCTCTCGCGGCCGGCTGGTCCTGGGCCTGGGCAGCCAGATCAAGCCCCACATCGAGAAGCGCTTCAGCATGCCCTGGTCGCCGCCCGCGCGGCGGATGCGGGAGTTCGTCGTCGCGCTGCGCGCGATCTGGCGGGCCTGGGACGAGGGCCAGCGGCTCGACTTCCGCGGCGACTTCTACCGGCATACCCTGATGACCCCCTTCTTCAGCCCCGGGCCGAGCCCTCACGGGGCGGCCCGGGTGTACCTCGGGGCCCTCGGCGACCGCATGTGCGAGGTGGCGGGCGAGGTGGCCGACGGCGTGCTGCTCCACCCCTTCACGACGGCGCGCTACCTGCGCGAGCGGCAGGTGCCGGCGGTCGGGCGCGGCCTGGCGCGGGCCGGCCGCGCCCGGCAGGCGTTCGAGATCGGGATCAGCCCGTTCCTGGTGACCGGCCCGGACGACGCGGCGATGGCCGCCTCGCGGCGCGCGGTACGCCAGCAGCTGGCCTTCTACGGCTCGACCCCCGCCTATCGCAGCGTGCTGGAGCTGCACGGCTGGGGCGAGGCGCAGAACGAGCTCAACC
>DATFRD010000111.1:0-6431 GCA_035263645.1 Candidatus Dormiibacterota bacterium | reverse complement strand
GGGCGTACTGGATCAGCTCCATCACGGCGTCCCGATAGACGACCGCGCCGGGCGAGGCAGCCAGGTTGGCGCCGACCTGGAAGGGCCGAGGGTCCACCTGGGAGGGCATCCCCCCGTTGGTGACGAGGTCGAGCGCCAGGTTCCGCAGCCCCCGGACGAGGCTCTGCCCGCGGGTCTCGACCGCGCGCCTGATCGCGGCCGGGTTGCCGACCAGGGTGTTGGTCGGTGCCACTGCCTCGGTCAGCAGCGACAGCGCGAAGAGCACCCGTGCCGCGGTGGGCCGGTCCAGGTCGGTGCGCTCGACCAGCGTGCGGAGCTCCGAGGAGACGAGCAGGTACCCCTGCATGAGGCGCCGGTACGCCGCGTTGTCGCTCCAGGCGGGGTCCGCGAAGCGTCCGTCCCTGCTCCCGGGCCTGATGTCGGACCGGCCGGCCAGGATGCCGGCCAGGCCTCGCGCCAGCTCGGCCCCGCCGGCCGACAGCAGGCCGGACGCCCTGCTGGCCCGGCCCAGCCACGCCGCCACCGCCCCCGCCAGCTCCTGGGGATCGATTCCCACGAAGGGGTTGGCGCCCAGGATGGCGTCGGCGGCGCTCTCGCCGATGTCCGAAGACGGTCCGCCGCCGCCCGGCGAGATCACCGGTTCGCCTCCGCGGCCGGAGCCGTCGCAAGCCCGGCCGGCACCTCGATGGCGCGCTTCAGGAACTTGCCGGTAGCGGTCTTCGGCAGCTCGTCCACGAGCCACACGTGCCGCGGGTACTTGTAGGCGGCGATCTGTGCCCTGACGAACTCGCGCAGCTCCTCGACGCCGGCCTCGGCGCCCGGCTGCAGCACCACCGCCGCACCGACCTCCTCGCCGAGCTCGCGGTGAGGGATGCCCAGCACGGCGCACTCGCGCACGGCCGGGTGCTGGTACAGGACCTCCTCGACCTCCCGCGGATACACGTTGTAGCCGCCCCGGATGATCATGTCCTTCTTGCGGTCGACGATGAAGAAGTAGCCGTCCTCGTCCCTGCGGGCGAGGTCGCCGGTCCGGAACCAGCCCTCGGCGGAGATCGCTTCGGCCGTGGCCTCGGGCCGCATCCAGTAGCCCTTCATGACGTTGTGGCCGCGGATGACGATCTCCCCCACCTCGCCCGGCGGCAGATCCCTGCCCTGATCGTCCACCAGCTTCATCTCCACCCCCTCCACGGGCGTGCCGATCGACCCGGGCTTGCGCTCCCGGTCGGTGCGGTTGAACGAGGCCAGCGGCGAGGTCTCGGAGAGCCCGTAGCCCTCGACCACGACGCAGCCGAAGGCGGCCTCGAAGCCCCGCAGCACCTCGACGGGCAGCGAGGCGCCGCCCGACACGCAGAGGCGGAGGCCGGAGAGGTCGAAGCGCCCCCGCTCGGGGTGGTTGAGCAGGGCCGCGTACATCGTCGGAACGCCCTCCAGCACCGTGACGCGGTCCCTGGCCAGGACCTCGAGGGCCCGGCCGGGCTCGAAGCGGGGCAGCAGCGTCAGCATCGCGCCGGATGCCACGCTGGCGTTCAGGCCGCAGGTCTGGCCGAACGAGTGGAAGAGCGGCAGGGCGCCGAGGACCACGGTCTCGGCGTCCATGCCGAACAGCCGGCACGCCACCTGGACGTTGCGCGTCAGGTTCGCATGCGTGAGCTCCGCGCCCTTCGGCCGGCCGGTGGTGCCCGACGTGTAGAGGATCACCGCCGTGTCCGCCGGCTCCCGATCGACCGGCTTCGCCAGCGGCGCCGACCCGGCGGTCAGGGCCTCGAGCTCACCCGGCCCCAGGGCCACGCAGCGCGCGCCGGCCTCCACGGCGCCGGCCCCGGCGGCCTCCGCGAAGGAGCGCCAGGCGAAGAGCATCCTGGCCCCCGAGTCGCCGAGGTAGAACGCCACCTCGCGCTGCTTGAGGAGCACGTTCATGGGCACGACCGCCGCGCCGGCCCGCAGCACCCCGTAGTAGATCACCGCGAAGTCCGGGACGTTCGGCAGCATGATGCCGATGCGATCGCCCGGTCGAACGCCGTGGTCGCGCAGCCAGCCGGTCACGCGCGCGCTGGCGCGGTCCAGGTCCGCGTACGACAGCTGGAGGTCGTCCAGCTTCAGGGCGACCCGGTCCGCATGATGTCGCGTCGTCTCGAGCAGGTTGCCCGCCAGGTTTGCACTCATCCCACGGGCAGTATCGAAGCCCTGCCCGAGCGGCCAGTACACCCAAACGGAGATATCTGCGCGGGTCGGGGCCGGGTTCCTCCACCGGCCCCAGGAGCACCTCCCGCTGCAGGCGGAGGGACGATCCGGCCCCGGCCGGACGTCAGAGCAGGCCGCCCTCGCTGGCCCTGGCGATGGCCTCGACCCGGTTGCGCGCGCCGAGCTTCTGCAGCGCGCTCTGGAGATAGGTCTTCACCGTGTTGCGCGAGAGGCAGATCGCATCCGCGATCTCGGCGTTGGTCTCACCCAGGGCCACGCGGCGCAGCACGTCGTACTCGCGGCGTGTCAGGCCGAAGCGAGCCAGCCTGGCGGCCGTGGCCTCGGGGTCCTCGGTCCCTGAGCCCCAGGGCAGCGGCTCGTGACGCGCCGCCTTCCCGATGATCTCCGCCAGGTCGGAGCGGGTGACGTCCTTCACGACCATCCCGGCGGCTCCGGCCTCGCGGGCCGCCTCCAGGGCCGCGTGCTCGGGATGGGCCGTGAAGATCAGGACCACGGCGCCCGGGGCGCGGCGGCGGATGGCCCGGACCGCCTCCGAGCCGAGCATGTCGGGCAGCCGCAGGTCGAGCAGGACCACGTCGGGCCTGAGCCGCTCCGCCAGCTCGATCGCCTCTCGGCCAGAGCGGGCGGTGCCGGCGATGGTGACCCACCGGGTGCGCTCGACGAGCAGCGCGACGCCATCGTGAACGACCGGGTGGTCGTCCACCACGAGCACGCGCACGGGACCGTGATCGCGCGGTCTGCGGCTCAGCACGGCACCCAGAGACGAAGCGTCGCGCCGCCGTCCTCGTTGGGGTCGATGGCGGCGCGGCCGCCCAGGCGGGCCAGCCGGTCCCTGATCGCCTGCAGGCCCAGCCCCCGGCCCTCGATGCCTTCCGACGGGATGCCGACGCCGTCGTCCGCCACCACGACCAGGACGCCGCCGCGGTGCGACGAGACCGTGACGACGACGGAGCGCGCCCCGGAGTGCTTCTCCACGTTGAGCAGCGCCTCGCGCACGGAATCGGCGAGGGCCCGCACGACGCTGCCGCGCAGCAGCGGCACCTCCGTGAGCAAAATGACTCTCGCGGGCAGGCCGGTGCGCTCCTCGAAGGACCGGCAGTCGCAGCGGAGCGCGACGGCGAGCGCCAGCTCCTGAGGCGGGGCGCTGAGGGCCTGGAGGGACAGCCGCAGCGCGGCAGACGCCTCGCCCGCCTGGCGCTCGATCGCGTCCAGGCGCGACCGCACCTGCGCGCCGAGCGCCGGCTCGCCACCCAGTCTGCGAGCGCCGGCGCCGATGGCGAACAGCATGGCGCCGACCGAGTCGTGGAGCTCCAGCGCCAGGCGCCGGCGCTCCTCCTGAACCGCGACCTCGGCGTGGTGGCGGGCGCGCTCGGCGATGGTCACGGCGGTGGCGGCGCGGCTCGCCGCCGCCAGCAGCGCGTCGACGGTCCGCCCGCCGAAGGAGGTCGCCGTGCGCTGACCGCCGTAGAGCACGCCGAGCACCTGGTCCTGATGCAGGATGGGGACGGCGAGTATGGCCCGCACGCCTTCGGCCGCGACGGAGCTGTCGACGCGGTCGATGTGCGTGATCGTCTCGTCCGTGACGTAGTCGCGGACCCAGTGCGGCCGGCGGGAGTCGATGACCCGGCCGGCCAGGCCCCAGCCGGCCGGCACCACCAGCCCGTCGAGCGCGCGCGTGGCGGCTCGGGCCTTGTGCAGGAGCACGATCTGCTCGTCGCCGTCCGGGACCCCGACGAACGCCACGTCGGTGCCCGCGGCCTCGGGCACGGTGGCCACCATCCCGTCGAGCGCGGCGCGGCGGTCGAGCAGCATAGCGAGGTGGGCGCTCTCGTCGTCGAGCCTGAGGAGGCGGTCCCACGCCTCCTGTCCGCTCACCGGGCCCCGGCCGGCCATAGCCGCAGTCTAAAGCCCCTCCCCCCTTGCGGGGGAGGTGGCCGCGCCAGCGGCCGGAGGGGGGTCGGGACCCCGCTGCTCAGCTGGTTCCGAGCGCGTCGCGGAGGATCGCGCTGGCCTGGGCGATGGCGGCGCGGGCAGCGTTCGTATCGGCGAGTGTGTTGAGCATCATGAAGTCGTGGACGGTCCCGTCGTAGCGCACGGTGGTGACCGGGACTCCGGCGCTGCGCAGCTTGGCGGCGTAGGCCTCGCCCTCGTCCCGCAGCACGTCGGCCTCGTCGACCAGCAGGAAGGTGGGCGGCAGCCCGGTGAGCTCCTCGATGCTGGCCCGGTTCGGGGAGGCGGTGACCTCCGCGCGCTCGGCGGGGTCGACCGTATAGGCGTCCCAGAACCACTCCATGAGCTTGCGGCTGAGGTAGTAGCCCGTTGCGAACCGGTCATAGGAGTCGGTGTTCATGGCCGCGTCGGTGACGGGGTAGTACAGCGACTGCTGCACGAACGTGACGTCGCCGCGCTGCCTGGCCATGAGGGCCAGCGCGGCCGCCATGTTGCCGCCGACCGACTCGCCGGCGACCGCCATGCGGCTGGCGTCCAGCCCCCTGGAGGCGCCGTCGCGAACGATCCACTGCGCGGTGGCGTAGCCCTGCTCGATCGCGACGGGATAGTGCGCCTCCGGCGACGGCGTGTACTCCACGAACGCGACGGCCGCTCGCGCCCCGACTGCCAGCTCGCGGACCAGGCGGTCGTGAGTGCCGGCGTTGCCCAGCACCCAGCCGCCGCCGTGCATGTACACCACGACGGGCAGGGTGCCGATCGCGCCCTGTGGCCTGACGAGGCGCACGCGCACGTCACCGACCGGGGCCGGCACGGTGATCCACTCCTCGTCGACCGCCAGCTTGTCGATCGGCGCGGCCTGCGCGTCATCGAGCACCTTGCGCGCTGCGGCCGGGCCCAGCTCGTACAGGAAGGGGTGTGTCGAGAACGCGTCGGCGACCTGCTGGGCGGCAGACTCGAGGACGATCGGTGTCTGGGCAGCCATGACCAGCTCCTTTCAGGATGTGAGACGCTTAGAGGGCTGAATTTCAAGCTACCACGGGTGGTGGCCTCCCTCCCCGGAGATCAGGGAGGGAGGCCGACGGGGTTGGGTGGTCAGCCGAGCGGCAGCGCTGCGGTGTGCTGGATGCGCACCGCCTGCAGCGCTTCGGGGTCGAGGCCGAGCAGTCGCAGGATCGTCGGGGCAATCCGGGTGGTCTCGACCCGCATGCCGCTCATCCGATGGCCGTCGATCGGGTCGCCGGAGACCACGAGCGGCACGTCCCGATCCTGGGGGTTGGCACCCCCGTGCTCGGCGATCTTGCGCTTGCCGCCGGTGTAGACGACTCCGACCTGCGAGATTCCGAACACGTCGGGGACCCGAGGATCGCCAGGCTGCACGTTGAAGAAGTCGGCCGCCGCCTCACCGGCGAAGACCTGCGCCAGCCCGGACGCCGTGTAGGGCTTCGGGTTGCCGGCGATGTCGTTGCCGACCCCGGAGTGACCCAGCAGGAACTGCTTCGCGAACGTCGTGGCCGCGCTGGAGCGATCGTTGAGCCACATCACCACGCCGTCGTCATCGACCGCGAAGGCCACCAGGGGCGCGGTGGCGGTGGGGTGGGCGGCCGTCCACGCCGCGTCCAGCGCGTCGATGATCGGGCCGTCCGGGATCCGGGTCAGGAGCGTCGGGTCCTGCGGGGACTGGCCGTGCTTCGCCGAGAGGATGATCGCGGTGCTGCGCTCCAGGTGGCGATCGCGAATGGCATCGACCATGGCCCCGACCTGGCGGTCGATGTAGTCCAGGGCGCGCTGGAGCAGCGGGCCGGGGGTGACGCCACCGGGCAGGTAGCCGCCGGTCAGACCGTCGGACACCGGCAGCTTCTGCGCCGTGGACACGGTCTGGAAGTTCATGCCGAAGAGGGCCGGGGTCCCGACTCGCCGGGTTCCACTGTGGTCGAGGCCGTTGATCTCGTTGATCACCGCCTGGACCTTGAAGCTGTCGTACTGCTGCGTCAGCGCGTTGTCCTGGGTCCAGTCGATGCTGGAGCCCACCGTCGGCGCGTCGCTGTTGATCTCAGGCGTGAACAGGTCCTGCACGCCGGTGCCGGACGGACCGTCCAGGATCTCGTACGCCGGGTGCTTGTCCGACCACGCGGTCCGCAGTCCCGCGGCGCGCGCGACCTCGAAGATGGTGTTCACCTTCAGGTACGAGTGCGGGAAGACCGGCGTGCACGTCACCGGGTCGACCGGCAGCTGGGACGGGTCACCGAGTCGGGGTTGCCCGTCATCTGCAGGATGCTGCC
>DATFRD010000110.1:0-6560 GCA_035263645.1 Candidatus Dormiibacterota bacterium | reverse complement strand
GTCCTCAACAGCCCAGGACGGGGGGATGGGAGCGCGCGGCCAGGATCTGCTCAGAAGCCCTCGGTCTCGGTCTCGAACACCTCGCCGCCGGCCAGCCGGCGGGCGAACGTGAGGAAGCCGGTGTGGGCCACCATGCGGTGCGCCGGCCGCAGGCTCCGGCCGCGCACGGTCCAGGCCCGCTCCAGCACCTCCACGGTCTCGATCAGGCCGAACCCGCCGGCCTCGCGTAGCGCGTCGCAGAACCGCTGGACCTGGCTGACGTTGGGGCAGTGGGCGAAGACCGAGCCGCCCGGCCGCAGCGCCGCGGCCGCGGCGGCGACCGCGGCCCAGGGCTCCGGCAGGTCCAGCAGCACCCGGTCCGCCCCCCGCTCCGCCAGGTCGGAGCAGACGTCCCCCAGCCTGAGCTCCAGGTTCGGGGGCAGGCCGCCCAGGACCGCCTCGATCGCGGCGCGAGCGGCGGCGTGGAAGTCCTCGCGGATCTCGTAGGAGACCACGCGGCCGGCCGGTCCGACGGCCCGGAGGGCGGCCAGGGTCAGCGCCCCGTTGCCCGTGCCCGCCTCGACCACCAGGTCGCCAGGCGAGACGTCGGCGTGCACCAGGATGGCGCCCAGGTCCTTCGGGTAGATCGGCTGCGCCCGCCGCCGGCGCTCGACGACCTGCTCGGCGAACGTCGGGCGAAGGGCGAGCAGGCGGCGGCCCAGGCTGGTGGTCGCCACCGTGCCCTCGGGCCGGCCGATCAGGGCGTCGTGCTCGAGGGCACCAGCGTGCGTCGAGTAGACGGCCCCCGCGCCGAGCCGCAGCAGGTAGCGACGGCCGGCCCGGTCGTGGAGCAGGACCGTCTCGCCGGCCTGGAGCGGACGGCTCCCTCCCGCTGCGCGCGGGTCGGGGCCGGCCTCGTCGAGGCTCATGACCGAGCAAGCCTACTATTCGATCCGGAATGCAGAGGGCTACCGCCCGGTGGGCCGGGCAGAAGGTCAAGTTCACGGTCGAGTCGGGCTCGGGCCACCAGGCGGTGGTCGACGAGCCGCCCCTCTTTGGCGAGGACGGCGGGATGCGCCCGACCGAGATGATCCTGGGCGCGCTCGGCGCCTGCACCGGGATCAACGCCGTCCTGCTCCTGAAGAAGTTCAAGCAGGCGTACCGGTCGCTCGAGGTGGAGTGCGACGGCGAGCAGCAGCCCGACTGGCCGCACGCGTTCACCAGCATCGAGATCCGTTTCGTGATCGGCTGGGAGCCCGGCTTCACGCCCGACGACGACCTGGTGGCGAAGGCGCTGGACCAGGCCTGCAACCGGTACTGTCCGGTGGACGCGACGCTCACCCACGGCACCTCCATCGCCCACCGGAGGGTCGACCGGTGACGGGGGCGGCGGGGTCCGGCGCGCCCACGGCCGTCTCCGGGGCCCGACTAGAATTGGACTCGTTCTCCGACCGCGATCCCTTCCTGGAGTTCCATTGCTCAGCAACTACGTACCGCTCCTGATCTACGCGGTCGTCGTGGTGGCCGTGGTAGGCCTGCTGATCACGCTCTCGTACGTGCTCGGACCCAGCAAGCCGTACCGCAGCAAGCTGCTGCCATATGAGTCGGGCATCGTGCCGCAGACCCCGGCGCGGCAGCGCATGTCGGTCCGCTTCTACCTGACCGCCATGCTCTTCATCATCTTCGACGTCGAGGCGGTCTTCTTCTACCCGTGGGCGGTGCTGCTCCATCAGCTCCGCTGGTACGGCGTGATCGAGATGTTCGTCTTCATCGGGATCCTGGCGGTCGCCCTGGCCCACATCTGGCGCAAGGGGGGCTTCGAGTGGGAGTAGAGCAGCTCGCGGACACGCTCGGCGACAACATCCTCACCACGACGCTGGGCAAGCTGGTGGGCTGGGGCCGGGCCAACTCCGTGTGGCCTGCTCAGTTCGGCCTGGCCTGCTGCGCCATCGAGGGCCTGATGCACACCGCCGGCCCGGGCTTCGACATCGCGCGGTTCGGCTCCGAGGCGGTCCGCGCCTCGCCCCGGCAGGCGGACCTGATGATCGTGGCGGGCCGCGTGTCGCAGAAGATGGCGCCCGTCCTCCGTCAGATCTACGACCAGATGCCGGAGCCCAAGTGGGTCATCTCGATGGGCGCGTGCGCGTCGTCGGGGGGCGTGTTCAACAACTACGCCATCCTCCAGGGGGTCGACAAGATCGTGCCGGTGGACGTGTACATCCCCGGCTGCCCGCCCCGGCCCGAGGACGTCCTCAACGCGCTGATGATCCTCCAGGAGAAGATCAAGGCGCAGGGGATCCGGCCGCAGCTGTGAGGGCCCCGATCCCCGACCAGGCGACCGCCAGCGGCGTCGTCGCCGGCGACGAGTGGCTCACGGTCCCGCGCGAGCTGATCCGGTCCACGCTGGCCGACCTGAAGGCGCAGGGCTACCGCAGCTACGTGTTCATGACCTGCGTCGATCACCTGGCCACGCCCCTGCTCCAGCGCCCGCCGGAGCGCTTCGAGCTCGTCTACCAGCTGCGCAACATGGACACGCGCCACGAGCTGCGGGTGCGGACGTACGTGCCGGAGGCGGACCCGCGGGCGCCGAGCGCGCACGACATCTTCGCCCCTGCCAACTGGGACGAGCGGGAGACCTGGGACATGTTCGGCATCGAGTTCGAGGGGCATCCCAACCTCACGCGGATCCTCATGCCCGACGACTGGGCCGGCCATCCGCTGCGGCGGGACTTCCCGGTCGGCGGCGAGCCCGTCGACTTCTCCGAGGACCACGAGACGTGGCAGACCGCGCCACCCGAAGCCTGAAAAATGCAAGGGGGGGCGGGCCCCCCCTTCCGGAACCCCCCCTCTCCCCCCGTGCAAGGGGGGGCGGGCCCCCCCTTCCGAAACCCCCCCTTTTTCGTGGATCTTGGAGGCGCCTGCGGCGCGTCCCTCCGGGGCTCCTTGTGGGGTCCTCGGCGTCGGGAAGACGGACTCACACGCAGGGCGAAGCCCATGCTTACGCTCCCGCTGGAATCTTTCGTCCCTTTGTGTTCCTGGCGGGGCTGAGGGGTTGTGGTGGCTGACGGCGGGGTCCAGGAGACTGGCGTCCGGGGCATGACCCTGACACGGGAGCGCGGGATCGGCGGAGAGCTGCTGACCGTCAACTTCGGGCCCCAGCATCCCAGCACGCACGGCGTGCTGCGGCTGGTGGTCGAGCTCGACGGCGAGGTCATCCGGCGGGTCCAGCCGGTCATCGGCTACCTCCACACCGGCATCGAGAAGCAGATGGAGGCGCTGCGCTGGCAGCAGGGCGTGGTGGTGACGGACCGCCACGACTACCTCTCGCCGCCCATCAACAACCTCGCCTACGCACTGGCCGTGGAGAAGCTGATGGGCGTGGAGGCGCCTCCGCGCGCGCAGACGCTGCGCGTCATCATGTCCGAGCTCACCCGGATCGCCTCCCACCTGATCTGGCTCGGCACCAGCGGCATCGAGCTCGGCGCCATGGGCATCTTCATGTACTGCCTGCGCGACCGCGAGAAGATCCTCGACCTCAACGAGGAGATCTCCGGCTACCGGATGCACACGTCCTACATCCGACCGGGGGGGGTGATGGCGGACGCGACGCCCCGCTTCCTGGAGCTGCTCGACGTGTTCATCCGCGAGATGCCGCGCAACGTCGACGAGTACGAGAACCTGCTCACGCACAACCCGATCTTCATCGAGCGAACCCGTGGCATCGGCCGGCTGTCGGCCGAAGACGCTGTCCGGCTGGGCGCCACCGGCCCGATGATCCGCGGCTCCGGGCTGCCCTGGGACCTGCGCCGGGACCGCCCGTACTGTGGATACGAGACGTACGACTGGGAGGTGGCGGTCGACGGCGCCTCCGACTGCTACGGACGCTACCTCGTGCGGATCAAGGAGATGCGCGAGTCCTGTCGCATCCTCCGCCAGGCGCTGGACCGGCTGCCGGGGGGCCCTGTCAACGTCGACGACCGCAAGCTGCTGCCGCCGCCCCGTGAGGAGCTGGAGACGTCGATGGAGGCGGTCATCCACCACTTCAAGCTCTTCACCGAGGGGTACTCGCTGCCGCCCGGCGACGTCTACGTGGCCGTGGAGTCGGGCCGCGGCGAGAACGGCTGCTACATCGTCTCCGACGGCACCCACAAGCCACGCCGGGTCAAGTTCCGCGCCGCCTCGTTCGTGAACCTGCAGGCCCTGGAGATGATGGCGATCGGCCACATGATCGCCGACTTCGTGGCGATCGTCGGCACTGCGGACACGGTGCTCGGGGACGTGGACCGCTAGATGGCCCTGTCGGCGCAGGCGGTCGAGGAGATCAAGGCGCTGCCCGCGCGCTTCCCCGAGATCAGGAGCGCGGTGATGCCGGCGCTGGATATCGCGCAGGAGGAGCTCGGCTATCTCACGCAGGAGGCGATGAGCGAGGTCGCCGAGCTGCTCAGCCTGGATGCGGGCTACATCGAGGGCGTGGCCACGTTCTACACGCTCTTCCACCTGGAGCCCACCGGCCGGCACCACTTCTCGGTCTGCACCAACCTGTCGTGCGCGCTCCGCGGCGCCCAGGAGATCTGCGAGCACCTGAAGCGGCGCACCGGCGTCGCCGAGTTCAAGGAGGTCAGCCAGGACGGCCTGTTCAGCGTCGAGGAGGTCGAATGCCTCGGCGCCTGCGAGTACGCGCCCATGATGCGGTACCAGCATCGCTACCACTACGACCTGACGCCGCAGAAGGTGGACGAGCTGATCGACGCGGCCCGGCGGGAGCCCGGACGTGGCCGCTGAGCGCGGCGCCCCCGCCGGTGCGCGGCCGGTGCTGAGAGGCTCCTTCGGCCCGGCGCCGCACCACGTGCTGACCGGGCTGTTCGGCATCGACGGCCTCCACACGCTGCCCGTGTACCGCGAGCACGGCGGATATGGGGCGCTGCACCGGGCGATCACACAGATGAGCCCCGAGGACGTGCACGCCGAGGTGAAGACGTCCGGCCTGCGCGGCCGCGGTGGTGCCGGCTTCTCGACCGGGACCAAGTGGGGATTCGTGCCCAAGAACGTCCCCGGCCCCGGCTACGTGGTGGTGAACGCCGACGAGTCGGAGCCCGGCACCTCCAAGGACCGGTACCTCATGGAGAACTCGCCCCACATGGTCCTGGAGGGCGCGCTCATCGCCTGCTACGCGATCGGCGCCCACCAGGCCTGGATCTACATCCGGGGCGAGTACGACGAGGCGTACGCGATGCTGACGGCTGCGATCGCAGAGCTGCGCGAGGCCGGCATCCTGGGCGACCGGCCCTTCGGGTGCGACTTCCCACTCGACGTCCAGCTCTACCGCGGCCACGGCGCGTACATCTGCGGTGAGGAGACCGCGCTGCTCGAGTCGCTCGAGGGAAAGCGCGCGCAGCCCCGGTCCCGTCCCCCCTTCCCTGCCGTCAAGGGCGCCTGGGGGCGGCCGACGCTGCTGAACAACGTGGAGACGCTGGCGACGCTGCCCTGGATCATCGAGCACGGCGGCGCCGAGTACGCCAGGCTGGGCACCGAACGCTCGCCCGGCACCCGGCTCCTGTCGGTCAGCGGCGACGTGCAGCGGCCCGGCGTGTACGAGGTCGAGCTGGGTACGAGCTTCCGCGAGGTGATCATGGGCCTGGCCGGCGGCCCTCCGCCCGGCCGGCGGGTCAAGGTCTTCTGGCCGGGCGGGTCGTCAGCGCCGGTGCTGCCGGAATCGATGCTCGACATCTCCACCGACCTGGACGAGCTGCAGCGCGCCGGCTCGATGGCCGGCTCGGGCGGCGTCATCGTGATGGACGACTCCCACTGCGTGGTGCGGGCGGCGCACAGGCTGCTCCGGTTCTACGCCCACGAGTCCTGCGGCAAGTGCACGCCCTGCCGGGTAGGCGGCAACTGGGCGGTGCGCACCTACGAGCGCATCCTCTCGGGCCGCGGCGGCCAGCAGGACCTGGAGATCCTCGACCGGGTCCAGCAGAGCCTCCAGAACGGGCGCTGCCTCTGCGGCCTGGGCGACTCCGCGGGCTGGGTGATCATGTCGACGATGAAGCACTTCCGCGACGAGTACGAGGAGCACGCGCTCCGCAACGAGTGCTCGGTGGCGAAGGTTGCGGCCAATGCCTGACGAGAACGGGATCCCTCGTCCCTCCCCCCTCGCGGGGGAGGTGGCCCGCCAGGGCCGGAGGGGGGGACCGATCGAGCAGGCCCTTCCCCCTCCCCCAACCCCTCCCGCGAGGGGAGGGGGGCAGCGTTCGGCCGAAGCCAGGGCTGGTGGCAAACACCATGTCTGAGCCGAAGGACGTGATGGTCACCCTGACGATCGACGGCCAGTCCGTCACGGTGCCCAGGGGCACGCTCGTGGTCGACGCGGCCAAGCGCGTCGATATCGAGATCCCGGTGTTCTGCTACCACCACAAGCTGGACCCGGTCGGCGCCTGTCGGCTGTGCCTGGTCGAGCTGAGCCCCGGGCCGCCGCGCCCGCAGACGGCGTGCACCACGCCCGTCGCCGAGGGCATGGTCGTCACGACCAACGGCCCCGCGGCCGTCAGCGCCCGCGCGGACATCCTGGAGTACGAGCTGGTCAA
>DATFRD010000109.1:0-17293 GCA_035263645.1 Candidatus Dormiibacterota bacterium | reverse complement strand
ATCGCCAGCCCCAGCCCCAGGCTCACCAGGGGCGCGCGGCCGATGGCTTCGCTGGCTCGGCGGCCGAAGGTGCCGAACGGCAGCAGAACGACGAAGCCCAGCGCGAACAGCCCGATGACCAGCCGGATCCACCCCACGAAGGCGTCCGTTGCACGCTGCGCCGCGGTCGGCCGAGCGGTGAAGTTGGCCGGTGAGTGCTTCACGGTGCCGCTCACCGTCGCGCCGGCGTCCATCACGGCCGTGTTGTCGCTCGCATAGTCGAGGTTGCCGCCCACGGACGCCCCGCTCTCCAGGTGAAGGTTGGTGACCTCCGCCTTTACGTCGCGCGCAATGCGACCTCGCAGGACGAGGGTGCCGACCCCGGCCGTCAGGTCGCGGCCTACACTGCCGGCGGTCGTCGCGGTGCCGCCGGCGACGACCAGGTCCCGCCCGATCGAGGCGCTCGGCGAGATGTCCACGGTGCCGCTGATGGCCACCACGTCCTCCGCCACCGGTCCCAGCACCCTCAGCGTTCCGCTGGCCAGGCGGATGCTGCCCATGACCGGGCCCGAGATGGTCACCGTGCCGCCGGCCACCATCACGTCGCGCTGGACTGTGCCCGTGATGTTGACGTTGCCTCCAGCCGCGATCAGGCTGCCCGCGATGGTGCCGGCGACCGTCACGTTGCCGGCGCCGACGTAGAGATCGTCGTTCACCGTCGTGCCGGCCGGGACGGTCACCTCCGGTCCCTGGCGGAGGTCGGCGGCTTGTGCCGCCGCCGGCGCCAGCGCCAGCAGCGCGGGCGCCAGGACGAGCCAGCGGAGCGCCCCGATCACCCGTCGTCTGCTCGACATCGACTCACCTCCCTTCTTGCCGGCCCGGCCACGCAGGGCCGACCGGCACCATCTGACGCGGCCGAAGGACTCTGGCCCGGGGCCGTCCCCCGCCGCACGGTTGGAGCCAACCATTGCATCAGGAGGGGAACCGAATGGACAACCCGGCCGCATACCTGCATCTCGGGTTCATCGAGATCTCACTGCCCAACATGGCCCTGATCGCGGGGATGGTCGTGCTCTTCGTGATCGCGATCGTCGTCCCATTCCCGCGCGAGGGCGGTCGCCGAGGAGGTGGACGGTGAGCGAGGACCTGGCGTCCGAGGGTTCGGGCGGAAGCTGGACCGGTGCCCTCCGACGGCGCCTGGCACGGGGGCTGCCGATGGAACGCCTGCTGCCCGACCGGCAGCCCGTGTACGTCGGCTCGTGGGTCTATGTCTTCGGGGTGGTGACGATCGCGGCGCTGGTCTGGACGATCGCCAGCGGCGTCGTCCTGGCCTTCTTCGGCCCCCAGTGGTGGCACACGTCCGCCGCTGGACACTTCTTCAACAGTCTGCACTTCTGGAGCGTCCAGCTGTTCTTCGTCTTCATGGTCCTGCATCTGTGGGGCCAGTTCTTCATGGCCGGCTGGCGCGACGGCCGCGCGCCCACCTGGATGATCGGGGCGATCATCTTCCTCGTCAGCATCGCGGCCGCGTTCACCGGCTACCTGGCGCAGCAGAACCTCGACTCCCAGTGGATCGCGGCCAACGCCAAGGACGCGATCAACTCGAGCGGCGCCGGCGGCTTCTTCAACGTCCTCAACTTCGGCCAGATGTACGGGCTGCACGTGATGCTGGTCCCCATCGCCGTGACGATCCTGGTCGTGCTCCACATCGTCCAGGTCCGCATGCGCGGGGTGGTGGCTCCCATCGACGCACCCGGGGAGGAATCGCAATGAGCACGGCGGCGGCACCTTCAGGGCGCGTGCCCACCCGGCCGTACGACCTGGTCAGGGAGCTCGCGATGGCGCTGCTGGGCACCCTGGTGCTCGGCCTGGTCCTGGCGGCAGTCCTGTCGTCGCCGGACGTGCCCTCCGTGACGATCCAGGCCTGGGCCCAGAAGCAGCCCGTCGACCTGGTGACCACGGCCACCGGCGAGCTGGCGGGCACCACGGTCAGCGCCGGGTACGGCGCGCCGTACAACGACAGCTCGAACGCGGTGCAGAGCCTGGGCTTCTTCTCGCCGCAGGCCTGGGCGAGCGTCCGCCTGTCCGTCGACCCGGCGCAGGACTTCGTGCTGAAGCCGCTGGAGGCGGCGTCGGCGGGCAACGCGAACCTGGCGGCAGCGCTGTCCGAGTACAACGGCGCCAGCGACAGCCAGCGCGGCGCCTGGCTCACTGCGTACTCAAAGGCTCTGCAGGACGCTAAGGAGCAGGACGGCAAGGTCGTGGTCGCCGACGGCGACTACGGGCCGCTGCCCGTCATGATGGCCGCGCTGCTCCAGATCGCGCGCGCCGGCGCGCTGGACGGCTACCTCCTGAGCAACGGCGGCTTCTACCAGACCGACTACACGCGGCCGCTGCTCTTCATGGGCGACGGCTCCTACCTCTCGTCGCTCGCCTCGGACCAGCACCTGCTGGGCAGCCAGTGGGGCATGATGAACGAGACGGGGAGCTACCCGGGTCAGACCTGGCTGTGGCTGTACACGCTGTGGTACCAGATCCCGCCGTACTCCGGGAACGCCAATGCCGACCTCATGGTGGTCCTGACCATGCTCGTTCTCAGCGCGGCGCTGGTGCTGGTGCCGTTCATCCCCGGCGTCCGCGACATCCCCCGCTGGGTCCCGGTGCACCGGCTGATCTGGCGCGACTACTACGACGGCGTGCACCGCGCAGAGCGGGCCAGGCCCGCCGGAGGGGTGACGGGCCCGTCGGTGACCTCGGGCCGGTAGAGGCTCGGCCGAAATTGGCCGATGCGAGGAGGCACGGGACGGCGCCATCGGGGCGCCGTCTCCTTCTCCTCGGCTGGACCTGCCGCCGACCGGCACCCAGATTCAGGGGCTCCCGCCCCTTGTCCGGCCCCGGCCCTCCAGCGAGCATCGAACCAGAGAACAGCCCATGGTGAGGTGATCGAGATGATGTGGTACTTCGGGTCGGGGATGTCCGCCTGGACGTGGATCGTCGGCACGCTGACGATGCTCCTCTTCTGGGGCGGGTTGGCGGTGCTCGTCGTCTGGGCCGTGAGCGCGGTCACCGGCCGCCGGGGAGCGGAGGAGTCCGCCGAAGAGCTCCTGAAGCGCCGCCTGGCGGCGGGCCAGATCTCGCTGGAGGACTACGAGCGAATGCGCAGCGCGCTGCGGAGCTGAGCAGGCGCTGGTCGTGTCGTGCGCGCGCTACGCCGGCTCCCGGCTCGCGGCCCGCGGCCCGCCGGGATTTCGCGGCCGAGTGCGAGCAGGCCCGATGAAAACGCCGGCCTCGCGCGTTGACTGGATGGGCACATGAGGATCCAGCAGGACGACCACGACGACATCCGCGAGCTCGTGGAGCACGGCGCGTCGTCGTGGCAGGGCCCGAGTCCGTTCGCGGAGCAGTCCCGCTGGGCCGCCGCGGCGGCCCCCCGGCGCCCGTTCCGGACTGCGGCGCTGGTCGCCGGTCTCGCCCTGGCGGCGCTCGCCGCCGGCTCGGCCGGGCTGGTCGCCGCGGCGCAATCCCCGAATGGCGCCGCGGCGTCGATGATCCGGCTGGTGTCGCACGTGTTCACCGGCCCGCCCGGCGGGCCGTTCGCGGGCGCGGCCACGTCGCCGTCGCCGTCGCCGGTGCCGTCGGTGACGCCCTCGCCGTCCGGCGCGCCGCCGGCCACGTCGCGGGCGCGGTCCTCGCCCCCACCGGCGGGGTGGCACGAGCGGGGGGACGTCCGGCCTTCCCCGGCGCCGTCCGGCTCCCCCCTCCCCTCCCCTATCCCGTCCGCCAGCCCGTCACGGCCACCCGACGAGTGAGCCGATGGCGGCTGCGCCGGATCGATGAAAACACGGCCGGGGTTCGTTGGACGTGGTGGAAGCAGGCCAGCCGGCGCACCGGGACGTGGGGACCCGCGCTGCCGTGCTGGCCGGTTCGAACAGGCACCGGGAGCCCTGCGCTCCAGAGGGACTCATGGGGGTAGACGTGGGTTCTGCGTTCGAGACAGGCATGACGCCTGGCGGACGGGGCCGTCGCCCGCTGGCGGACGCGCACCCGGCTGCCGCGGCCGCGGCGGAGCTGGATCCCAGGGAGGACTTCGCGGCGGCGTACGAGACCCACTACCGGGCCGTCTACCGCGCCGTGCGGGGCGTCGTGCTGGACCCCGACCTGGCGGAGGACGTCACCCAGGACGCCTTCCTCAAGGCCTACCGGGCCAGGGACCGCTACCAGCCGACCGGGCGGGTCGAGGCCTGGCTCTGCACGATCGGCGTCCGCGAGGCCATCAGCAGGCTGCGGCGCACGGCCCTGCAGCGGCGCGTGCTGGAGGCCACCGGGAGAGCCGACCGGTCGCGACCCGCAGCCGGCACAGCTGAGCTGCTCGACAATCTGCTGTCGGCGCTTTCGCCGAAGGCGCGCGCCGTGGTCGTGCTGCACTTCCTCCACGGCTACCGCTACCGGGAGATCGCGGCGATGCTGCGCCTGCCCGAGGGCACCGTGGCCAGCCGGCTCTCGCAGGCGCTCGCCCAGATGCGGCGGCAGGCGACGGGGCAGCGATGAGACACGCCTTCCCATGCCCCAGCCCGTCGCGGCCACCCGAGGAGCCAGCTCCCGGCGGGTGAGGATGGCGCCGCTGTCGAGACCGCACCTGGCCAGGGCGGCCGTCCTGGTGGCCGTCGGGATGATCGCGGCCGCCGGCTGCCGCCATGCCGGCGACCAGGGCGACGACCGGCCCCTGAGGCAGAGCCTCGCCGCCGACCAGACGCTGCGGTTCGCGCTCGCCGACGACGTGGGCTCGCTCGACCCGGCCGAGACCTACGCGTCGGCGGACCTCCAGGTCACCCAGAACCTGTTCGACGGCCTCGTCCGCTACGACGACAACCTGGACATCGTCCCCGACCTGGCCGAGAGCCTGCCGACCGTCTCGCCGGACCAGATGACCTACACGTTCCGGCTGCGCGCCGGCGCGACGTTCTCCAGCGGCGACACCGTGACGTCTCGCGACGTGCTGTACTCGTGGAACCGGGCCGCCGCCGAGCAGGGACCCTACGCGGCCACGCTGTCCGCGGTGGCCGGCTTCGACCGGCTGTCGATGCAGCCGCCGGCGCCGGACAGGCTGGAGCAGCTGCTGGCCAGGAACGACCCGTCCGTCCGGCTGTCCGGTCTCACCGCGCCGGACGCCGCCACCGTGGTGGTCAGGCTGGCCCGCCCGGCCGGCTGGTTCCTGAGCGCGCTGGCGCTGCCGGGCGCAGCGGGGATGGTCGTCGACCAGCGGGCGGTCCAGACGGACCCCGCTGGCTGGTGGACGAGGCCCGACACGCTCATCGGGACCGGTCCCTACCGCCTGAGCGGCCGGACCCCTGGCCGATCGCTGGAGTTCGAGGCCGTGCCCGACTGGTGGGGAACTCTCCGGCCGACGGTGCAGAGGCTGCGCCTGGACGTCGTCCCGGACGCGACCGCCAGGGAGGCCGCGTATGAGCGGGGCGAATACGACCTCAACGGGTTCGGCGGCGCCAGCATCCTGAGCCCGAGGGACCTGCGGAGGATCAGAGCCACGCCGGACCTGGCGGCCCAGCTGGTGACCCGACCAGGCACGGGCAGCGTCTGGGTGAGCTTCAACCTGGTGCACGACTCGGTCCGGCAGGCGGGTGGGCCCTTTCTGCTCGCGCTCGGCCAGCCGGCCAGGGACCTTCGCCTGGCCTTCGCGCTGGCCGTCGACAAGAGGCGCCTGGCTGCGGCGGCCTGCGCCGGCCTGCTGTGCATGCCGGCCACCGGCGGCCTGATCCCCAAGGGCCTGGCGGGGTACGGCGGCGACGATTCGGACCCGCTGGCCGCGTTC
Organism: Candidatus Dormiibacterota bacterium; assembly: GCA_035263645.1. Taxonomy (GTDB): domain Bacteria; phylum Chloroflexota; class Dormibacteria; order Dormibacterales; family Dormibacteraceae; genus CF-161. Next base: position 11,487 of record DATFRD010000109.1, on the reverse strand, counting down.
GACCCGGCCCGGGCCCGAACGCTGCTGCAGGATGCCGACCCGGATGGCTCGCGGACGAGCGGCCTGACGTTCGTCTACGACGCCGAGAGCCCCCTGTACCGAGCGCTCGCGGAGAGCCTGCGCGACCAGTGGAGCACGAACCTGGGGGTTCACGTCCATCTCCAGCCGGAGGCCCACGACCAGCTCGTGCGCGACTCGCGGTCGGGCAAGCTCGTGCTCGACCGGGCCGGCTGGCAGGCGGACTACGACCACCCCGAGGACTGGTACGACAACCTCTTCGGCCGGGCCGCGGGGTGCCCCGACTCCAACTGCGGCTCCGGGTACGACAGCGCCCGGTTCGACCAGGTCGCCGCCCAGGCCGCCGCGAAGGCCCTGCCGGACGCGCTGCTCCTCTACCGCCAGCTCGGTCAGATGCTGAGCGCCGACGCCGCGTACATCCCGCTCGTCTACTCGACGCGGACGTACCTGATCAAGCCGTACGTGCGCGGCGCGGGCGCGAACAACCTGCTCGAACACCCCTGGGCCGAGTACCACATCGTGCAGCACTGACGCCAGCCCCGAGCCCGCAGTCGGCGGCCGGCCCGGCGCGTCATCTCACCGCCTGTAGTAATCGGCGTTGATCTTGATGAACGACGCCCACTCGTGCGGGACGTGGTCCTCTGCGTAGATCGCGCTTACCGGGCAGGTGTCGACGCAGGCGCCGCAGTCGATGCATTCGGAGGGGTCGATGAAGTTCATGTCCGAGGCGTCGTCGGAGTGGATGCAGTCGACCGGGCAGACCTCGACGCAGGTGGCGTCCTTGGTGCCGATGCAGGGCTGAGTGATGACGAAGGCCATGGTTCCACTACCCCCAACTCACAGGATCCGCTGGCGCCGCTCTGCGCCCTCATCGGTTCAACGAACAGCGAGCCTCGATTCATCGGTGAGCGATCGATGAAAACGGGACCGCCGTTCGTTGAACCTGGCAGAGGTGAGGCGCACTCACCAGCTCACGCCAGGGGGTAGCGATGCATTCGGAGTGCCACGTTGCAGACGACCCGGCCCCGCGGCCGGCGCCTCGTCCAGCCGGCCCGGGTGGGCAGGGCGTGCGTCAGAGCCGGCCCCGGCCCCGCATCGCGCGGTCGAGGTTCGCGAAGCCGCTGCTCACGTCGCTGGGAGCGATCACCATGCTGGCCGCCAGCTCCTTCGTGGTCCTGGCGGTGTCGTCCACCGGCAGCGCGCGCCCGTGGGACTGGGCGCGGGCCGACCCGGCGGCGGCCGTCAGCCGCTACCAGCTCTGCGGTCACCAGGGGCTGGGCGCCATCGGATGCATGCTGAGCGCTGGCTTCGTGCCGGCATCAGCGGCGCCTGGGCGGGGCCACCGCAGCCTGCAGCCGCTCTTCTCGGTGGCGACCGTGCAGGACCAGGCACCTGCGAGCACGTCCGGTCCCAGCCGGGGAGCCCGGACGGGGGCGGGCCAGGGCTCGACCTCCCGGTCGGGCTCAGAGGCGGAGGGATCCGGCCATCTCGTCAAGGTGCCGGCCAACGCGTCCAGCGACGACATCCTGTCGGCCTGCCAGACGGCCATGAAGACCGCCCAGACGCAGGGGACCGCCGCCATGACCGAGGTCGAGGACGAGTGCGAGGCCGACCTCGCGTCCCGCTGCCCGGCGGCGACGAGGACCCCGGAGATGCAGGGGGCCGCCGCCATCCAGGAGATGGTGGACGAGTGCGGGACGCCGCGTCCATCCGCCTCGCCCCGCGACGAGTGACATGCCGAGAGTTCAGGCGGTGGTCGGCACGAGCCAGCAGGAGCGAAAGGAGCAGGAGGGCGCGGTCGTCCGGCGCCTGACCATCGGCGCCGGCGCCGCAGCGCTCGGGCTCGCCTGGTACTTCACGTCATCGGCGGCGACCGCGGCGCCGCTCGCTTTCGGCGCCCAGCCGGCGGCTGCCGAGCCGCCGGTGGTCGGCATCGAGCAGCTCGACGACCGCGTGTTCGTCCGCACGGTGCACGTCCCGGCGATGAGGGCTCCGGCCGGCGGGGTGAAGGCCGGCGCCGCACGGCCGGCTGCCGGCCAGGCAGCCGGCAGCGGCGCTCCGGCCCAGCCGGTGGCGGCGCCGGCCACCCCGGCTCCGACGCCGGCGCCCACTCCGGTGGCGACCACGGGCGGGTCCGCGCCTCCCAGGTAGGAAGGGGGTGCCCATGGGGTGGGCGGGGCGCGCAGGCGACATGCCGGCGCGCTCCCGCCGGGCACCTCGCGACCTGGATCCTGATCGGCTCATGGAGACTGCAGCGGCGGGGTGGCAGGCGCTCGGCACCTGGGTTCGTGTCGTCGTCACCGGCGACGGCGACGCCGCAGCCGCGCGGCGAGCGGTCGAGGCCCTGCTGGACGCCGTGGATCGAGCCTGCAGCCGCTTCCGGGACGACTCGGAGCTCGGCGCCTTGAACCGGGCGGAGGGCCGCTGGCTGGAGGTCAGCCCGCTGCTGCTGGAGGCTCTCGAAGCTGCGCTCTGGGCGGCGGCCACCACCGGCGGCGCCGTAGACCCGACGGTCGGACGCGCGCTGCGCACCGCCGGCTACGACCGGGACTTCGCTGCGGTCCCGTCGTCAGGGGCGCCCACCGCCATGCGCCACGAGCCGGTCCCGGGCTGGAGGGCGGTGGAGCTCGATCGCGCGCCCGGCCGGGCCCGGCTGGCGCCGGGCGTCGAGGTCGACCTCGGTTCCACCGCCAAGGCCCTGGCGGCCGACCGCGCCGCGCCGGCGGCCAGGGCCGCAGCCCGGGCCTCCGGCGCCCTGGTCTCGCTGGGCGGCGACATCGCGGTCGCCGGCCGGCCCCCGGGGAACGGCTGGCCGGTCCTGGTGGCCGAGGACTGCTCGATGCCCGTCGACGCCGAGGGCGAGGTGGTCCTGATCGCGGACGGCGGCCTGGCGACGTCGTCCACGCGGGCCCGCAGGTGGACGAGGGGAGGAGTCGAGCTGCATCACATCATCGACCCTGCGACCGGCGCGCCAGCCCGCGGCCCGTGGCGGACGGCCACGGCCGCCGCGGAGAGCTGTCTGGCGGCCAACGCGGCCGCCACGGCGGCGATCGTGATGGGGGCCAGGGCGGCGGACTGGCTGGAGGAGCGGGGCCTGCCGGCACGCCTGGTGGGCACAGACGGGAGCGTGGTCACCGTCGGCGGCTGGCCCGAGGAGCGGTGATGGGGATGATCCTGCTGGCGGCGACACCGAGCCCGCTCTGGTACGCGGACCGCGGCACCGGAGCGGTCACGATGGTGCTCCTGACCACGGCGGTGGTGCTCGGGATGGGCACGACCGTGCGCTGGAAGTCGTCCGTCTGGCCCAAGTACATCAGCGTGCCGCTGCACCAGAACGTCTCGATCCTGGTCGTCTGCTTCCTGGCGGTCCACATCGCGACGTCGATTCTGGACCCGTTCGCCAGGCTCGGGCCGAAAGACGCGCTCATCCCGTTCAGCTCCTGGTATCGCCCGCTCTGGCTGGGCCTGGGCGTGGTCGCGTCGGAGCTCGTCGCCGCCCTGGTTATCACCAGCCTCGTGCGCAGGCGCATAGGCTTCCGGCTCTGGCGGTTCGTCCACTGGTTCGCGTACCTGGCCTGGCCGCTGGGGCTCCTGCACGGCCTGGGGACCGGCAGCGACGCGCGGATGGCGTGGTTCCTGTGGGCCCAGGCCGCCTGCGTGCTGGCCGCCTGGCTGGCCCTGGTCTTCTGGCGGCTGTCGTTCGGCTGGCCGCTCCACCGCTGGCCGCGGCTGGCCGCGTCCGTGCTCTGCAGCCTGGCGGTCGTGGCGCTGGCGGTCTGGATGCTGAACGGTCCCCTGGCCCCGGGCTGGGCGCAGGTATCGGGCACGCCGATATCCCTGCTGCGGGCGGCTCACTCCGCGCCGTCGTCCTCCCCCTGACCGCGGCGGGCTGCAGCCCGCGTCACCCGTGCGGGTAATGACCTCATGGCGACCATCGGTGGTCTGTGGGGAGATGCCGCACGGCCGCCGCCGCGCAGGTGGCGCTGCCTGCGCGGCACCACACCGTGAGGAGAAGGGAGGCTCGATGAACAGACTCGTACGGTCCCTCGTGGCGCTTGGAGGGGCTTTGCCCCTGGCCTTCGGGCTGGCGTCCCAGACGGCCGCGGCCGGCGACGGCATGCGCGTGCGCGACGTCCTGACGTTCAACACCGCCTTCGCCAACGTGTCGCCGTTCATCGGCGCGGCCGGGACGATCCGGGGCGTCACCGCGGCCCCGTTCCCGTGGGCGATCAAGTCCATCCACGGAGACCTTGACTCCAACGGCCGGCTCAACGTGGACGTCGACCACCTGGTGCTGGCCAACAGCCCGGCGGTGCCCGCCAACCTGCGCGGCACCAACCCCGTGCCCTTCTTCGCCGCCATCGTCAGCTGCGAGACGGCGTCCAACGGCGCGGTGGTGGTCAAGAACGTGACCACTCGCAACTTCCCGGCAACCATGCCGGGCGGCAACGCGAGCATCCATCAGCGGCTCACGCTCCCGAGGCCCTGCGCGGCGCCCGACGTGTTCGTGACCTCGCCGAACGGCGGCGTCTGGTTCGCGGCGACGGGCAGCCCCGGGACCGGGATGGTCCGGGACATCCTGGACTTCCACACCGCGTTCGCCAACGTGTCGCCGTTCATTGGCGCGGCCGGGACCATCACGGGCGTCAGGGCGGCGCCACTGCCCTGGATGGTGCGGTCGGAGGTCGGCGACCTCGACTCCAACGGCCGGCTCGACATCGACGTCGATGGTCTCGTGCTGGCCAACGACCCCTCGGTTCCCGCCAACCTGCGCGGCGTCAACCCCGTGCCGGCCTTCGCCGGCGTCGTGACGTGCCGGACGAACGTCAACGGCGCGGTGCAGGCGGTCAGGGTGACGACCGCCAACTTCCCGGCCACGACCACGGGCAACGCCGAGATTCACGCCATGCTCAGTCTGCCCCACCCGTGCGTCACGCCCTACGTCTTCGTGACGTCGCCGAATGGCGGCGTGTGGTTCACCGTCACCGGCAGGTGACCTAGGCCTGCATGTCGGGCGCCGGCCCCCACGCCGGCGCCCACCTGCCTGCCCTTACGACCTCGTGCGGCCGCGCTGCCGGCGATCACGGCGATGGGGCTGAGCAGAGGCCGGCCCCGCGGACCAGGGAATGCCGCGAGCAGCCATTCGCTCGTCGCGGGACCGGCCGGGGTGAGAGGACGCCCGCCACCGGCAGGGTGCCGGAAACCCGTCCGGAAATCTCCAGAGCAGGGGCGCGTCTGGCCGCCTCGCGCTGGATTGGCCCACTAGATGGGGTCGATTGGCCCTGTCAACCGTGAGGTCCAATTTTCGATCCTTTGACGAACATGCTCGACACGTCAGCCGGGGAGACCCCGGACGCCCACGATTGCGCGCGGCGCCTGGCCGAACGGCGTCAGTCGGTCGTCATGTCGGCGCTCGAGGGCGCCCTCCGAGAGCTCGAGGCGCTCAGGCTGGCGGGCCTGGCCAGGGTTCCGACGGCCGAGCGGACCAGGATCGCCGCCCTGATCGGCGAGGTTCTCGGGCTGGACGCGACGCCGAGGGTTCCCGGTTCCGTGTCGAAGCTGATGGAGACCGTCCGTGGGGTGCGGGACGCCGCTCTGGCCCGGCACCTGCACGTCGGCCCGAGCCTCGGCCACGGAGCCTGGGCCAGGCCCTGCGACTGAGGGCGTGCGCCGCTCCCCATCCGTGCCGGCTCAGGCGGGATGGCTCGCGGCGAGCTCCGACAGCCGGGTGGCGACGCCCCGGACGAAGTCCTCGATCGTCGCGCTCGCCACGTTGTGCAGGGCCACGTCGTCGATCTCGTGTCCGACGGCGCCGAGGGGCGGCCGGTAGGTCGCGCCCAACCAGACGACGGAGGAGTGCGGGCCCAGCGGCTGCACCGTCAGGTTGCCGTCCAGCACCGGGAAGAGCTGGCCGGCGCCGGAAGCCCGCCACGCGACCGGGACGACCAGCCAATCGCCCTGGTGCTCAGGCTGGCCCAGCGTGAGCTCGACGCGCTTGCTGATCCGTGCAGCCCCGGCGTTGAAGCCCACCCGGATGAGGTAGCGGCGCTCGCCGAGGGGGCTGGCGACCGACGCCGGCAGCCAGCGCTCGGGCGACTCCAGCAGCTTCCGGCGAATGTCGTGGGCCGGCTGGTCGACCGGTACGTCGTGCCTGATGTACATGACGGCAGCATCGGGCGCCAGGGGGTGCGCGACCAGGGCCACCCGGCCGTGTCGATCCCTGACGTTCGGCCCGAACGCCGGGCGGTCTCAGGCGGGCACGAGCACCGCTGCTCCCCGCACCGCGCCGTCGCGCAGGCGGCGGAGGGCGAGCTCCGCGTCCTCCAGCGCATGAGCCTCCACCTCCGTGCGCACCGGGACCCGCGGGGCCAGCGCCAGGAACTCCTCCCCGTCCGCCCGCGTCAGGTTGGCCACCGAGCGGAGGACCCGCTCGCCCCACAGCAGCTCGTAGGGGAAGGAGGGGATGTCGCTCATGTGGATCCCGCCGCAGACCACCACGCCACCGGGCCGGACCGCGCGGAGCGCGGCGGGAACCAGCTCCCCGACCGGGGCGAAGATGATGGCGGCGTCCAGCGGCTCCGGGGCCGGGCCGAGGGAGTCGCCGGCCCATTCGGCGCCCATGTCCAGTGCGAAGGCTGCCGCCGAGTCGTCTCCGCCCCGGACGAAGGCGAAGACGCGCTGGCCCCGGTGCCGGGCCACCTGGACCACGATGTGCGCCGAGGCCCCGAAGCCGTAGAGCCCGAGCCGCGGGGCCGGCCCGGCCAGGCGGAGGCAGCGGTAGCCGATCAGCCCGGCGCAGAGCAGGGGTGCTGCTTGAAGATCCGGGAAGTCCTCGGGCACCGGGTAGCAGAAGCGCTCGTCGGCCGCCGCGTACTCGGCGTAGCCCCCGTCGAGCCGGTAGCCGGTGAAGCGCGCCCACGGGCAGAGGTTCTCGTGCCCCTCTCGGCAGAACTCGCACTCGCCGCAGGCCCAGCCCAGCCAGGCGATGCCGACCCGGTCCCCGACCCGGAACCGGCTGGCGCCGGGCCCGTTCTCCACGACCTCGCCGACCACCTGGTGGCCGGGCACCAGCGGCAGCTTGGGGTCGGGCAGCTCGCCGTCGACGACGTGCAGGTCGGTCCGACAGACCCCGCACGCCCGCACTCGCGCCAGCAGCTGGCCGGGGCCGGGCCTGGGCGCCGGGAGCTCCGCCAGTCGGAGCGGCTGGCCGGGCCGTTCGAGCAGCACCGCGCGCATCCCCGAAGCCTACGAGGCCCGCGGGCCCAGCCGTGGGCCGCCGGTCCGGCTTACCTCAGGCGCTGGCCACAGGCGGGCTGGGGGTTCGTCGTCACCGCCGTGCCGACGGCCGGGCTCGTCCTCATCGAGAGATGCTCGCTGCTTCGAGGTAGGGGCGGACACTCTCTGTCAGCTCGTCCAGGCGGCGCAGGGCTGCGTCGCGTCCGTCCGCGGGCACCCAGTAGATGCAGCGCTCGACCCCTGCCTGCATGTGGCGCTCGATGGTTGACCTGTCGGCGGCGCCGGCGTCGGCTGTGACCGGGATCTGGCCGCGGCCGGCATCCGCCGCCAGGCGCCGCAGTTCCGGGATGCGGCTCAGGTAGTCGCCCCGATTCGGGTACCACCCGTCGCAGTAGCGCACGACCCGGCGCAGGGTCCGAGGTGCGTTGCCGCCGAGGATGACCGGCGGGTGCGGCTTCTGCACGGGCTTCGGCCAGCTCCAGATGGGGTCGAAGTCGACGAACTCTCCGTGGTACTCCGCCTCGTCCCTGGTCCAGATCTCCTTCATTGCCTCCACCCGCTCGCGGAGCAGCTTCCAGCGGGTGTCGTAGCGGGTCCCGTGGTTCTCCATTTCCTTTCGGTTCCAGCCCCCGCCGATGCCGAAGAGGAAGCGGCCGTTCGAGAGGTGGTCGAGGCTGCTCACTCGCTTGGCCGTGTCGATCGGATCGTGCTCGACGAGCAGGCACATGCCCGTCGCCAGCTTGATCCTGCTGGTCGCCATCGCGGCCGCCGTCAGGGCCACGAAGGGATCGAGCGTGTGCTTGTAATACTTCGGCAGCTCACCGCCACCGGCGGTCGAGGGATAGCCCGGGTAGGGAGCCTGTCGGTTGACCGGGATGTGAGTATGCTCGCTGACCCAGAGCGAGTCGAAGCCGCGCGCCTCCGCTGCCTGGGCGAGTTCGGCGATGGGAATCGCGTAGTCGGTCGGGAAAATGGATATGCCGAATCGCATCTCACGGCTACTCTGACGTGAGGAAGGACCACTCGCGCCTGATGGACTCCCTAGTTGCGTGATGGCCGAATGCATGGAGGACAAGGTGCCGGTTGCCGAGCCCCCAGCCTCGGGACCGGCCGTGACCCGGGCGTCACGCCCGCCCGGCCAGGTCATCGTCGGACTCGACGTGGGCACGACCAGCGTCAAGGCGGTCGCCTTCGGGCTGGGTTCGGGCTGGCGTCGGGTAGCGACCCGCGAGTACCCGCTGCTGGAGCCCAGGCCGGGCTGGCAGGTGCAGGACCCGGAGCAGATCCTGGCCGCGACCGCCAGCGCCCTGGCCGACTGCGTCGCGGCCGCCGTCGGTGCCGAGGTGCTGGGGATCTCCTTGAGCACGGCCATGCACGGGCTGATCGCGCTGGACGCCGCGATGCACCCGCTTACCCCTTTGATCACCTGGGCGGACGCCCGCGCCCACGCGGTGGCAGGACGGCTGCGGCAGTCCGGCCAGGCGGTCGATCTGCACCGCCGCAGTGGCACACCGGTGCACCCGATGACACCCCTGACCAAGCTGATCTGGTTCGCCGAGCACGAGCCGAGGATCTGGGCAGAGGCGCGCTGGTGGGTGGGCCTGAAGGACTACCTGGTGTGCCGGCTGACCGGCAGCCTCGTCACGGAGCTCTCCTCGGCTTCGGGCACGGGCCTGCTCGACATGGCCGCGCGCTCCTGGAGCCCGGCGACGATCCAGCTCTGCGGCGTCTCCGCCGATCAGCTGCCTCCTATCCTGCCCACGACCTCCAGGTTGGGGCTGTCGAGCACGGCGGCCGGTCGAATCGGACTGCCGGTGGGGACCCCGGTCATCGTGGGGGCCGCCGACGGTCCCCTCGGCAACCTCGGCACCGGGGCGATGTCGCCAGGTACAGCCGGCCTCTCCCTCGGCACCAGCGGCGCTGTCCGGATGGTCGTCCCCGAGCCGCGGGTGGACGAGAAGGGGACGCTGTTCTGCTATGCGCTCACGGACACGGTCTGGATGGTGGGTGCGGCGATCAGCAACGGCGGCTTCGTCGTTCGCTGGGCGGCGGGCTCGCTCGCACCAGACCTGCCGGGCGTGTCGGCCACCAGTGGTGCGGACGAGGCACTGCTGACGCTGGCGGCGAGCGTCCCCGCCGGGAGCGACGGGCTCGTCATGGTGCCGTACCTGCTGGCCGAGCGCGCGCCGCTGTGGGACGCCAGCCTGCCCGGCGCCTACCTCGGGCTGCGCCGCGAGCACACCAGGGGCCACCTGGTGCGCGCGGCGGTCGAGGGCGTCTGCTTCCAGCTCAGGCTCATTCTCGACGAGCTCCACCAGCTCCTACCGGTGAGCTCTGTGCGGGTGACCGGTGGCACCTTCAGGTCGCCGCTCTGGCGTGAGGTGATGGCGGCGGTGCTCGACCGCCCGCTCTTTGCGGTCGGCGACGAGGAAGGCACCTCGCTCGGCGCGGCGGCGCTCGGCCTGTTCGCCCTTGGCCATGCGCCGGAGCTCACCGGGGCGGTGGCGCAGCTTTCCCCTCCGGGGGCCCCGGGGCCCCCGCGAATCGATGCCGACCCCGAGCTGGTGAAGATTTATGACCGGTTGCGGGCGTCGGTGCCGGAGCTCATCGGATCGTATGGCCGCATCGCCGAGCTGTTCGCCAGGAGCGCCGAATAGGCTCGTTGCCCAGGGGATCTGGTCGGGCGGGGGGTTTCGAACCGCCGATCTCCTCGTCCCAGACCAGGCGCTCGGGCCTGTCAGCACGGACGCTGGCGCAACGGGTTTGGTTCGCATAACCTTCGAGGCTGAGCGAGCGTTTGATGGTAAGTCGACCACCCATGGGCGCGCGGGAAACCAGACAGAAAGTGAGGTGTTCTGTGGGAAGGCTGTCCGTGCCGACATCGTTGTCAGTGGCGGCCGTGGCTGTGGTGGGGCTCATGATTGCGGCGTGCAGCACGGGCTCCGATGTCCGGTCTCCGGTTCCAACCACTTCGCCGGCTGCGGCCGAGGCCGCGGCGACTGGCCCACTTGTGACGGACGCAGACCTGGTCGCAGTCGCGAGGAGGGTCATGGCCCCCTCAGGCGCGCTGTGCGACACCCACCGGGACACGGCGCCGTCAGATGTCAACGTATGCCCATACACAGATCGCCTGAAGGCACGGGTCAATGCTCTCTATCAACAGGCCTGGTCCGGGCGGGCCAACCCGAACCCCGTTCTCTCCTCCGGGCCTCCGTGCGGCCCTTCGAGCCCAACGGTGGTCTCGTATTTCGCAAAGCCAAGCTCAGCAGGTGGCACCGTGTCTCTGGTAGCGACTTGCGGACCGCTCCAGGCCAACGCTTCCACATCGTGGCAGAGACTCGTGATCGTCTCCGTCAATGGCTCTCTCCTGGTCGACGACATTCTCATCGATCGAGCCCACACAGGTAGCTTCGTTTCTGTCTTTGGCTGAGGAGCAGATCACCGCAGAAGCGGTCAGTCGCCGGCCGCCCTGCACTCGCCGGCCCCGAACCGCTTCAGCAGCTGGCCGGGGGCGGTCGGGGCCGGGGCCGCTGCCACCGAGGCGCTGCTGGCCCTGTGCCGAATCGAGCGTCTGGAGCTGCCCGGGCCGAGCCGTATGGACCGAGTCCAGGGCGTAGGCTATCGCCTGCTCGGTCGTCCGACCGGTACGCCACAGCGGCAAGGCGTACTCGCACTCGGATCGATGAGTCTCGGTACCGAGAGTGATCTCAGTTGACGGGCTCCCCAGGGAGCCCGCGAGCGCACGAGACGAGACAGCGGAGGACACCATGACGACAACACCCGGCAACGCGAGCAGCAACCTCCTCGGCAAGCCGCCCGTCGTCGACCTGGCCACCTGGCAAGCGGCGCGCGAGGAGCTGCTTGTCCGCGAGAAGGCGCACACCCGTGAGGGCGACGCGATCGCCGCGGCCCGCCGGCGGCTGCCGATGGTCGAGCTCGACGGCGCGGTCGAGGTCACCGGCGTTGACGGGCCGGTCCCGTTCCTCGACCTGTTCCAGGGTCGCGACGAGCTCGTGGTCTACAAGCACATGTGGTACGACGGCGCGCCGTACCAGGGGCAGTGCGAGGGCTGCACCACCACGGCCTGGCACGTGAAGGACGCCGTCTACCTCAACGCCCGGGGCGTCTCGTTCGCCGTCCTCACCTCGGGCCCGTGGGACGAGGTGGCCCCCTACGTCGAGTTCATGGGCTACACCCAGCCCTGGTACTCGGTGCGGGGTGTGGAGCCGCCGG
>DATFRD010000108.1:0-10780 GCA_035263645.1 Candidatus Dormiibacterota bacterium | reverse complement strand
GACTTCTTCGCCGAGGCGCTGAACCCGGGCGAGCTGGCCCCCCTCCCCTCGCGGGAGGGGTTGGGGGGAGGGGACTGATCGATCCCCCCACCGGCCCAGGCGGGCCACCTCCCCCGCAAGGGGGGAGGGACCTGGACCCTCTCTCTCAGCGCAGTTCGAGGACCCGCTGTCGGAGGGCCTCCTCCGCCGCCAGCGGCTCGTCGATCTCGTGGCGCTCGCGGTGCCACTGCTCCATCGCGAGGTGCATCTGCGCGGTCTGCAGGCGGGCCGCGCGGACGTATGCGGCCGGGCCGGCAGCGCCCAACGCCGCCAGGCGCGCCCGCAGGCGCTGCCACGGGCTCATCAGCATGTCGACCTCGGACGGGAGCACGGCGCCGAGGCCCGACGACGCCTCGGCCCGGAGGTGCCGCGCCAGCGCAGTGCCCTCGCGTTGCAGGCCCATCGCCACCAGGATCAGCAGGACCGCCGTAAAGGGGCCCACCATCAGGACGTACCGCGCGTGGAGCAGCAGCAATTGGAGCGGCGTGGGGCCCACCTGGACCAGCGCCTGCCAGGCGTCCCAGGCGAAGTGGGCGGCGACCGCCACCAGGAACCCGCACGCGATCGCGAGGACGCGCTGCCGCAGCCGCGGGAGCTGGCGCGCCACCCCGATGCCGGCCCCGATCAGTGCGGTGTAGGTGGCGTGGCCCAGGAACAAGCCCAGGACCTGGCGGAAGTACCACTGCGCCGCCGCCCACTGGACGCCGTAGCCCTCAGGCGACAGCGTGGCGTAGACGTGGGTCATGTAGGCCACCGACTCCATGAAGTTGAAGCCGAGGCCCACCGCGGCGCCGTACACGATGCCGTCCACGACGTCGTCGAGCTCGTCGCGCATGACGAGGTACAGGAGGAGGACGGCGGTCCCCTTGGCCAGCTCCTCGAACACCCCGGCGGAGTAGGCGGCCGACGCGTCCGCAGCCGGGCCCGGCACCAGGTTGACCGTGAAGAGGCCGTCCCACAGGCCCTCCGCCCAGACGACCAGGCTCGTCGAGACGATCGCCCCCCAGGCGGTGGCGATCAGCACCAGGCGCCACGGCTCTTTCTCGTTCCGGTCGAGGCGGCGCACGACCAGCAGGCCGGCCGCCGTCGTGGGCGCGCACGCGAGCGCGCAGGCGGCGGCGACCGCGGGCCCGGCGTCGCTGGCGAAGAGGTAGACGTCCAGGACGATCAGCCAGCAGAACATCCCGACCGCCAGCAGGACCGCCGCGCGACCCAGCTCGCGGCGGCGCTCGCCGGACTCGTGGTCGTGCAGCGCCCGGATGAACGACACGGTGGAAGCGGCCACCAGGGCGATCGCCGGCAGCCCGAACAGGGTGGCCCGCGCCGGCACCGGCCCGACCGCGAACGAGACGACCGAGCTGAGCACGACGGCCCCCACGACCGCGATGCCGATGATCGCCGCCAGCCCGTAGCGAGAGGGACGCCAGCGCCGGCGGTACGCGGCCTGCCGGATCACGGCCGGCGGAGCACGGTCACGTACGTCGTCGCCAGCAGCTCCACGGGCTGGGCGCCCTGGTAGCGGACCACCGACAGGGTGTAGACGCCGGGGAGGTTGGCGCGAAAGCCAGCCGGCGTGCGCTCCGGGACCAGAGCCTCCCGGCCTTCCAGCGAGCCGGCCGTGGCGGGGCCGACCGTGCCCACGTCGGTGTCCAGCTCATCGCTCCAGCGGGCCCGCACGACCATGGAGGGCGGCAGGGCGCCCCAGTCCACCTGGGCCGTGAACGGCTGGTCGCGCTGGAAGCGCGTGGCCGGGGGACCGGTGACCCGGCCGGTGCCCGCGTCGTACGGGAAGACGCCGACCACGTGGGCCCGGATGCCCGTCCGCTCGCCCGGGGGCGCGAAGCGCAGGAGCACGGCGAAGCCGAGGCAGAGGATTACAGCCGCCACAACGCCGAGCGCCAGCATGACGCGATAGAGCGGGCCGACGTCCTCGCGGGCGTCGATCACCGGGCTCTTGCAGCCTCCGGGATCCGGGGCCGGCCGGGGGCGCGTCCAGGAATGTGGGGCGCGGTGGACACGACGCAACCGTAGATGATCGACCCCAGATTGCCGGCGAACCTTCGCCCCCGATCGCATGATCGTCCTATCGGTGCGCGCATGATTGCAGGCCATGGACTTCGGAATCGCCATCTTCCCGACGGACTACGCCATCTCCATGGCCGAGCTCGCGCCGGTCGTCGAGGAGCGTGGCTTCGAGTCGCTGTGGGTCGCCGAGCACTCGCACATCCCGGCGAGCCGGCAGAGCCCCTCGCCGCGGGGAGGCGAGCTTCCCGAGCAGTACTGGCACACGCTCGACCCGTTCGTGGCGCTGACGGTGGCGGCCGTCACGACCAGGACGCTCCGCGTCGGGACCGGCATCTGCCTCGTGATCGAGCACGACCCGATCGACACCGCGAAGGCGGTGGCCAGCGCCGACCACGTCTCCGGCGGCCGCTTCCTCTTCGGCATCGGCGGGGGCTGGAACCGCGAGGAGATGGCCGATCACGGCACCCGGTTCGAGACGCGCTGGAGGCTGCTGCGCGAGCGTATCGAGGCGATGAAGGAGATCTGGACCAGGGACGTGGCCGAGTACCACGGCGAGCTCGTCGACTTCGGGCCCATGCGCTGCTGGCCGAAGCCGGTGCAGCTACCGCATCCGCCGATCCTGCTCGGCGGCAACGGGCCGAACTCCCTGAGGCGCGTCGTCCGCTACTGCGACGGCTGGATGCCGAACCGAGGCGACTTCCTGAGCCGCGTCCCGGAGCTGCGGGAGATGGCGGCGGAGGCCGGCCGGGGCCCGATTCCGGTGACCGCCTACGGCACAGAGAACGGCGGTGCGGCCGAGCTGGAGCGCTTCCGCGAGGCCGGTATCGCCCGGGTGATCTACTACGTGCCGGCCGACGGCCGGGACGCCGCGCTGCGCCGGCTGGACGAGGTGACCGAGCTGGTGCGGCCGTTCCGGTAGCGGGCGGCCGCGGCCGCCGCCGCCAGGGCCCCAAGCCAGCCGACCTCGATTGCGGCGGCCGCGGTTCGGTAGGCGGGGAAGGGGAGGGCCACGAGGACGTAGCTGAGGAGGGCGCCCCAGCCCAGCCACCAGGGCGCGCGGTCGCCCAGCGTGAGCCACGCGCAGGCGGCCAGCAGGGAGAGGTCGGCGCCGTTGAGATAGGGCGTGGCCAGCTGGCTGCCCAGCACCGCGGCGGCCAGCGCCCGGTCCGCCCGGTGGCGGTCGATCCCGGCCGGGACCAGGGCCACGAGCGCGATGCCGGCCCGCACGGCCACGGAGGCTGCGCCGGCCGGGAGCACCCAGGCCAGAGCCTGCCGGCCCGCCAGGCCGCCGCCGAGCTCGAAGGCGATGCTCCGGCCGTAGGCCCGCAGGCCGTCCGGCCCGAGCAGGAGCGCGCAGAGCGCGGCCAGGCCGGCAGCGGTGGCGAGTGCGGCCAGCGCCGGCCGCCGGCGGCCGGACAGCGCCAGCGCCACCGGGACCAGGAACACGTCCTGGGGCTTGACGAACGCCAGGCCGAGCGCGACGCCCGCCAGCGCCGGCCGGCCCCGGCGCTCGAGCCAGCGGTGGAGGGCCAGGAGCCCGACCAGGGCGACGGCCAGCTGGCCCTGGCGCAGCGCGCTGCCGACCTCGAACATGGCGAGGCTGCCTGCCAGCTGGGCGGCCCACGGCCAGCCCCTGGCCGCTGTTGCCGAGCGGCAGGCGGCGACCACCCCGGCCAGCAGCAGGCCGTCCCATACCGCGTAGGCCGCCGGGAAGGGCAGGGGCCTCAGCGCCAGCGCCGCCAGCGTCGCCACGGGCGAGCTCGCGTAGGCGTCCGCGGAGCCGCCGAAGGCCCGAAGCGCCTGCCTGAACAGGGCCACGTCGTAGGGCGCGGCCCAGCCGTGATGGAGGGTGAGCTGGCCGGCCACCCAGTACTCGCCCAGGTCGCTCGGGTAGGGGCCGTGGGCGGCCAGCAGCCGGGCGAACGCGACGAGCCACCAGCCGAGGAGGATGACGCTTGCGGCCAGGGGCGCGGCCACCCCCAGCGGCGGCCGCCCGCTCCGGCTCCGGGTCGCGGCCGCGGTGTCCACGGCGAGCACAACGCGGGATTGCCCGCCGCCGGTACGGCCGTCGCCGGACCTGGCCATCGTGTCGGACTTCGTCGACGAGGACGCCTACCGGGAGTACGACGCCGACCTCGAGCACAACCGCCTGCGCCGCGAGCTGCTCGGCCCCATCGCGGAGCACGTCGAGCGCTGCCAGTTCTCGCTCTGACGCACGGCGACGGCCACTTCGCGGGCGAGGCCCTCCAGGTCCAGCGGCCCTGAGCCCGGGCGACGCCCGATCCCCGACCGCCGCGATCAGCGTCCCCTGACGCTCGCGGGACCGCTCACCACGCGAGATCGGCCTCGACGGCGACGTGGTCGGAGGCGAACCCGGTCCGGCCCCCGGCCAGCTCGACCGGGTCCACGAACCTGAGCCGCGAGGCGAGCCGGGCGCGGCCTCCGGCGGGCGGCCGGAGCAGGACGTTGTCGATGTCGCGGAAGAACCGGCCCTCGGGCGGTACCTGCCCCCAGTCGAGGGCCGGGCTCAGGCCGCAGGCCGCGGCGAACTCCTGGAACACGGGGCTGGCGGCCGGCACGTTGAAATCGCCGGCGACGATAACGGCGGCCCCGGCGGGGATGGCGCGGATCGCCTGCCCCAGCTGCTCCAGCTCGCTCCGCTCCTGCCGGGCGTAGCGATTCGCCGGCGACCAGTCGCCATCGTAGTTGGCCAGGAGGTGGGTGTTGACCACCGCCACCGGCTCCGCGCCGAGGTCGAGCCAGCACGTGAGGAAGCCCTTGCGGATCAGCCGGTCGGGCGTGCCGTGGGTCCCCCAGCGCCCTCGCTCGCGGTACACCTCGTAGGACCGCCGTTGGAGGGGTACCCGGCTGAACATGACGAGGCCACCCATCGGCGCCGGGCCGAAGGGCTGGAACGCGGCGTGGCCGTGATCGGTCAGCAGGCCGTCGAGCAGGCGAACATGCGGGCGCCAGATCACCTCCTGCAGGCACACGATGTCGACGTCGCTGCCGGCGAGGACCCTGCCGATCGCCCGCAGTCGCGCGCGCACGTCGCCCCGGAAGAGGCAGTTCAGCGTGAGGACGCGGAGGCTGTGCGCGGGCACTGGCTGCGACATGGTAGCCGGCCGGCGTCAGCCGGGCCGCCGCGGAAGGGTCACGGTGAACTCGGTCCGGCCGGGCCGGCTGGTCACCGCGACGCGCCCGCCGTGCGCGCCGACCACGGCGGCGACGATCGACAGGCCGAGCCCGGTGCTGCCGGCCGCACGGGAGCGGGAGCTGTCCCCCCTGACGAAGCGCTCGAACACCTCGGGCAGCAGCGCCGCCGGGATGCCGGGGCCGTCGTCTGCCACCCGGATCACGGCCTCGCCAGCGTCGCCGCCCTCGCCGGCGTCGCCGGTCGAGAGGCTGATCGCGACCGTGGTCCCCGGCGGGGTGTGCACACGGGTGTTGCCGAGCAGGTTGGCCATGACCTGCTGCAGCTGGCGGGCGTCGCCGGTCACCAGGACGGGCTCCGCCGGCAGCTCCAGGCGCCACCGCTGCCCGGGACCCGCGACCCGGGCGTCGGCGGCGGCTTCTGCCACCACGCGGGACAGGTCGGCCGGCTCGCGGACCGGCGGCAGCCCGGAGTCCAGGCGGGCCAGCAGCAGCAGCTCCTCGACCAGGGTCGTCATGCGCACGGACTCCGATTCGACGCGGCTGACCGCGTGCACGAGGTCGGGCGGCATCGCCCCGTGGCCCCGCAGCGCGAGCTCGGCATAGCCCCGGATGGCGGCCAGGGGGGTCCGCAGCTCGTGGCTGGCGTCCGCGATGAACTGCCGCAGCCGGCTCTCGCTGGCCTGTCTCGCGGCCAGCGCGGCCGCGATGTGGCCCAGCATCTGGTTCAGCGCCGCGCCGACCTGGCCGACCTCCGTCAGGGGGTCGGTGTCACGATCCGCCACCCGCACGGGCAGCGCGACCTCGCCCCGGTCCAGAGGCAGCTCGGCCACCCGCCGCGCGGTCGCAGCCATCCGGCGCAGCGGCAAGAGCGTGGAGCGCACGATGAGGACGCCGGCCACGCCGGTCGCGAGCAGGGCGGCCGCCGCCACCGCCCCCATGACCAGCGCCAGGCGGACGAGTGTCTCCTGGACGCCGCCCAGCGGCAGGCCGGTGATGATGACGTCGCCGTCGGGTGCCCGGGCCGCGACCAGCCGGTAGTCGCCGAGGTCCCCGAGGCTTCGCGTGTGCGGCAGGCCGTCGGCGGGAAGCTGGAGGAGGGCCGTGAACGCCGAGCCCGAGACCCGCTGCTGCCCGCCGGCGGCGGTGAGCACGGCGGCCGCCCGGACCTGCCCGCCGGTCACCTCGGCGCCGAGCGTCCCCGCCGCCTGGCCGGGCGTAGGCAGGAAGTCGGGCCCCGGCCCGCCGTGCGGGAACGGCGGCGGCTGGGCCTGCGCGGCTGCGGAGCGCCCTCCCGCCGCCAGCAGCTCCGAGTCGAGCCGGCCGATCAGGAACTGCTCCAGCGCGAGCTCGGTGACCAGCCCGACGACCACGCAGACGAGGGCCAGCAGCGCCACCAGTGCGACGATCAGCCGCGTCTCCAGCGGCCGGCTCCTCAGCCGGAGGCGGCGCCCGGCTGCCGGCCGGCTCCCGGCGGCCAGGGGTGGGCTCGGCTGCGGCCTCCAGGGCCGCCCGGCCTCAAGGGGTGGGCTTGATGACATAGCCGGCGCCGCGCAGGGTGTGGATCATCGGCTGCCGGCCCGCGTCGATCTTCTTGCGCAGGTACGAGATGTAGAGCTCCACCACGTTTGAGGTCCCGCCGAAGTCGTAGCTCCAGACCCGGTCGAGGATCTGCGTCTTGCTCACCACGCGCCGCGGGTTTCGCATGAGGAATCGCAGGAGCTCGAACTCGGTGGCGGTCAGCGTGACCGGCTCCCCGCCGCGGGACACCTCGTGGCTGTCCTCGTCGAGCGCCAGGTCGCCGACTACCAGCACCGCCCCCGTTGGTCCGGTCACTCGGGCCCGGCGCAGGAGCGAGCGCACGCGGAGCACGACCTCCTCCAGGCTGAACGGCTTGGTCACGTAGTCGTCGCCGCCGGCGGTCAGGCCGGCGATCCGGTCCTCCACCGCGTCCCTGGCCGTGAGCAGCAGCACCGGGAGGAGGGGCGCCTCGGCGCGCAGCCGCCGCAGCACCTCCAGCCCGCCCAGGTCCGGCAGCATGACGTCCAGCACGACCGCGTCAGGCCGGAAGTCGCGCGCCACGCGGATCGCGGCGCGTCCGCTGCCGGCGCTCCGAACGTCGCAGCCCTCGAAGCGGAGCGCCATCACGACCAGGTCGGCGAGCGCCGCCTCGTCATCCACCACCAGCACCCGGACGGGCTGGCCGTCGGGTCGACGCATGCCGGGCCGTGCCGGGGCCGCTGCCGCGGAGCCGTGCTCCTCGGGGTCGAGGTGGTTCACGCTCCGGAGGATTGCCATGCTTCCTGATTGTCCGATCGCGGCTGAGGCGAACCTGTGCGAAACCTGTGCGTCACCTGTGAATCGGAGGCGAAGGCCGGCCCCGCCCCCGCGGGCGGGGCCGGGCCGAGCCGTCACTGCCGGTTGGGACACGTGTGGTTCGCCGGCGACGGGGACGAACCTGAGCCAGTCGACGGGCCGGCGGTCGAGCCGGAAGCCGGCGTTGGCGACGGGGTGGCGGCCAGCACGGGGCCCGACAGGGCCAGGCCGACCCCGACGCCGGCGGCTCCGATCGCCGGCACCGCCAGCAGCCAGAGCCTGCGCTTGAGGGGCACGTATCTCACCTCCTCTTCGTGGACTCGCTCGTCGTGCTCGGGAGCGGCTGGGTCCATGCTGCGGAGGTCGCCTGTTGGTGTCCTGTGAGTGAGATGTGGGCCGGATGTGAGCCGCGAAACCGCGGGCGCGGCTCAGCGGGGGCTTCCGGCTACCGGTCCTCGCGCTCCTCGTGGCCCATCCAGTCGACGGCGACGGTGAGGGCCAGGACGAGGGGGACGTCCTCGCCGGGCGCCATGTCCACCGCGTAGGTGTCGTGGATGGAGAACCAGCGCTTCGAGATTTCCGCCACCTTAGCGCCGTCCCGCTGCACCTCGTACTCGTGATCGGTGATGTCGCCCTGGACGACCATCTCCCTCCCGTCGCCGAGGTCGACGTCGAATCGCTGGCGGAGCGGGCTGAACAGCGCCCTGCGGACCCTGGCCGCCACCTGGCCGTCCCGCTCCACGTCCATGGTGTCGCGCAGGGCCACGAGCTTCTTGCGGATGGTCGCCAGCGCCTGGCCTTCGGCATCCTCCAGCACGAATGTCTGCCGGACCCGGAGGACCTTGCCGTCGACCCGGAACACGCGCTGGCCACCCTCGTCTTCGATCCAGAAGTCCTCGCCGATCGAGAACAGCTGCCGTCGCATCACGTAGCGCATCAATCTCCTCCGGGGTCCAGGGTACGTGGACCGGTTCGATTAAGCTCACGGGCGGAAGGGATGGAGAGGACGGTCCTGGACACATCGCACTGGCCGGCCGACGCCTCCGACGAGGTCCTGGAGACCACGGTCGGCCACATCCTCCGCTCGGCGGCCGAGCGGGCGCCGGGCGCGGTCGCTCTGGTCGAGGGCGTGCCGGATCGCGGCATGCGCCGGCGCTGGACGTTCGAACGGCTGCTCGAGGAGGCGGAGCGGACGGCTCGAGCGCTGCTCGGTCGCTTCCAGCCCGGCGAGCGGGTCGCCGTCTGGGGGAACAACATCCCCGAGTGGCTCCTCCTCGAGTACGGCTGCGCGCTCGCGAACCTCACGCTGGTCACGGTCAACCCGGCGTTCCGGCCCCGTGAGCTCGCCTACGTGCTCGGGCAGTCGAGGTCGGCCGGCGTGTTCCTCGTGACGGAGTTCAGGGGCAACCCGCTGGCCGCCTCGCTGGAGTCCGTCCGGCAGGACCTCCCCGACCTCCGCGAAGTTGTCCGCTTCGAGGAATGGGAGGCCTTCTGCGGCTCTGGCTCGCCTGTCCAGCGGCTGCCGGAGGTGACCCCCGACGACATCGCCCAGATCCAGTACACGTCGGGCACCACCGGCTTCCCCAAGGGGGCCATGCTGCACCACCGCGGCATCACGAACAACTCTCGCTTCTACCTGGGCAGGCGAGGTGAGTCCGCCCGCGGGTCCGCGATCAACCCGATGCCCCTGTTCCACACGGCCGGCAGCTGCATGGCGGCGACGGGCTGCCCGCAGTTCCTCGATGCGCACGTGCTGGTCCCATACTTCGATCCGGGTCTGGTGCTCGAGCTCCTGGAGTCGGAGCGGGCCGCCGCGCTGGGTGCGGTGCCCACGATGCTGATCGCGATGATGGAGCATCCGGACTTCCGGGGCCGCGACCTCTCGCGGCTGCGCTCGGTCGTTTCGGGGGGTTCCACGGTGCCGGCCGAGCTCGTGCGGCGGATCGAGCGCGAGCTGGGCGTGGAGTTCACGATCGTCTTCGGGATGACCGAGGCCTCACCGGTGATCACCCAGACGTGGCCCGCCGACACGCCCGAGGACAAGGCGGACACGATCGGCCAGCCCCTGCCGCGGGCGGAGGTCGAGATCGTGGAGCCGCTCTCCGGCGAGGCGGTGCCCTGTGGCCAGGTCGGCGAGCTGCGCGTTCGCGGATACCAGGTGATGCGC
This sequence comes from Candidatus Dormiibacterota bacterium, assembly GCA_035263645.1. GTDB lineage: Bacteria > Chloroflexota > Dormibacteria > Dormibacterales > Dormibacteraceae > CF-161. The sequence continues at coordinate 1,080 of DATFRD010000108.1, read as the reverse complement.
GGCTACTACGAGAAGCCGGAGGAGACCGCGGAGGCCATCGCCGGCGGCTGGCTGCGCACTGGCGACCTGTGCTCCATGGACGAGCGCGGCTACTGCCGGGTCGAGGGCAGGCTCAAGGACATGATCATCCGGGGCGGCGAGAACATCTATCCGCGCGAGATCGAGGAGCTGCTGTTCAGCCACCCCGAGGTGGCCGACATCGCGGTGGTCGGGGTGCCGGACGACAGGTGGGGGGAGCAGGTGGCGGCGTTCGTCCGGCCGGCGGCTGGTCGCCGCCCCGACCCTGACGAGCTCTTCAGGCTCTGCCGCGAGAACCTGTCGCCGCAGAAGACGCCGCGGGTCTGGGTGTTCGTGGAGGAGTTCCCGCTGACCGCCAGCGGCAAGATCCAGAAGTACGTTCTGAGGGAGCGCTACCAGAGCGGCGAGCTCAGGTAGCCCGTGCTCGTCGTGATCAGAGGGCGTGGGCCGACCGTCCGGTCGCAGAACCCTCCCGAACGAGCTCCCCGGTGATGTTCCGGTTCGCCTCGGACGCCAGGAACAGGATCAGCCCGGCCAGGTCCTCGGGAGCGGAAAGGCGCCGGCTGGGCACGCGCACCGCGAACCGTTCGACGATCTCGGGTGGAACCGTCTCGCGCACCCGATCCGTGAGCGTGAGGCCCGGCGCCACGACGTTGATCAGGATGCCCTCGCGGCCCAGCTCCCAGGCCAGGCTGCGCGCCAGGCCGACCAGGCCGGCCTTGGCGGTGGCATAGGCCGCCGCGCCTTCCCATCCCTCCTCGCCCGCTCCGGACGACACCAGGACGATCCGGCCCCAGCCGCGGCCCCGCATGGCGGGGACTGCCGCCTGCAGCAGGGCGTAGGGTCCGGCCAGGTCGGTGTCGAGCATGGTGCGCCACTGGGGGGCCGCCACGTCTTCGAACCGGCTGCCCCAGGGGGCGTTCCGCTCCCTGCCGCCGGCACAGTTGACGAGGACGTCGAGGCCGCCCCACCGGTCGACGACGCGGCGGACCAGCTCCGGCCCGCCGTCCTCCGAGGCGAGGTCGAAGGGCAGGGCCAGCGCCGTGCCTCCACACTCCCCGA
>DATFRD010000107.1:0-12138 GCA_035263645.1 Candidatus Dormiibacterota bacterium | reverse complement strand
CGACGAGCCAGTTGAAGTACCGGTGCAGCGCCTGGAAGCGCGTGCGGGCCGTGCCCTCCGAGCGCGTCTTGAGCAGGTGCGACACGAACCCCTCGACGTCCTTGCGGGTGATGGCCTCCGGGTCGGTGGGCCGGCCGTGCTCCTCCAGCCAGGTCCGGAACTGCGCAGCCGTCGCCCGGTAGCTGGTCCGGGTGGCGGCGGAGGCGTTCACCGCCTCCAGGTGCACCATGAACGAGTCCAGCAGGGTGCCGAACGCGTCCGCGATCGTGAGCTGTGGGGCCTGCTGGCCCCTTGCCGCTGTTGCCATGCCGTCATTTTATCAGGGGTGGGCTTGGTGTGCTACGGCATATTAGGGATAAACGAACTCGGAACCGGCCCGTGCCTGGTAACGATATGTTCGCGAAACTCGCGCCTCGACGTCCGTCGGGCTCGCCCGCGGAGCGGACCCGCCCGGGCGCGATGGCTACAGAAGCGCCCGGAATGCCTCCGCGGACAGGCCGGTCTGCCTCAGGACCGAGGCGAGCGTCCCAGTCGCCAGCTCGCGATGGAGCGGCACGATCGCTGTCCGCTGACCCGCCGCGTGTCGGAGCTTGCAGTGGCTGCCGCGGGTGCTTACCACGACGAACCCGGCTCGCTGCAGAGCGCGCACAACCTCGTCGCCTGAGACCCTTGGCAACCCACGGGTCACGCCGGAACGCGGATCTCGATCGGCGCCACGATCGGGTCGGTCGCGCTGGGCAGGGGCTCGTCTTCGAAGTACAGCTCCAGCGCCTCCTGGAGGTTGGCCAGCGCGGACTCGATCGTCTCGCCCTGGCTGGTCACCTCGACCTCCAGACAGCGAGCCACGTACCAGCTCCCGTCCCGGACCACGGTCGCGTGAAGGTGCGCTGTGCGTCCCTCGGCCATGTCGAGAAGGGTACGCGAAGCCGGCCGGCCGAGCCCGTCCTCCCGCTCCTACGCCACCAGGACGCTGTGCAGGGCCTGCTCCAGCCGCGCGTGGCGGAACTCGTAGCCTAGCTCCAGCGCCCGCGCCGGCAGCGCGCCCCGACCGTGGGTCACGGCGATCGCGCCCGAGCCGAAGCGGCTGTGCAGCAGCCAGCCGGGCTGCGCCATCCCCGGCGGCATGCCCAGCAGCATGCGCAGGGTCTCCATGAACTCCGCGCTCGAGACGCCGTGCGGAGCCACCCCGTTGAGCGGGCCCGACACGCGTCGGTCGCCCAGCGCCACGCGCAGGAGGCCGACCTCGTCGTCCACGTGGATCCACGGCTGCCGCTGGGAGCCGGGCCCGACCGGGCCGCCCATCCGCAGCCGCGCCGCCAGCCGGAGCTGGGCCAGGGCCCCCTCCGGCGCCACCACGAGCGACGAGCGCAGCACCACCGTCCGCACGCCGAACTGCTCCGCGTGCATCGCAGCCGCCTCCCAGTCGGCGGCCAGCCGGGACAGGAAGTCCTGGCCGGCCGTGTCGTCCTCAGCCGACAGGCGCTCGCCGCTCGCGTCGAACGCGTAGTAGGCGACCGACGACGCGCAGACCAGCACCTCGGGTCGGGACCTGGCCTCTGCCAGCGCCGACACAACCCCGCGGGTGCCGATGACGCACGCGTCGTACAGCTCCTGCCGGCGGGCGTGGGTCCACCGACCCGAGCCGGTCAGCGGGCTGGCCAGGTGCACGATCGCCCGCGCCCTCTCCGCCAGGTCGGCCCAGGGACGGCCGCGCTCGATGGGCTGCCAGAGGTGGTACGAGCCCGCTCCCGGCACCAGCGCGCGGGCGCGAGCCGGGTCGCGCGACAGCACGCAGAAGTCCGCTCCGTCGCGGGCCAGCTCCGCGCAGAGCGCACGCCCCACGAGGCCGGTCGCCCCGGTCACCAGCACCGGTGCGTCATCCGGCCATCTCGATCGATCAGGCGGGTTGACGGACGGTCGCCTCCAGCAGGTGACGGAGCTCTGTCATGAGGCGCCGGAAGTTCTCGAAGTCCAGCGACTGGGCACCGTCGCTGAGCGCCTCGTCGGGCCGTGGGTGAACCTCCACGATGAGTCCCTGCGCTCCGGCGGCCACGGCGGCGAGCGACATGGGCCGGACCAGGCTCCAGCGCCCCGTCCCCTGGGAGGGGTCCACCACCACCGGCAGGTGGGACAGCTCGCGAACCAGCGGCACGGAGTTCAGGTCCAGCGTGAACCGGGTCGATGTCTCGAACGTGCGAATGCCCCGCTCGCAGAGCACGACGTCCCGGTTGCCGCGGCTCAGGATGTACTCGGCGGCGAGGAGCCATTCCTCGACCGTCGACGACATGCCTCGCTTCAGGAGCACGGGCCGGCCCGCTCGTCCGACCTCCTGGAGCAGCGCGTAGTTCTGCATGTTGCGGGTGCCCACCTGGAGCATGTCCACGTACCGGGCCAGGAGGTCCACGTCCGCGGGCGAGACCACCTCGCTCACCAGGCGCAGACCGGTCTCGTCGCGCGCGGTCGCCATCATCTTCAACCCCGCCTCGCCCAGGCCCTGGAACGTGTACGGCGACGTCCGCGGCTTGAATGCCCCGCCGCGCAGGATGCGGGCGCCCTCGGCGGCGACCATGCGCGCCGTCTCGACCAGCATGTCCTCGGACTCGACCGAGCAAGGACCGGCCATGACCACCACCGAGTCGCCCCCGATCGGCACGCCGCCCACGTCCACGATCGTGTCCCTGGGCTGGAAGTCGCGGCTGGCGAGCTTGAACGGCTTCGTGATCTGCACGATCCCCTGGATGCCGGGCAGGTGCGAGAACGCTTCCCGGTACGTGTACGCGTTGCTGCCGATCACGCCGATCACCGCCCGGTCCTCGCCGACCGAGACCTCCGGCCGCAGCCCGATCTCGCGGACGCGCTCGATCACCGAGTCGACCTGGGCCTGGCTGGCCTGGTGCGCCATCACGATGATCACGAGTTCCGCACCTCCACCCCGGCCAGCGCCTCCAGCTGCGAGCGCGCCGCCTCGAGGTCCCGCTTGATCGCGGTCGCCCCGCGGAGATAGGCGTGGCGCATGTCCGACTGCCGGCGGTCCGTGTTGTACAGGATCAGGACGCGGATGCACATAGCCACGCCGCGGGGATTGGGCTGCCGGACGGCCATGTCGTGGCCGCAGAGCAGCGGCACGTCCACCCAGCCCCGGCGGCGCGCGGCGAGCGCTGGAAACTCGGCGTCCAGGTCGGGCGTGGTCGTGAAGTAGGCGAACGCCACCTCCTCCGCGTCCAGCCGGTTCAGCCTGACCAGCTCGTCGAGGAGCTCCCCGGTGGCGGCCACGATGGCGCCGGCGTCGTTGGCGTCCACCGTGATGGCGCCGCGGATCCCCCTCACCGGCACGCGGCCAGCATCTCCTCGACGAGCTCGACCGGGTTCTCGGCCCGGTGCACCCGGTCGAGCAGGGCGCTCGCCACCACCGCGGCGTCCGCCTGTCCGCGCAGGGTGCGCAGGTGGTCGGGACGCGAGATCCCGAACCCGGCGGCGACGGGCAGCGAGGTCGTCCTGCGGACCCGGCGCAGGAGGTCCGGCAGGTCCGGCGGCAGCTCGTCCCTCACGCCGGTGACGCCCCGGAGCGTGACGCAGTAGACGAACCCGGAGCTGCGCTCGGCGATGCTCGCGATCCGCGAGTCCGGGCTGGTCGGCGCCACCAGGAAGACCGTGTCCAGGCCGGCCGCCCGCAGCCACCCCGCCAGGGGCTCGGCCTCCTCGACGGGCAGGTCCGGGATGACGACGCCGGCCACGCCGGCCGCGGCAGCGTCGGCGGCGAACCGGCGCTCGTCGTAGGCCAGCACGGGATTGACGTACGTCATCAGCACGACCGGCACCCCGCACCCGGCCACCGCCGCAGCCACGTCCAGCGCGCTGCGGGTCGTGGCCCCGCCGGCCAGCGCCGCCTGCCCGGCCCGCTGCACGACCGGCCCGTCGGCGAGCGGGTCGCTGTAGGGGATGCCGATCTCGATCGCGGCCGCGCCGGCCCTGGCGTAGCCCAGGCCCTGCTCGATCGAGCCCCGTCGGTCGGGATACCCGGCCATCACGTACGGGATGAGCTTCAGGTCACCTGCCGCCCGGACGCGCTCCTCCAGCCGGCTGGCGGTGCCGGCCTCAATCCCGTTCATCGAACTCGGCAACCGAATCCATGTCCTTGTCCCCCCTCCCACTCAGGCATACCAGGATCCGGCCGTCGGGGCCCAGCTCCCGCGCCAGCACCCCTGCGTGATGGAGCGCGTGGGCGGGCTCCAGCGCGGGGAGGATGCCCTCCAGCCGGCTGCACAGTTTGAACGCCGCGACCGCCTCGGCGTCGTCGACCGCGACGTACTCCGCCCTCTGCCGGTCGCGGAGCAGCGCGTGCTCCGGGCCCACGGCCGGGTAGTCGAGCCCGGCGGAGATGGAATGGGTGGGTCGGACCTGCCCGTCCTCGTCCTGGATCACGTACGAGTAGGCGCCGTGGAGCACGCCGGGCCGGCCGCCGACCAGGGAGGCCGCGTGACGGCCGGTGGCCACGCCACAGCCGCCGGCCTCCACCCCGACGAGCCGGACGCCGGGGTCGTCCACGAAGGCGGTGAACATGCCGATCGAGTTGGAGCCGCCGCCGACGCAGGCGAGCACCCCGTCGGGCAGGCGCCCCTCGGCGGCCAGGTACTGGTCCCTCACCTCGTCCCCGATCACCCGCTGCAGGTCGCGAACCATCTCGGGGTACGGATGCGGGCCGACGGCCGAGCCGATGATGTAGTACGTCTCGTCCACGTTGGTGACCCAGTCCCTGATCGCCGCCGAGACGGCCTCCTTCAGGGTTGCGCTGCCCGCGGTCACCTCCCTGACCTCGGCGCCGAGCAGGCGCATGCGGCGCACGTTGATCTCCTGCCTCCGCATGTCCTCGCTGCTCATGTATACGACGCAATCGAAGCCGAACCGGGCGCAGACGGTGGCCGTGGCGACCCCGTGCTGGCCGGCTCCCGTCTCCGCGATGATCCGTCGCTTGCCCATCCGCCTGGCCAGCAGGCCCTGGCCCAGTGCGTTGTTCAATTTGTGCGCCCCGGTGTGGCAGAGGTCCTCGCGCTTCAGGTGGATGCGGGCGCCGCCGAAGTGCTCGCTGAGCCGCTCCGCGGCGTAGAGGGGGGTCGGCCGGCCCACGAACGCGTGCTGCTGGGCCTTCAGCTCCAGCTGGAAGCCGGGCTCCGACCAGGCCTCCCGCCAGGCCCCCTCCAGCTCCTCGAGGGCCGACATCAGCGTCTCGGGCACGTACTGGCCGCCGTAGGGCCCGAACCTGCCCTTGCTCACCGGGCTCCACTCCGCTCGACCGCCGCGTCCATGTCCCGTACAGCTTGCACGAAACGGAGAACGAGGTCGGCGTCCTTCGAGCGGACCGCCCGCTCCACGCCGCTGGAGACGTCCACGCCGTGCGGCTGGAACGTCCGCACCACGGCCCCCACATTGCCCGGGTGCAGGCCGCCCGCGAAGATCACCCGGCGGCGGGCCGCCAGGGCGCGCGCCGTCTCCCAGTCCCAGGTCCTCCCGGTTCCCCCCCGCTGGTCGGGCGACCAGCTGTCGAGCAGGATCGGGTCGGGCCAGTCGTCGGTGTCGGGCACGGCGCCGCCGCGGACCTTGAGCGCCTTCACGATCGGCCGCCGGCACCGGAATCCGGGCGGCTCCGACCCGTGGAGCTGGACCAGGTCCAGGCCGACGAACTCGGCCACCTGGTCCACCTCCTCCTCCGGCTGGTCGATGAACACGCCGACAAGCCTTGGGCGCCGGTCGAGCGCCTCCACCATGGCCCTCACCTCCTCGGGGCGGACCCGGCGCAGACTCGAGCAGAAGTGGAAGCCGACCAGGTCGGCGCCCGCGTCGGCAACCGCCCGGGCCGCCGCCGCGTCACAGACGCCGCAGACCTTGACCAGGGTCAAACCGACAGCTCCGCGAGCACGGCGGCCGGGTCGGCCGCCCGCATGAGCGCCTCCCCGACCAGGATCGCGTCGGCCCCCGCCTCCCGCATGCGCCGTGCGTCGGCGGCGGTGTGGATGCCGCTCTCGGCCACGTACACGACGTCCCGCGGCACCAGCGGCCGCAGCCGCTCCGTCAGGCCGAGGTCGACCTGGAACGTCGTCAGGTCGCGATGGTTGACGCCCACGACCGTGGCGCCCGCCTCGAGGGCAGCGTGGACCTCGGCCTCCGTGTGTGCTTCGACCAGCGCGTCCATGCCCAGCCCCCTCGCCAGCGCCAGCAGCCTGCGCAGTGCGGCTGGCTCCAGCGCCGCCACGATGAGTAGGACGGCGTCGCCGCCGTACGCTCGGGTCTCCAGCACCTGGTGCTCGTCGACCGTGAAGTCCTTGCGCAGGATCGGCACGTCGCATACGGCGCGCGCCTCCGCGACATGCTCGGGCCGGCCGCCGAAGCTGGTCTCCTGGCAGAGCACCGAGAGCGCCGCCGCCCCGGCCCCGGCATACGCGGCGGCCAGGCGGCCGGGCACGTAGTCGTCGCTCAGCGGGCCCATCACCGGGGTGCGCGCCTTCATCTCCGCGACGACCCGAAGCCGCGGACCACGCAGGGCGGCCCCGAGGCCCCGCGGGCCCGGCAGCGCAGCGGCGAGCCGCGCCAGGTGCGCGGCGGGCATCCGCTCCCGCCGCGCCCGAACCTCCGCCCTGGCCTCCTCGACCAGCCTCAGGAGCAGGTCCGGCGTCGGGTTCACGCCGGAGCTCCCGCCTCCCGCGTGGCTCGCGCCCACCGCTCCAGGAGCTGGCCCGCCCGTCCGCTGTCGATGGCCTCGGCGGCCATCGACAGGCCGTCCGGCCAGTCCCGGGCCAGGTCGGCCGCGCGCAGGGCGGCGCTCGCGTTCAGCAGGACCACGTCCCGCCGGGGTCCGCGCTCACCGCCCAGCACGGATCGCGCGATCGCGGCGTTGTGGGCCGGGTCCCCGCCGCGCAGGTGCTCGGGCGTGGCCGCCTCCAGGCCCAGGTCCGCGGGGTCCAGGCGGTACTCGCGCTCCGCCCCGTCCAGCAGCTCCACGACCAGCGAGAGGCCGGCCGTGCTGAGCTCGTCGAGGCCGTCAGCGTTGAAGACGAGAGCCCGGCGGACGCCGAGGCGGCGCAGGGCCTCGGCCATCGGCGCGACCAGCGCCGCGTCGGCCACGCCGAGGGCGCGGCAGCCGGCCCGCGCGGGGTTGCACAGCGGTCCCAGGACGTTGAAGACGGTCCTGACCCCGAGCTCCCGGCGAGGGACCGCCACGAAGCGGAACGAGGGATGGTAGAGCGGCGCGAACAGGAACCCGATGCCGACCTCTCGGACGCACCGGGCGACGGCGGCCGGCGGCAGGTCGATACGGACCCCCAGAGCTTCCAGCACGTCGGCCGCGCCGCACGTCGAGGAGGCAGCCCGGTTGCCGTGCTTGGCCACGCGGGCACCGCAGGCTGCCGCCACGATCGCTGAGATCGTCGAGATGTTGAAGCTGTGGGAGCCGTCGCCGCCGGTGCCGACGACGTCGAGGAGGCTGGCCGGGTCGGGCACGTCGATCGGGGTCGCCAGCGCCATGGCGGTCCTCGCCAGCCCCGCGATCTCGTCGACCGTCTCACCCTTCACCCTGAGCCCGACCATGAACCCGGCGATCTGGCTCGGGGTGGCGTCGTCGCGCATGATCAGCTCCATGGCGCGGGCCGCCTCCTCCTCGCTGAGGTGCTCGCGCCGGACCAGCCGGGAGAGGAACTCGATCACGCCACCAGCTCCAGGAAGTTGCCCAACAGGCGCTTGCCCTCGCCGGTGAGGACGGACTCGGGGTGGAACTGCACGCCGAACGTGGAGTGCCGGCGATGGCGCAGCCCCATGACCACCCCGTCGTCGGTCCAGGCCGACACCACCAGCTCGGCCGGCAGGGAAGCCGCCTCCACGACCAGCGAATGGTAGCGGGTGGCCTCGAACGGGTCCGGCAGCCCGGCGAACGGCGGCCCGCCGTCGTGGCGGATCTGCGACGTCTTGCCGTGCATCGGGGAATGCCGGACCACGCGAGCCCCGAACGCCTCGCCGAGCGCCTGGTGGCCCAGACAGACCCCGAGCACCGGCACCACGCCGGTCAGCTCGCGGATCGCGACGATCGACACCCCGGCGTCGGCCGGCGTGCCCGGCCCCGGCGACACGACCAGCGCATCGTGCTCACGCAGGCCCTCCGGGTCGATCGCGTCGTTCCGGAAGACGACAGGTCTGGCCCCCAGCTCGGCCAGGTACTGCACCAGGTTGTACGTGAACGAGTCGTAGTTGTCGACGACCGCCACGCGAGCGCTCACGTCACACCCCCGGAGAAGGCCCTTGCGCTCATTGGAGCCTTTCCGCCTGGTCCACGGCGGCGAACATGGCGCCGGCCTTCTCCAGGCACTCCTCGAACTCGCGGTCCGGGTCGGAATCGGCCACGACCCCGGCTCCCGCCTGGACGTAGGCGGTGCCGCCGGCGATGACGATGGTGCGCAGCGTGATCGCCATGTCGATCGCGCCCCCGAAGCCCACGTACCCGAGGCAGCCGCCGTAGCAGCCGCGGCGGTCCGGCTCCAGGTCGGCGATGATCTCCATGGCCCGGATCTTGGGCGCGCCCGACAGCGTGCCGGCCGGGAAGGTCGCCCGCAGCGCGTCGAGCGACGTGCGGCCGGGGGCGAGCCGCCCCGTCACCGTGGAGCTGATGTGCATCACGTGCGAATAGCGCTCGACCTCCATCAGCCGCTCCACCCGCACGCTGCCAGGTGCCGCGACCCTGCCGACGTCGTTCCGCCCCAGGTCGACCAGCATCACGTGCTCGGCCCGCTCCTTGGCGTCGGCCAGGAGCTCCCGCTCCAGGGCCAGGTCCTGCTCGCGGTCCGTGCCGCGCCGCCGGGTGCCCGCCAGGGGCCTCACGAGCACCGCGTCGCCCTCGACGCGGACCAGCAGCTCCGGCGACGTGCCCACCACGTGCCGGTCGCCACCCAGGGAGAGGTAGTACATGTACGGCGACGGGTTGATGCCGCGCAGGCACCGGTAGACGTCGAAAGGCCTGGCCCCGAGGGGCCGTGAGAACCGCTGGGACAGCACCACCTGGAACGCGTCGCCGGCCAGGATGTGCTCGCGGGCGGCGTCGACCATGGCCGCGAAGCGGCCTCTGGAGACGTTCGATGTCCAGGCCGACCCCGCGACCCCCGGCGGCCGCGGGCCCGGCGGCTCGGGGGCCGCCGCCAGCCGCTCCTCCATCTCGTCCAGGCGGGCGGCAGCGGCCTCGGGCGGCTCGCGGTCCGGCCGGTGAATGGTCAGCAGCCGGACCCGGTGGGTGACGTGGTCGAAGACGGCCAGGTTCTCGGCCAGGACGAAGCTGCTCTCGGGCAGGCGTGGGGCAGGGCCGTCGGCCGACGGCAGGCGTTCGAAGTGCCTGGCCGTCTCGTAGCCCAGGAAGCCCACCGCGCCGCCGATGAAACGCGGCAGGCCGGCGGCGGGGAGCGGCCCCTCGGCCGCTACGCGGGCCAGCACCGGCAGCGGGTCGCCCGGGCCGAGGTCCAGCGGCTCCGGCCGGTGGCCGATGTAGGAGTACCGGCCGAGCCGCTCCCCGCCCTCGACGCTCTCGAGCAGGAAGCCTCGCTCGGCGGGCGGGCAGAGCCGGGCGAACGCGCTGACCGGCGTGAGCATGTCGGCCAGCAGCTCGCGCTGGACCACGAGCGGCCGGGAGCTGGACGCCGGCATAGGGCCGGCAGCCAGCAGGGATGGGCTGGGTCCGCTCATCTCGTCTCCTCTGTGTCTCGGTCTCGTCTGGGTCTCGGTCTCGTCTGGATCTCGGCTGACCCCGGGCGGCTCCCGCCCGAGGAGGCTGAGTCTATCAGCCGCCCGCGCGGCGGCATCCGGGTTACGCTGGGCGCCGGCGTGATCCTGACGGTCGACTACCACACCGCCGGGGAGCCGTTCCGCATCGTCGTCGAGGGCGTGCCGCCGCTCCAGGGGTCCACCATGCTGGAGAGGCGCCAGTGGGCGCGGGAGCACCTGGACGACGTCCGCCGCCTGCTGGTCAACGAGCCCCGCGGCCACGCCGACATGTACGGCTGCTTCGTGACCGGGCCCGAGGACCCGGCCGGAGATCTCGGCGTGGTCTTCTTCCACAACGAGGGCTACTCGACCGCGTGCGGCCACGGCACGATCGCGCTCGTGACGTGGGCGCTGGAGAGCGGGCGCCTGCCCGCCCCGGACGGCGAGAGCCAGGTCGTGGTCGACGCGCCGTCCGGACGCCTGCTCACGTGGGCCAGCATCGCCGGTGGCGACGTGACGCGCGTCCGCTTCCGCAACGTGCCCTCCTTCGTCCTGCGCAGGGACGTGGAGGTGGACGGCTGCCGGGTGGACGTCGCGTTCGGCGGCGCGTTCTACGCCATCGCGCCCGCGCCCTGCCCGATCGACGCCGGGCACCTGGCCGCCCTCGTCGCGCAGGGCCGGGCCATCAAGGACGCGCTGAACCGGGCCGGCGGCGTCGTGCACCCGCTGCAGCCGGAGCTGCGAGACGTGTACGGCGTGATCTGGACCGACGGGGACCGCAACGTCACGGTCTTCGCCGACGGCGAGGTGGACCGGTCGCCCTGCGGCAGCGGCACGTCAGCTCGCCTGGCGCTGCTGGACGCCACGGGCGAGCTGCCGCGCGGCCGGCCGCTCCACCACCGCGGCATCGTCGACACGGCGTTCGTCGGCCGGGTGGTGGGGACCACCGACGTGGCCGGCATCCCGGCCGTGGTGACGGAGGTCGAGGGCTCCGCCCACCTGACGGGCCGCCACGAGTTCGTGCTGGAGCCGAGCGACCCGCTCGGGACCGGCTTCCTGCTGCGGTGACTGCGGTCCCGCGCGGCTGCCTCGCGTGCCACCTCGCGGCCGGCCGGCGCGAGCTGCCGGATCGCGCCGCTGTCGAGGCGATCTACGCCCGGGCGCGGCGGCTCCTGTCCGCGCCCGCATAGCGGCGGTGACCTCTCACTCCGCGCCCGTGGGGGAGACCGGCGGCGGGGCCGTGGTCTCGACGTCGGCGGCGGTGATCCTGGTGCGCGGCGACGGCCGCGTGCTGCTGATCCGGGAGAACTACGGTCGCCGGCGCTGGAGCCTTCCGGGCGGCGCGGTGGAGCCCGGCGAGACGCCCTGGGCGGCCGCGGTCAGGGAGGCTCAGGAGGAGCTCGGCGTCCGGGTCAGGATCCGGCACCTGGCCGCGGTCTGCTTCGTGCGCCGGCGGCCGGAGCGCGAGGACCATCTCGCCTTCGGGTTCACAGCGGAGATCGTCGGATCCGAGCCGAGGGTGGCCGATCCGGACGAGATCGCGGAGATCGCATGGACGCGCCCGGAGGCCTGGCCGGAGCCCCGGACTCGGTCCGGCCCTGTGCTGGTGGCGGAAGCGGTCGCCGGCTCACGCGGCGCCTACCGGGAGGCCTGAGAGGTGCGGCCGGGACGCGGGCCGGGTCAGCGGGTCGAGAGCTTGCCGAAGTCGGTCGTCGACCAGCGCTCGGGCCGCAGGTGGACCAGCACGTCGTCGGGGCCGGGCGGGTTCCTCTCCGCGTAGCGGGCGCCCAGCTTCGGTCCGAGGTACCGAAGCGCGAACAGGCGGTCGTGGTCGGGCCGGCGCTCGCGGCGGATCGTCACCGGGCCCTGCACGCTCACGTACTGATAGGGAGGCGTCTCCGTCTGGACCGTGAGCGTGGCCCTCCCGGCCCGCTGCAGGAGGCGCGCCTTGCGGCTGGATCCGCCCGTGTGGAACAGGACCTCGCCCTCCACGACCGCGTACCACATGGGCACCGCGAGCGGGGCGTGGCCGGGGTCCTCGACGGACAGGATGCCCACGTGCAGCCCGGCGAGGAACTCCTCGCGCTCGGTCTTCGTCATCTCCAGCGGACCCATGTCTCCTCCCAAGGCTCTCGGGCTGTGTCGGTCGTTCGCGCCGGCAGACCGTCCTCAGCAGCAACCGCACGCCGCCGGAGGTGCTTCCCGCCGCCACGCCGCCACACGGCGGCTCGCGCCGTCAGCCCGGCGTGAGCCGCCAGCGCGTGGGCAGCACGGCGGGGTCGCCGTCCACGACCGCCCAGGCCAGGAGCGGGCGGACCGCGATGACGGGGCTGTCGCCGATCTCCGGACTCCCCCCGTACTTCGCGGCATAGGCAAGGCCCACCGAGTCCAGCCCGGGTCCCGGGCCGA
>DATFRD010000106.1:0-11161 GCA_035263645.1 Candidatus Dormiibacterota bacterium | reverse complement strand
TCGGGCCGCTGCTCCGCCGCCAGGTGTCGCACGCGATCCGCGCCGAGCCCAGGGTGGGCGGGTCGATCCTCCGGCTGCACCACGACGCCAGATACGCGCGAGCAGATCCGTTCCGCACCCACGTGGAGCTGTGGTTCTGGGAGGGGCCCGGGCCGAGCCACCAGCATCCAGGCTTCTTCGTGCGGCTGACGGCCGATCGACTGGTGCTCGGGGCGGGCATCACGAGCTTCCCGGCCGGCATGCTGGAACGCTATCGGGCCGCCGTCGACGAGCCCCACGCCGGCCGCAACCTGGCCGGGATCGTGCACCGGCTGGAACGGGGCGGCTGGGCCGTCGAGGGCCACTGGCGCCGGCGGGTACCGGCGCCGTACCCGCCGAACCACGAGCGGGCCGACCTGCTGCGCCGGACCGGCCTGCGCGTGGCTCGGGCCGAGCGCCTCCCCGAGGCTGTGCACGGCCCCGGGCTGGCCCCGCTGATCGCATCGGGCCTGGCCAGGGTGAGCCAGTTCCACCGGTGGCTCGCAGAGATCGACGAGTGACGCGGTCCACCGCGGCCAGGCCTCCTCGATGCCGCGTCTGAGCCCGTGACGCGTACCTTGGAGGGGATGGCCCGGCTGGGCTCCTATCGAGCGAAGCGCGACTTCGAGGAGACGCCCGAGCCGCCCGGCCCGGGCGACGTGCCCGAGGCGGCGGCCTCGGCCCCGATCGGCGAGGTCCTGACCTTCGTGGTCCAGGAGCACCACGCCCGCCGGCTGCACTGGGACCTCCGGCTCGAGCGCGACGGGGTCTTCGTGTCGTGGGCGCTGCCCAGGGGAGTCCCCGAGGACCCCCGGCGCAACCACCTGGCGGTGCACGTGGAGGACCACCCGCTCGAATACGGGCAGTTCGAGGGCGAGATCCCGCGCGGCAACTATGGTGCGGGCCAGGTGAGCATCTGGGATCGCGGCACGTACGAGACGCGCAAGTGGCGGATGGACGGTCCCAAGGCCGAGGTCCAGGTGACGCTGCACGGCCAGCGCCTGGAGGGCCGGTACGTGCTGTTCCAGACGGACGATCGCAACTGGATGATCCACCGGATGGACCCACCGGCGGACGGCCGCGAGACCATGCCCGACCGGGTGCTCCCGATGCTCGCCAGGCCAGCGTCGGGCATCCCCGACCCCGACCGCGGCTGGGCCTACGAGTTCAAGTGGGACGGGGCCAGGGCGATCGTCTTCAACGACCGCGGGTCGGTGCGGGTCGTCAGCCGGACGCAGGAGGACCTTACCCGGCGCTATCCGGAGCTGCGGGGCCTCGCCGGGGCGCTGGGCTCGGTCGGGGCGGTCCTGGACGGCGAGATCATCGCGCTGGCAGCCGACGGCGTGCCCCGCTTCGAGGAGCTCCAGCAGCGCATCGGCCTCCAGAGCGACGCTGACGTGCGCCGCAAGATGAAGCAGGTCCCGGTGCACTTCTTCGCGTTCGACCTCCTCTACCTCGATGGACGTCGGCTGTCGAGCCTGCCCTACCTCGAACGCCGCGACCGGCTCGTCGGCCTGCGCCTGGCGGGCCCCGCCTGGCAGACGCCCGAGCACCAGGTCGGTCACGGCGCCGCCATGCTCGAGGCCAGCCGGAACGCGGGCCTGGAGGGGGTGGTGGCCAAGCGCGTCGACAGCGTCTATGAGGAGGGTCACCGCTCGGGGGCCTGGCTCAAGGTCAAGAACCGGCTGCGCCAGGAGCTCGTGATCGGAGGCTGGCTGGAGGGTGAGGGCAAGCGCATCGGGCTGCCCGGCGCCCTGCTGGTCGGCTACCGGGAGGGCGATCGGTTCGTCTACGCCGGCCGGGTCGGTACCGGGTTCACCGACGAGACCCTTGCCATGCTGGCCCGCCGGCTGGCGGACCTGGGCCGCGCCGACTCGCCCTTCACCGGGGGACGACTGCCGGCCGGCTCCCACTTCGTCGAACCCCGCCTGGTCGGCGAGTTCGAGTTCGCGGAATGGACGAAGGCCGGCCAGGTTCGCGCCGGCGCCTTCAAGGGTCTGCGGGAGGACGTCGACCCCGGCGAGGTGGTCAGAGAACAGCCATGAGCCCCCCGGAGCGCCCCGTCGAGGTCCGCGTGGGCGGCCGCACGCTGCGACTGACCAACCTCGAGAAGGTGTACTGGCCGGCGGACGGCTTCACGAAGGGCCGCATGATCGACTACTACACGCGGATCGCCCCGGTGCTCCTGCCCCACCTCAAGGACCGACCGCTGACGTTGAAGCGATACCCGAACGGCGTCGACGGCGAGATGTTCTACGAGAAGAACTGCCCGAAGCACCGCCCCCCCTGGGTCGACACCGCGAAGGTCTGGAGCGACGGCAACGACCGCTACATGTACTACTGCGTGGTCCAGGACCTGCCCAGCCTGGTCTGGGTGGCCCAGCTGGGCACCATCGAACTTCACACGTCCCTGTCGCTCCGCGACGAGCTTCCGCGGCCCCGTGCGCTCGTGTTCGACCTCGATCCGGGGCCACCCGCGACCATCGTCGAGTGCTGCCAGGTCGCGCTCTGGCTTCGCGAGTGGTTTCTCGAGCACGACATGCAGGCGTTCGCCAAGACCTCCGGCTCGAAGGGGCTGCAGGTGTACGCCCCGCTCAACACGCCCGTCGACTACGAGCGCACCAAGACCATCTCGAGGGGGCTGGCTCAGAAGCTGGAGCGCGAACGTCCGAAGCACGTCGTGCACATGCAGCGCCGGACCCTCCGGGAGGGGAAGGTGCTGATCGACTGGAGCCAGAACGACGAGTACAAGACCACCGTGAACGTGTATTCGCTGCGGGCGCGCGAGCATCCCACGGTGTCGACGCCCGTGGCGTGGGCAGAGGTCGAGGGCTGTCTGGAGGCGGGCGACCCCGACGTGCTCGTCTTCGACTCGGACATGGTGCTGCGCCGGGTCGAGGAGCACGGCGACCTCTTCGAGCCAGTGCTGACGCTCAAGCAGGAGCTGCCCAGGACCCCATGAGCGCGCTGCGACCCCGGGTGGCGATCGCGGTCCAAGCGGGGAACCCGCCCAGGGAGGGGTGACAATGAGCGAGGCGACCAGGCGGCGACGGAAGTTCTGGGGCTGGGGCTACGAGGGGGAGGGGCTCAGCGCCGGCGAGCTCGAGGTCCTCGCGGGCATCGTTGCGGCGCGGTTCGGTCTCGAGGAGGTGAGGGCGGCGCCGCCCCCGGAGCTCTCGGACCTGGAGCTGCGGCCGCCGCGCGTGAAGCCGCCCGCGGCGGTCGCCACGTTCGCCTCCACCGACCCCTGGGACCGTGCCGAGCACACGCTCGGCAAGTCGTACCACGACCTCGTGCGCGGCCTCCGTCGCGAGTACGCCCACCCGCCCGACCTCGTCGCCTACCCGGGAGACGAGGCGCAGATCGCCGCGGTGCTCGAGTGGGCCGGTGATGCCGGCGTGGCTACGATCCCCTACGGGGGCGGCTCGTCCGTGGTGGGCGGCATCGAGCCCGACGTCGGGTCCGACTACCGGGGCGTGGTGTCGGTGGATATGCGGCACATGGACCGCGTCCTGGAGATCGACCGGGCGTCGCGTGCGGCGCTCATCCAGGGGGGCGTGCTCGGCCCGGCCCTGGAGGATCAGCTGCGCCCGCACGGGCTGACGCTCCGTCACTTTCCCCAATCGTTCGAGGTCTCGTCGCTCGGCGGCTGGATCGCCACGCGCTCCGGCGGCCACTTCGCCACCCTCCACACGCACATCGACGAGTTCGTGGAGGGTCTGCGAGTGCTCACGCCACGCGGAGCGGTGGAGACCCGGCGGCTGCCGGGAGACGGCGCCGGGGTGTCGGCCGACCGCATGTTCATCGGGTCGGAGGGCACGCTCGGGATCGTCACCCAGGCGTGGATGCGCCTCCAGGATCGACCGCGGTTCCGCGCCTCAGCGGCGATCACGTTCGCGTCTTTCGCCGACGCCTGGCAGGCCGCCCGGGAGGTGGTGCAGTCGGGCCTGTGGCCGGCGAACTGCCGGCTGCTCGATCCCGACGAGGCTCTGCTGTCGGGCTCGGGCGACGGTACCCGTTCGATCCTGATCGTGACGTTCGAGTCCGCCGACCATCCCCTCGACGCCTGGCTGACGCGTGCCGTGGAGATCTGCCGGGGCCATCGGGGCGCGGTGCCGGCGGAAGCCGGCGCCGGCAGCACGGATGAGGCCGCGTCCCGCCAGGGCGCGGCCGGCCTCTGGCGCAACGCCTTCATCAGGGGCGGCCACTTCCACGACGCGTACGTGCGGCTCGGCATGGTGCAGGAGACGTTCGAGACCGCGATCACGTGGGACCGGTTCGACGACTTCCACGAACGGGTGCTCGACGCGACGCGGCGCGCGGTCGAGGAGCAGTGCGGCCGGGGGATCGTGTCGTGCAGGTTTGCCTACGTCTACCCGGATGGTCCGGCTCCGTACTACACGGTCGTCGCGCCCAGCCGGCCAGGCGCGGAGACGGAGCAGTGGGCCTCCATCAAAGAGGCCGCATCCGAGACCCTGCTCGCATGCGGCGGCACGATCACGCATCACCACGCGGTTGGCCGCTTCCACCGGCCCTGGTACGACCGCCAGCGACCCGACCTCTTCGCCGAGGCGCTGCGCACCGCCAAACGGACGCTCGACCCGGCCGGAATCATGAACCCCGGCGTCCTGATCGACCCGCTGCCTGCCGTTACGAAGGGCGCCGATGCGGTGCTTCACTGGTGAGGATGAGACAGATCGGGTGGTATGCCGCGCTGCTTCTGGCCGTGGTCGTGATCGGCTGCTCCGGACCGGGGGCACAGGCCGTCGACCCGGTGAATGTGCTCCGCCAGGCAGGCCAGGCGATGGCGGGCCTCCGCTCCGTCACCGCGGACGTCAAGTTCGGCCCCGGCATCACGCTGCAGGGACTGACGCTGACGTCGGCCACGTCCAAGATCGCGGTGCCGGGCGCCAGCGACACCGTCTTCAAGGTCAAGCAGGGCGACTTCCTGCTCGACGTGCGGATCGTGACGACCGGCGGCCATGTGTATATCCGGCTGCCCTTCGCGCAGTTCACCGAGCTCTCCCCCGCCCAGGCGAGGGAGGTGCCCGACCTGTCCGCCCTGTTCGACCGGCGGGCCGGCCTGCCGACCGTGCTGACCGCCGGCAGGAGCACGACCGCGCTGGGCGAGGAGCAGGCGGGCGGGGTCGACTGCGACAAGGTCGGTACCACGTACACCGCGAGCCAGGTTGGTCAGCTGCTGTCGGGACGTCAGCCGGCGGGCGACATCCACGCAACGGTCTGGGTTGGTCGATCCGACCACTACGTGCGCAGAGTCGTCCTCAGCGGCCCGCTTGTCGACGCGGGCAAGGTGGTGCAGGTGCAGGTCGACCTCCGGGACTTCAACCAGCCGGTCGCCGTCGCAACGCCTGTGGCCGCCTAGGAGTGCGGCCGGAGACCTGGCCGGGTCTGCCGGCCGGTGCCCCCAATGGCCGTCGCCGGCGCTCCTGAGCCGGTGACCGGCCGGCGGCTCCAGTTGGGGCTGGCGGCGGCGGGTCTGTTCCTCGCCGCGCTCGACGCCTACGCCGTCGTGACACTGCTCCCGCAGATGCTCGCCGGCGTTGACCTCCCCGTCGACCATGTGGAGTCGGCGGCGCCGATCCTGTCCGGCTTCCTCGGCGGCTACGTGGTGGCGATGCCGCTGCTCGGCGCCTTCTCCGACGCCCGCGGCCGGCTGCCCGCCTGTGCGGCCGCGCTCGGCACGTTCGCGGCCGGGTCGGCGCTGACCGCCCTGGCGCCCTCCCTGGCCCCGCTGGTGGCGGGCAGGGCCCTCCAGGGCCTGGGCGGCGGCGCGCTGGTGCCGCTGTCCCTCGCACTCGCGGCCGACCTCTACGCCGCGGGCCGGCGCGGGCTGGCCGTGGGCGGCGTCTCGGCGCTGCAGGAGGCCGGCAGCGTGCTCGGCCCGATCTACGGGGCGGGGCTGGCGGCCGGCCTGGGCGACTGGCGGCTCGTCTTCTGGCTCAACCTGCCGCTGGCAGCCCTCATCCTGGGCGGCCTCGTGCTGTCGACTCGGCGGTTGTCCCCGGTCGTGGCGCCGGCCGGCGCGTCCGCAGGCGGCCAGCGGGTGGAGTGGCTGGGAGCGCTCCTGCTCGGCGCCGGGCTCGGCCTGGTGGTGCTTGCCCTCTATCCGGACGACCCCACGAGCCGGCCGGTGAACGCCCACGCCACCCTGTTCGGGATTGCTGCGGCTCTCCTGCTCGTGGCGTTCGGCTGGCGGCAGGGACGGCTGAAGACGCCGTTGATCCGGCTGCAGCTGCTGCGGCGTCGCGCGTTCGGCGGCTCGCTTGCCGCCAACCTGCTGGCCGGCGCCGCGCTCATGGTCGCCCTGGTGGACGTCCCGATCCTGGCACGAGGGGTCTACGAGCTGGACACCTTTCATTCCGGACTGGTGCTGGTCCGGTTCCTGGTGGGCGTACCTGCCGGAGCGCTGCTGGGCGGGTGGTTGGCCGGGCGCGCCGGGCAGCGGGCCAGCGCAGCGGGCGGCATGATCCTGGCTGCGGTCGCATTCGGCCTCATGTCGAGCTGGGACGCACGGGCGCTGGAGGTGGCCGCGCTGCCCACCGCCGCGGAACTGGCCGCGTGCGGCTTCGGCTTCGGCCTGGTCATCGCCCCCCTCTCGACGGCGCTCCTGGACCAGGCCCGGAGCGCCGAGCACGGGGTTGCCAGCAGCCTGGTGGTGCTGGCGCGGACGGTCGGCATGGTCCTCGCCCTGTCCGCGCTGACCGCGTTCGGACTCGCCCGTCTCCAGAGCATCCTGGCCGGGCGCCGCTGCGGCGTCTCGACCGGCGGAGGGAGCCTGCGGGACCAGCTCAACGCCTACGAGAACTGCGTGCGGGGTGCCCTGCTCCAGGAGTACCACGAGATCTTCTGGGTCGCCGCCGCCATCTGCGTGGTGGCAGCGGCGGTCGCGCTGGCTACCCTGCCGTCGCGCGCGGCGGGCCCGGCGACGTCGCGCTCAGGATCTCGAGCAGCTGTTCCGGAGTGACATTGCCGCCACTGTTCACCAGGGCGACGCGCCGCCCCTGCAGACGGTCGCGCAGCTTGATCGCCGCCGCCAGGGGCGCGGCGCCCGCGGGTTCCACCAGGGTCCGGGTCCGCTCGAGCATCAGGGCCGCTGCCCGGCGGATCTCGGCGTCGTCGACCAGGACGAAGTCCGCGAGCATCTCGCGCAGGATCCGCTGAGGGAGCTCGAATGCCGTGCCGGTGGCCAGCCCCTCGACGAACGTGGCGTTCTCCGCGATCGTGAGCCGTCCCGCGGTCCAGGAGCGATGCGCCGCGGGCGCCTGCGCCGACTGCACCCCGATCACCTCCACCGCTGGATTCAGCGCGCCGGCCGCGATGCACGCGCCGGCGGCCCCGCTGCCGCCGCCCACGGGCACCACCACGACGTCCAGGTCCGGCCTTGCCTCGAACGCCTCCACCGTTGAGGTGGCCACTCCGGCGATGAGCAGGGGCTCGTTGCCCGAGTGCACGTAGCGGTAGCCCTCGCGTTCCGCGAGCTCCTCGCAGTGCTCGCGAGCCTCGTCGTAGCTCGCGCCGTGCAGGATCACCTGCGCCCCCAGCTCCTCCATCGCCGCGACCTTGACCCGGTTGGCCCGCAGGGGCGCACAGACGATCGCATGCACGCCGAACAGGCGCGCGGCGTAGGCGATGGACTGCCCGTGGTTCCCCGTGGAGGCGGCGATCACACCCCGCCGGCGCTCCTGCTCATCGAGCTGCGCAACCAGGTTGATGCCGCCGCGCACCTTGAACGCGCCGGTCGGCAGGAAGCTCTCGTGCTTCACCCAGGTCTCGGATCCGGTCAGGTCCATCAGCCCCGGGTAGTGGCGGAGCGGCGTCGGGTCGAGGTAGGGCCGGATGCGCCGGCGCGCCTCCAGGACATCGACGAAGCTCGGCGTACGCGGCCGGACGCCGCGGTCGCTCACGCTCCGGCCGTCTCCAGCTCGTCGGCCAGGGCCAGCAGCTCTTCGAGATCCAGGCGATCCAGCGTCATCGCGAGCTCGCCGGTAGCCGTCCGCGGCCACTCGGCTTCCGGCCGGTCCCGGTAGAGCTCGACTCCGTTGCCGTCCGGGTCGTCGAGGTAGATGGCCTCGCTGACCCCGTGGTCCGACGCTCCGCCCACGGGCCAACCCGCGCTGACCAGTCGCTTCAGGGCACCGGCCAGCTGCCGCCGGTCCGGATAGAGGATGGCGAGGTGGTAGAGGCCGGTGGTGCCCGGCGGCGGCGGCGGCCCACCCGCGCTCTCCCACGTGTTCAGCCCGATGTGATGGTGGTAGCCGCCGGCGCTGATGAAGGCTGCCTGGGACCCCATCCGCTCCATGAGCTGAAAGCCCAGCACGCCGCAGTAGAACGCGAGCGACCGCTCCAGGTCGGACACCTTGAGGTGCACGTGGCCGATTCGGACGCCGGGATGGATCGGTTCCAGGGCAGTCTCCGTCACAACCTTATATTGCTCCCGGTGAGCGTATACGACCTCGTCATCGTCGGGGGTGGGGCGGCAGGCTCCGAGGCCGCCTTCTCGGTGGCCGGGCGCGGACCCGACCGCATCCTGCTGGTCGAGGCTCGCCATTTCGGAGGGACCTGCACCAACCACGGCTGTGTGCCAACGAAGGCGCTCGTCCGCTCGGCCCGCGTGGCGCACACCGTCCGTACGGCGTCCCGATACGGCGTGCAGGCCGGCGGCGAGCCTGGCGTGAGCTGGCCCGACGTGGTGAGTCGTGCCTTCGCGATCCGCGGCCACATGCTGCGGTTCGGCACCCGGCCTTTTCACGAGGCGGGCATCGAGGTGCGGTTCCCCGCCACCGCCGTGCTCACCGGCGAGCGCACCCTGGACGTCGACGGCGAACGGGTTGACACCGGCGCCGTGCTGCTCGCAGCAGGCCTGGGGCCGACGGTGCCGCCGATCCCCGGCCTGCGGGAGGCCGGCTTCCTCGACAACGAAGGCGTCCTCTCGCTGGCCGCGCTCCCAGGGCGGCTGGCGGTGCTCGGCGCCGGCCCGATCGGCTGCGAGTTCGCCCAGGTCTTCTCGCGGTTTGGAGTCGAGGTGACCGTGATCGAGCTCCTCGAGCGGATGCTGCCGTCGGAGGAGCCCGAGTCCGGGCAGGCAATCATGGACGTGTTCCGCGAGGAGGGCATCGACCTGCGGCTCGGCAGCAGGCTCGAGCGCGTCGAGCGGGCTGGCGGTGGCCGGCGCCTCCACCTGGCCGGCGGCGAGACCGTGGAGGTCGACGAAGTGCTGGTCGCCGTGGGCCGGTCGCTCGACGGCCTGGCCCTGGGTCTGGACGCGGCCGGCATCGACTGGACGCGCGGCGGCATCCAGGTGGACGGGCACCTGCAGACCAGCCGGCCGTGGGCCTGGGCCGCCGGTGACGTGATCGGCGGCGGGACGCTGTTCACGCACGCCGCGGCCGAGATGGGACGCGTGGCGGCGGCGAACGCCGCCCTGGGAGCGGCAGTGCCGATCGACCTGCGGGTCCTCCCGCGGGTGACGTTCACCGATCCCGAGGTCGCGTCCGTGGGCCTCACCGACGACCAGGCGCGACGGGCCGGCCACGAGGTCCGCATCGGCTTCGCTGCCGTGGCCGACGCCGAGAAGGCCCAGATCGACGGCCAGGTCCACGGCCACGTCAAGGTGATCGCGGACGCCCGGTCCGGCGAGCTGCTCGGGTGCCACATCGTGGCGGACACCGCGGGCGACATGATCCACGAGGCCGTCGCCATGATGGCCGGTCGGACGCCGGTCGGACCCGTCGCCCGGGCGATGCACGCCTACCCCACGCTGTCGGAGCTGATGAGGACGGCCCTGGGCCAGGCGGCCGGCTGAGCGACGGTCCGCGGCGACAGCCGACGCGACGTCCGCAGCCCGGTCGCGGGTCCTCCCCCGATGGCGCTCACCGGCTCTGCTCGGACCGCTGCACGGCCGGCAGGACGACGTGGTCGAGGTAGTACCGGATGGCGTTCACCAGGGAGCTCGTCATGCGCCACTGGAGGTCTTCGAAGCTCGATTCGGCCCGGTTGAGCTCGCGCGCCTGCTGCGAGAGGAACTGGGGGTCGGTGCGCACGCTGGGCGTCGGACCGGCCGCCGGAACCGCGGGCAGGGCCACAGGCGGCGCCGGGGACGGCGACCGCCGGGCTCCCAGGCCGGACGGCAGACCGGCCCGAGAACGCGGCGCAGCCGGCGCCACGACCACCTGAGGCGCTGCGAGCCGGGCCTGCCAGGCGTGCCAGCCGATCACTGCGATGGCGGCGAGCAGACCCGCCTCGATGAGGACCAACCAGACCAGGGGCGGGCGGAGGAAGCGGGTGGGGCTCATGGCCCCGACGGTAGGGAGGTGAACGCGAAACCGGAACGGAGGTTGTTAAGGGGAGGCCTGGCTCCCCGCCAGGTTCAGAGGAGGGCGCCGCGCAGGGCCGAGATGCCGCGCTCGATCGTCTCGCGGCGCTTCGGGAAGCTGAACCGGAGGTGTCGCCGGCCGAGGTCGCGGTTGGCGTAGAAGCTGGACGCCGGCACGGTGGCGACGCCCGCAGACCGGATCAGCTGGTGCGCGAACGCGACGTCGTCCAGGTCGGTGAGGCCGTCGATGCCGGCCATGATGTAGTAGGCGCCGGCGGGCGGGTTCGGGTCGAAGCCGCATTCGCGAAGGCCGGCCGTCAGGACGCTGCGGCGCTCCCGGTAGTCCTCCAGGAGCGCGTCGTAGAAGGAAGGCGGGAAGCGAAGCGCCGCGGCCACGGCGATCTGCAGGGGATGGGCCGCCCCCACCGTCAGGAAGTCGTGGACCTTGCGGATGCCGCCGGTCAGCGCCGGCGGCGCGATCAGCCAGCCCACGCGCCACCCGGTGATCGAGTAGGTCTTGCTGGCGCCGCTGATCGTGATGGTGCGGTCCGCCATGCCCGGCAGGGTCGCGATGCTCACGTGGCTGCCCTCGAATACCAGGTGCTCGTAGATCTCGTCGGTGACGGCGATCGCGTCGTGCTCCTGGCAGAGGTCCGCGATGAGCTGCAGCTCCTGGGGCGAGTACACCTTTCCCGTCGGGTTGTGCGGCGTGTTCACGACGATCGCGCGGGTCCTCGACGTGAAGGCACGGCGCAGCTCGTCGGGGTCGAAGCTCCAGTCCGGAGGACGCAGCGCGACGTAGCGTGGGCG
>DATFRD010000105.1:0-10358 GCA_035263645.1 Candidatus Dormiibacterota bacterium | reverse complement strand
TGAGGTTCAGGCCGCCCCAGGCCCAGTTCAGCTCGTCGGCGTTGTCGAGGAAGGGCGGGGCCTGCGCGTACGAGCTGACCCGGAGCACCAGACCCAGCCCGGTGACCGCGGCCAGGGCCACCACCTCCC
This sequence comes from Candidatus Dormiibacterota bacterium, assembly GCA_035263645.1. Classification (GTDB taxonomy): domain Bacteria; phylum Chloroflexota; class Dormibacteria; order Dormibacterales; family Dormibacteraceae; genus CF-161. Next base: position 10,229 of record DATFRD010000105.1, on the reverse strand, counting down.
ACGCCGGCCATGCCACCGCCCGGGCGCGGGCCTTGGCCTGCCCGGCGACCGCGAGCCCGGCCGGGCCGGCGGCGTCGCCGGACCCAGCGGCCTCTGCGGCCTTAGCGGACTCGATAGACGACGTAGTCGCCATCGGTGAAGACGCGCTCCTCGTGCTGGTCGTAGTAGGCCCGGTTGGATCCCTGGACCGCGGCGTCCTCCGGGCCCAGCACCACGTAGTCGATACGGTAGCGGCGAAGCAGGGCGGGGGTCGACGGGTCGCCCTGGAGCATCATCTGGGCGTCGGCGGTGCGCCGCTGCCAGTCCGACAGGCCGTACGTCCACAGCCAGCCCCCGTAGCCGACCATGACCCGCCGGCCCGCCAGCGTCGGGATGGGCTCATTGTGGACCGGGGCGACCAGGAACGTGGCCCCGGGGTCGGTGTGGGTCCGCGCCCAGTCGGCGACCCCGACACCGGCGGAGCTCGTGAACAGCGCCGAGGTGGCGGCCGGGTCGAGCGCCCTGCCGAGGTCGAGTGCGCCCGACAGCATCAGGGCGGCCGCCAGGGCATACGCCACGACCCTGGCGGCGAGCCTGCCCCGGACCAGGCGCGCCAGCAGCGCGCCGACGGGGAGGGCGCCGAACAGGGCCCAGTAGGCGAAGAACTTCGTGTTGTCCCAGTCCCAGGGCTGGAAGACCACGAAGTTGGGCACGGCGAACCAGAGCCAGATGGGCGCCAGGCGGCGGCCGATCCCCACCGGCAGGAGGCCACGCCACAGGAACGCCGCGGCCATCGCGGGAACCAGGAGGCTCGTGTTCTTCAGCCAGAACCACACTGGCCCGTCATGGTGTCCGGGGGTGTCGGCCAGCCACCAGACCTGGAGCCGCAGGCTCGGCGCGCCGCCGCTCAGGAGCCACGCGGCGACGGGCAGGCCCAGCACCAGCGCCGGCACGAAGAAGGCCGCCCACTGGCGCCGGGGCGACAGCAGCGCCCAGAACCCCGCCAGCGCCACGATCGTGCCGTACGCATGCAGGTGGCAGAGCGGCGTGATCCCGGCCACCACCCCGGCGAAGGCGAACGGCGCCCAGCCCGCGTCCTCGCGGCGCCCTAGGAGCGCGGCCGAAAACCAAGCCGGATCTTTGGGGCCCATGCACCCCACCTCCGGCGTTGCCTCCTGCGGTGCTCGCTCACGCCCTGGAGGGCGCTCGCTGCGCTCCTCGTCGGCGCCACCGGATCTGGGGCACCTGGCCCCCAAATCTCTCGGCCCGGTTTCCGGCCGCACTCCTAGCGCGACCCAGAGCATCGCCATCACCAGCAGCGCCAGGCAGAAGCCGAACAGCACGGAGCGCTGCGGCAGCATCCAGGCCAGGACCGGGTTCAGCCACTGGAAGTTGAGGGCGGCGTCCTGCGTGTACAGCCGGGGCGGGTTCGCGAGCGCGGCCAGTCCGGACGCGCGCAGGTCCTGGAACAGGAGGAGGAAGCCGAGGCCCCCGCTCAGGGTGAAGACCAGCACGGCCAGCGTGGCGGCGCCGCGGCTGCCAGCGAGCCGGAGGCCGGCCAGGTACATCACGGCCGGGAAGGCCAGGGCGAGCAGGCCGCTGCTCAGCACCAGCGAGGACGTCAGGGACGTGCCCAGGGGCACGAACGAGGCGGCCAGCAGGTCGATCAGGAAGGGATACGTCATGGGGTGCCCCGGATCCACCGGGAACTGGGGCGGGAAGTTGTGGCCGAACGCGAACGAGCCGGCATACGTCAGGTGGGCGGCCCAGTCCGCGTACACGCCGGCGCTGCCGGCCTCCAGACCCTGCGAGCCGAGCGTGTAGGCCCGGCCGAGTACGACGAGGGTGAACGGCCAGCAAATCGCCAGCAGGGCCCAGAGCGGCCACGGCTCCCGACGGCGCCAGCGCTCCAGCGCGTCGTTCAGCTCGGCGCCGACCCGCCTGGCGCCGTGCCGCCAGCCAGGGGCCGAAATCGCGAGGGCGCCCGCCGCCCCCGCCAGCACGGTATCGAGCCCGAGGCCGGCGACCAGGGCCAGCAGGAAGTCCAGCGTGGCCAGCACGGCCGCCCCGACCACGGTCCCGTATGCCAGCCGCTCTTCAACGGTCAGCGGCAGGCCGGACAGGTAGGTGAGGCCGGCGCCGGACACCACGCAGACGACGAGCGGCAGGGCGGCCCAGCCCGTGAGCCCGGCGATCAGGACGAGGACGAGCAGGCCGGCGCCCGCAGCCACCCAGCGCGCCGTCCGTGGCGACGCGGCGGATGCGGCGTGGGTCAGATCCAGGTCCGCAGCCACATCTTGCCACCCGCGGTGAATCCGTTCAGGTACGAGGGCCCGGAGATCGGGAGGGCTGTCCAGACGGGATAGAAGTACAGGAAGCTGACCAGGACGAGGGCCAGGAAGGCGCCCACCAGCAGCGGTGGCCGCGACGCCCGGTGACGGCCCGCGGCGATGGCCCCCGGGCCCCCCAGCTGGAGCTGGGCGAGGACGAACGCCAGCGCCAGCACCATGAAGATCAGGCCCCCGAACATGTGGTAGAGGAAGATCACGCGGCTGATCCGCGACCAGGGCAGGTACTGCGTGAGGAAGCCGACCAGGATGAGGGCGGCGGGGAAGCTCCGGTAGCGCAGGATGAAGTACGGCAGCGACAGCACCGCGGGGATGCTCGCCCACCAGATGATCGGGTTTCCCAGGTCGGCGATGCCCGCCACGAGCGGCTGGCCGCTCGCGGCGTCGGCCCCCAAGCCCTGGTACTCGTAGTAGTACGCGACCGGACGGGACAGGAACGGCCATGAGTACCAGGCGGAGCCGTACGGGTGGGTCGCCTTGAGCGTCGAGTGGTATATGTAGGCCTGCTGGTTGTAGAGGACGAGGTCGCCCAGGGTGTGGAACTGGCCGCGCGCGAAGAACGGGATCCAGCTGGCCAGGTAGATCAGCACCGGGATCAGGGCGAAGGCGAGCACCGCGGTCGTCGCGTACAGACCCGGCCTGGCGTCACCGGGCAGCACGGCCGCGTCGGCTCCGGCACGGCTCCACGCCCTGAGGCGCGCTCCCACGTCGAACCCGATTCGGCGCAGCGCCGGCTGGGCGACGAGCCAGAAGACGATGCTGGCGAGCGCGGCGAGAGCGATCCACTTCGACGCGACCGCCAGACCGAGGCAGATGCCGGTCAGCAGGAGGGTGACGATCGAGTCGCGCTCGCTCCGGCTGTCCAGGTGGATCAGGAACAGCGTGTAGCTGAGCATGATCAGGAAGATCGGGAAGATGTCGATCATACCGATCCGCGACTGGACGAAGAAGAGGCCGTCGAAGCAGACCAGCGTCGCAGCCGAGACCGCGAAGAGGCGGTTGGGCCAGATCCGGTGGGCCAGCAGATACATCAGCGGCACACAGAGCGCGCCGAAGATGCAGCTCATGATGCGCCAGCCGAACGTGTTGAATCCCAGGTCGGCGTAGTCGCCGCGAGCGCCCTCGAACGTCGCCCGCCACCATCCGTCCAGCCACTCGCCGGAGGCGATGATGAGCTTCGACAGGGGCGGCTCAGGGTCGAAGTAGACGATGCCCTTCAGGTCATCGTGGGCGAAGACGCCGAACCAGATCTCGTCGAAGACCTGGCCGTTGGGCGGCGTCGGAGCCTGGCCTGCCGGGGCGTAGTTGCGCTGGTACGGGTACGCGAGCCCGCAGAGCGTGCCCAGGTCGTTCCTGGCGTCCACCGGCGTGTTGTGGACGCAGTTGCTGACCAGGTCGGGCTTGCCGGCCAGCACGTCCGGCATGATGGGGCTGAAGAAGCGGAGCACGAACGCGACCAGCAGGAGCGCCCCCATCGCCCACAGGTCGAAGCGGTCGAGGCGCAGCCGGTCCAGCAGCCACGCCCGGCGAGGCGCCGTGTCTGGCTCCGTGTCACCTGCCGGGCTCGCGGCCTGGCGCTCCTGGGGCGGCGCGATCGTCACCGGGCGCGCCGGCGGCGGCGCCTGCCCCCTCCGAGGTTGGTGCCCGTCCGGTCCGGGAGCCTGGAGGTGACCTCCCAGGCCATGGCGTCCGGGTCCGGGATGGGCACCGCCACCATGTCATCCACCACCAGGCGCGACCCCAGCCGGCGACGCAGGTCGATGAGCAGCGCCTCGTCGCTCCTCACCCGCACGAAGAGCGCGTCCTTCGGCAGAAGGGGCTTGGCGATGGGCGGCACGTACCGCCTGCGGGTGTCCGGAAAGTGCCGCGCCAGGGGCTGGACGCGGGTCCCACGGATCTGGTCCCAGGGAATGACGGTGCTCCGCAGCAGGTTCGACACCCGGAGACCGCCCTCCGTCACCTGGACGTGGTTGCGCCGGCGGTACAGGAGCAGCGCGCCGCCGAACAGCAGGCCCGCGGGCGGGTAGACGAGGAAGATCGCGCTGGTGCTGTTGAGCCTGCCGTGGCCGCTGATCAGGCCGGCCACGCTCGCCACCACGCCCACGCCGAGCAGCAGCAGGACGTAGAACCGCTGCCGGCGCCACATCTCCTCCGCATACAGGATCGGCTGCCGCAAGACCACAAGATTATCGACATCCGGGCGGCCGCGATGCGTGATCAGGATGTCAACGCGCCGGAGCGCGCTCGTGACCTCCGATGATGGCCCCCCGCATGGCGGTGGCGCACGGGCAGTCGCGCTCTGCCGGCAGCCTCGGGATCAGGCGAACGATCAGCGACCGGACGCGGTCGTTGTTGCTGGCGAAGAACCTCTCGACCTCCTCGACCGACACGGGCGGCACCTCGGGCGCGCCCTCGAGACCGGCGTCGTAGTCGGTGATCAGCGAGATGTTGACGTAGCAGAGCTCCAGCTCCCGGGCCAGGATGGCCTCCGGGTACTGGGTCATGTTCACGACCCGCCACCCTTGCGAGGCGAACCACCGGCTCTCGGCCCGGGTCGAGAAGCGCGGGCCCTGGATGACGACGACTGTGCCCCCGTCATGCATGGTGACGCCCTGCTCGCGGCCGACGGCCGTGGCCAGCTCGCGCATGACCGGACAGTACGGGTCGGCGGAGCCCACGTGGGCGACGGTGGGCCCGTCCGGGTAGTACGTGTCCTGGCGCCCGTTCGTGCGGTCCACGAACTGGTCGCACACCACGAAGTCCCCCGGCCGCACGTGCGCCTGCAGGCTGCCCGCCGCGGTCGGGGCGATCACGCGGGTCACGCCCAGCTCCTTCAGCGCCCAGACGTTGGCCCGGTAGTTGATGGCGGCAGGCGGCAGGGTGTGGCCGGAGCCGTGCCGGGGCAGGAACGCCACCGGCACGCCTTCCACCACGCCGATCGCGACGCGATCGCTGGGCGGGCCGTAGGGCGTGTCCACCTCGATCATCTCGACGTCGTGGAGCAGCCGGTAGAAACCCGAGCCCCCGAAGACCCCGACGGATGCCACCGCGCTCATACCAGCGCCCCCTGGACGACGCCGCGGTCCGTGACCAGCGCCGTCACCAGTCGGGCGGGCGTCACGTCGAAGGCCGGGTTCCACGCCTGGGTGCCGGGCGGGGCGAAGGTGGTGACCTCGTCGTCAGGCCGCTCCTCGATGACGACGCCGTCGCCGTCCAGGGTGTCACGGTCGATGGTGCTGCCGGGTGCCGCCACGTAGAAGGGAACGCCGTGCTCCCGGCACAGCACCGCCAGCGGGTACGTGCCCACCTTGTTGATCACGTCGCCGTTGGCGCAAACGCGGTCGGCGCCGCTGATCGCGGCGTCGGCCATCCCCCGACGCAGGAGCAGCCCGGCCGCCGAGTCGACGAGCAGCCGGTGCGGGATGCCCAGCCGGCGGAGCTCCCACGTGGTCAGCCGGGCGCCCTGGGCCCGCGGCCGCGTCTCCATCACGTACACGAACGGCTCCCTCCCCATCTCGTGGGCTGCCCTGATCACGCCGAGCGCGGTCCCGTAGTCGACGGTGGCCAGGGCGCCGGTGTTGCAGATCGTGACGACGCGGGCCCGGCGGGGGAGCAGCGCCGCGCCGTGGCGGCCCATGGCCCGGCAGGCCGCCACCACCTCGGCGGCGATCCGGTGCGCCTCGGCCAGGGGGTCGGCCGCCTGCTCCACGAGCTCCACCGCCCAGAACAGGTCGCGGGCGGTGGGCCGGGCGGCCCTGAGTGCGGCCACCCCCTCCGCCAGGCGACCCTCGCGGGCAGCCAGCGCCGTCCCGTAAGCGGCCGCGGCGCCGATCGCGGGCGCGCCGCGCACGACCATGTCTCGAATGGCGGCCGCCACCTGCGCCGCCGTCCGGCAGACCACGTACTCCTCGCGGTCCGGGAGCCTGGTCTGGTCGATCAGGCGCACCCCGTCCCCCACCCACTCCACCGTCGCCATCGGCTCGCTGACGTCCACTGGGACGGCGTCAGGGCCCGCTGGAGGACGACGTCCCGATCGCCGATCTCCAGGAGCGGTTCAGGCGGCCGGTCACATAGCCCTCCAGGTCCAGGGCGACGAAGGTGTAGCCGGCGGCCCTGACCGCCTCGACGACCGGGCCGCGGACGGAGAGCAGGCGATCCAGGTCGGCCGGCTCGACCTCGATGCGGGCCACGTCGCCATGATGGCGGACGCGCACCTGGCGGAAGCCGAGCGACTTCAGCGCCGCCTCGGCCTGTCCGATCCGGCGCAGGGTCTCGGGCGTCACCTCCGTGCCGTGGGGGACGCGGGAGGACAGGCAGGCGAAGGACGGCTTGTCCCAGTTGGGGAGCCCCAGGCGCCGGGCCGCCGCCCGGATCTCGCCCTTGCCCAGGCCCGCCTCGAGGAGCGGGAACCGGACGCCCCGGCGGACTGCCGACCCGTGGCCAGGACGGTGGTCGCCAGCGTCGTCGGCGTTGGCCCCGTAGGCCAGGTGACCCAGACCGAGCCTATGGCGCACTGGCTCCAGGGTCTCGAACAGCTCCTCCTTGCAGTGGAAGCAGCGATCGGGCAGGTTGCGGCGATAGGCTTCGAGCTCGACCTCGCGCGTCGCGACCTCGACCAGCCGGGCTCCCATCTCGCGCGCGAGCGCGCGCGCCTCCCTCTGCTCGGCCTCGGGATAGGCCGGCGAGGAGGCGAGCGCGGGCACGGCGCGCGCACTCCCCAGCTCCTCCAGGGCCAGCCGGAGCAGCAGCGTCGAGTCCACCCCGCCCGAGTACGCGACCAGGACCGAACCCAGCGAGCGCACGATCTCACGGGCGCGTTCCAGGCCGCCGGGGTCGTGACGGTCGGGCTGGATCATCTCCAGCCCAGGGTAGCCCTCCCGGGGCCTATCGCGTCCCCACCTCGGCCGGCTCGACTGAGGGCTCCGCGGCGGGCACGCCGCAGAAGACCTCGTAGTCGATCAGGCCGGTCACGGTCGGGTTGTCGCCGCACAGGGGGCAGGTCGGGCTCCGGCGCAGGTTGACCTTGCGGAAGTCCATGTCGATGCCTTCGAACATCAGCAGCTTGCCGATGATCCCGTGGCCGATGCCCAGGATGTACTTGATCGTCTCGAACGCCATCATCGAGCCCACGATCCCGGGCAGGACGCCGAAGACACCGGCCTCGGCGCAGCTCGGAACCGCGCCCGGCGGCGGCGGCGTCGGGAACAGGCAGCGGTAGCAGCCGGTCCCCCTGGCGGCGTCGAACATCGTCATCTGGCCCTCGAACCGATAGATCGCCCCGTGGACCAGGGGCTTCCGGAGGAAGTAGGCCGCGTCGTTGGCGAGGTACCGGGTCGGGAAGTTGTCGGTGCCGTCGACGATGATGTCGTAGGGTGCGAACACCTCGAGCGCGTTCTCCGAGTTGACGTGGATGCGGTGCTCGATCACGTCGACGTCGGGGTTCAGGGAGCGCAGCGTCTCCGCAGCCGACTCGACCTTCGGACGCCCGAGGTCGTTCGTGCCGTGCAGGATCTGCCGCTGGAGGTTGCTGGCGTCGACCACGTCGAAGTCGATGATCCCGATACGGCCGATGCCGGCAGCGGCCAGGTACATGGCCGCGGGCGAGCCCAGGCCCCCAGCGCCCAGCAGCAGCACGCTCGAGTCGAGCAGCTTGCGCTGGCCGGCGCCGGCGACCTCGGGCAGGATCAGGTGGCGGGCGTAGCGCTGGACCTGCTCGGGGGTGAATCCAGTCGAAGCCATCTCGTCCCGATAGTACCGAGACCTCTCCCTGGGGTATTCCGAGGCCGGCCGCGGTCATTTGGGACCCGTTTCTACAATGGCGCGAGGAATGGAACCGGAATACCTCGACGAGGAGCAGATCATCGCCCTCTACAACAAGGTGCGGACGGGGCGGCGGGCCTGGCCCGCGGGCATCTGGAGCTCGCCGGCGGCCCTCCAGTACGCGGTGAACGTCTTCGACTACTGGATCCACAACGTGATGGGCTGGAAGGGATGGCCGGAGGCACGGACGCGCGTCAACCCGGCGCTGCTCGAGGAGCACCGGCTGGCGGACATCGTCGAGCACGTGTTCGTCCCCGAGTTCGGCGAGGACTGGCTGGACTTCGAGGTGGTCCTCAACGAGTCGATGCGGCTGTCCGAGGACGAGAGCTGGGCTCCCGACCTGGCGGACCGCCAGGAGCGCGTCGAGGCAGCGTTCGAGCACGCCTTCGAGCAGATCATCGGGTCGCCCAAGAGCCAGCCCCGGCTCCTGCCCAGCTACCACCGCTTCCGCAACCACCTCATGCGGATGTGGGGCGCGTTCCAGGAGGCGCAGGCGGAGCACGACAAGGCCGAGCGTGAGGCGGCCGAGCGGTTCTGGACCGGGCTGCGACTGGTCAGGGCGACGCGGGCCCACACCGCCGAGCAGTGGTCGATCGTGAACGACGAGGACGAGCGCCTGGGCGAGGTGTCGATGGTCTGGGGCGACCCCCACCCCTACTGCCTGATCGTCCTGGACGAGCAGCTCTCGGGCGAGCGGGGCACGTGGGAGCAGGTGATCTGGCGCCTGGAGCAGGAGGTCCTGGTGGAGGAGCCGGGGGTGGTCAGCTACTCGGTGTGGCAGAAGGGGTTCGTGGGGGAGTTCTACCGCTGCGCCGACTGCGGGGAGCTGCACAGCCAGTTCGACGATGACCCCGGCGACGAGCTCCGGCTCGACCTCAACGATGACGACGACTGAGCCGGGATCCACCGATTCGCGGCGAGCGAGTTGGTGGGTCCCGGCTGAGCTCGTCCATGCCCTGCGGGCCGACCTCGAGGAGCTGGTCGAGCTGGTCGGCTCGCTGTCCGCCGACGGTCTGGAGCGCCGGTCGGACCACGGCTGGAGCGCGCGCCAGGTGCTCGCCCACCTGGCGGACTTCGAGCTGATCGCCGGGGTGCGCGTGCGTATGGTCCTCAGCTTCGATCGGCCGCCGCTGGCCTCCTACGCGCAGGACGAGCTCACCGACCGGTTCGCCGACCTGGAGACCGCGGCCGAGGCGCTGGAGCGGGTGGTGGTGAACCGCAGGGCCCTGGTCCGCCTGCTCGAGTCGCTGGGCGAACGCGATTGGGAGCGGCTCGGCACCCATCCCGAGCGCGGCGAGGAGACCCTCCGGCGGACCGTCGAGATGATCGTCCGGCACGACGGGCTGCACCTGGCCCAGATGCGCGTCGCGGCAGGAGGCTAGGCCACCTCTAGGCCGCGCGGGTAGACTGTGGGTGGCCCGGGCACGACCGACCGGGGAGGTGGCTGAGTGGCCGAAAGCGCCCGCCTGCTAAGCGGGTAGGGGGTGTGAAGCTCCCTCGAGGGTTCGAATCCCTCCCTTCCCGCTTCTACTATCACAATATGCGATAGCGGCACTGGCGGAATGGACGCGGTCAAGGGCAAATCCCACTGCCGTTCGGGCAAGATCTTCAAGGCCCCGGCGGCCGAGTGAACCATCCATTCAGGGTCCGCCAAACGCAACACGTTTACACCTCCTGTTAACCAACCCATCTTGATGGCGCGATTGTCGTCGACGTGCAAGCTGTGGCGATCTCGCTTCTATGATCGGTTTGATCGGCGACGCTCGCCTGAGGCCGCTCGTGGAGCGGCAGGGCAGTGTGATCATGGTCTGGTCGAGGTCCAGGTAGGAGTCCAGGGCTACCTCCGGGCCGTTTTGGGAAACGGAGCGAAATCTTGCGCCCGGCTCGCCGCCCGGCGCTCGTCTACCGCGCTTGCCGACACCAACCCCGCCGTCGGTCGGCGCTGATCTGCCCGCCCGGGTCTCGCTCGCAGCACCTTGTGCTCGACGAGCCACGCCACGGCCCGGTCGAATAGGCCTTCGGCTCCTCGGCGGTGGGCGCGCAGCGCTCGCGATGAAGCTCTTGAGCCTGTTCTCCGCCTCG
>DATFRD010000104.1:0-24511 GCA_035263645.1 Candidatus Dormiibacterota bacterium | reverse complement strand
CGGTGCGCCGGGACGTGTCCGGGTGACGACCTCAGCCGGTGCGCCGGCGGACCAGCAGCCAGTGGCCTGCGGCTGAACCTCGCCGTGGTCGCCAAAGCGGATAGGGAGCGGATCCGGACCTTCGCCAGGGAGCGGGGCTGGCGGCACCTTCGGCTCCTCTCTTCGCGGAGCAACACCTACAACCGGGAGTACCACGCCGAGACGCCGGACGGCGAGCAGCTGGGGATCCTGAACGTGTTCGTCCGCGACGGCAGCGACATGCGGCACACGTGGGCCACGGAGCTCGTGTTCGCTCCAGGCGACGAGGGCGAGGACCCTCGCCACGTCGATTCCATCTGGCCGATCTGGAGTGTGCTCGACATGACGCCGGAAGGGCGGGGAACTGAGGAGAGCTTCCCCGGCCTGGAGTACCAGTAGTCCTTCGGCTGGGCCTGATTGCTCCCCCCCACCCAACCTCCCCCGCGATGGCGGAGGGGCATCCCCCTGGTCGCCTGGTCAGCCGTCGAGGATCTCCACCGCCAGGTCCTCGAGGTGGTCGGGATCGGCGACCAGGTCGATGCCCGCGATCCTGTCGCCCGCCAGCGTGAAGACGAACGCCACCCTGGGCCGGCCGCCGGGCGCCCAGACCAGGCCGGGAGCCCCTCCGACCACGGCCGGAACCGCGCCCCTGGCCCGCCCCTTGAAGAAGGCGGCCACCGCCGGCGCGCCCCGCGTCTCCGGTGCCGAGCCCAGGCCTACCGCGGTGGCGTCCGCCCTGATCACGGCCTCCGGGTCCAGCAGCGCCAGGAGCCGGTCCAGGTCCCCCTCGCGTGAGGCGGCCCGGAAGGCGTCCACGATGGCACGCTGGCGGGCGAGCTCGGCCTCCGATCCCACGGTCGCGCCTCTGACCCGGCGGCGGGCCCGGCTGGCGAGCTGCCGGGTGGCATCCGCGCTGCGTCCGACGACGGGCGCGAGCTCCTCGAAGGGGACACCGAACATGTCGTGTAGCACGAACGCGACCCGCTCGGCGGGCGTCAGCTTCTCCAGCACGACCAGCAGGGCGAGGCCGACCGAATCGCCCAGCACCGCCTCCTGCTCGGGGTCGATCGCGGCCTGGCCGGCGGCCACCGGCTCCGGTGCGTCGTCGCCGAAGGCCACCTCCCGCCTCGACCGGCGCGAGCGCAGCATGTCGAGGCACACCCGCGCCACCACCGTCGTCATCCAGCCGCCCAGGTTCTCGACCTCGCCCACACCCGACCGGCTGAGCCGAAGCCAGGCCTCCTGGACCGCGTCGTCGGCCTCGCTCAGCGAACCCAGCATCCGGTAGGCCACCGACCGCAGATGCGTCCGGTCGGCCTCGAACCGCTCGGCCAGCCATTGAGATTCGTGCATCGGTCACATTCTCCTGTCGGGATCCGTCATCGCAGTGACGAACGAGGCCCCCTCCGACGTGACAGGAAGCCAGGGGTCATTCCAGGAGAAACCCATCATGGCGGAACGGATGAAGAACCCGGCGACGATCATCCCCGAGGCGATGGAGGCCATCCAGGCATTCCAGAAGGCCACCTACAGGGGCGGCGTGGCCCCGCGGACGCTTGACCTCGTCCACCTGCGGGCGAGCCAGATCAACGGCTGCAGCTTCTGCGTCGATTCCGGCTCGAAGCACGCCAAGCAGAAGGGCGAGACCGACGAGCGGCTGTTCGCGGTCGCGGCCTGGCGGGAGGCGCCCTACTTCGACGAGGCCGAGCGGGCGGCGCTGGCCCTGGCCGAGGCCGTGACCAGGCTCGCCGACCGGCCCGACCCGGTGCCGGACGAGGTCTGGGACGAGGCGGCCAGGCACTACGACGAGAAGGGATTGGCCGCCCTCCTGCTCATGATCGCGCTGACCAATGTCTACAACCGGGTCAACGTCTCCATCCGGCAACCGGTCGGGAGCTGGGGCTGACGTCCTCGGGCCGGGCAGGGGCCGTGCCCCGCCCGGCCCTGATCGCGCAAATCCGCATCCGCCGGTTGCCAGCGGACTCCCGGTCGACCGCGGCCGCGTGCCGGGCTGTGACCGCCTGGAGCGCGGTCTCGAGCGCGGGATCAGGCGTGGTCGTCACCTGGCGACCTCGTCGTGCACGACGCTCAGCGCCTCGCCCGCCTCCTCCAGCAGCCGGTCCACCTCGCCGCGGTCGACGTTGGTGTTCGTGATGCCGTACGCCCAGCGGTAGCGATCCTGGTCGAGGATCTCCTCCAGGGGAACGTCCTTGATCTGGTCGAGGAGCTCGGTTGGCGGCAGGTAGCCCAGATAGTCGTTGCTGTAGCCGAGCACGAGAGTCGTCTTGAACGGAGAGCGCGCCCTGACCTCCACGCCCGAACCGCTGAAGAGCTCGAACGGGCTGCCCAGGACCCCAACGTCGCCCAAGGCCAGCGCCATCACCTCGGCCGCGAGGGGCTCCTCGGCCCGCCGGATCATGTCGGCGTACATCTTGAGGGCGGCCTTCCGGTAGCCGTCGGGGAACTGCTGCGCCGAGGTGGCCGTGTGCACCCCGCGCGCCCAGGCCGCCGCATATTCCGGCGCGGGGAGCTCGTGCATCCTGCGCTCCAGCTCCTCGACCTCCGCCAGTGTCCAGGGCAGCCGGCGGCGGCACAGCTTGACGATGTGGGAGTGGTGGGCGAGCCGGGCCTCGCCGGTCTTCACGGTCGGCAGCAGGCGAGCCACCTCCGCCCCGATGGCGCGGCCGAGCTCGTCCCGGCTCTCGTAGGTGTGCGGGCGGGCGTTCGGATTGCCGAACCAGTAGTCGAAGGGCGCGACGTCGCCGGCGCAACCCTGCAGGTAGAGGACCTCGGCGCCCGGCGCGGCCGCTTCCACCGACTCCCGCAGCGGTGCTGGGAAGTCCGCATTCCAGAGCAGCGTCTGGCCGCCAATGGAGACGGCGTGGCAGGCGAAGGAGACCACCACCGCGATCGGGCTTCCGTCTTCCCCGTCGACGCGGATGACGGGAACGGTGTCGTCGACCGGTTGGTCCCTTTCGACGCGGTTGACGGTGATGCCCGGGGCGCGACCACTGCCGCCTCCTATTCGGGCCGGGCGGCGGCGTCGGTGAGCAGCGTACACGACGCCCGCCATGTGCTGCGGAAGCAGCGCCGCGTATGCCTCGAACCCTTGGGCGCCGGTGATCGCGACGCCCAGGCGCGGCAGCGGGGGCGCGCTGTGGTTGTGGGCCGCGTTGATCAACACGGCGTCGGGTGGGATGCCGGTCAGCTGCTTGACCAGGTGCCTCGCGGCATCGGTCAGCTCGCGGCTCACGAAGCCGAGGTCGAGGGTGACGATGGCAACCTCGCGGCGGCCGTCGTCCAGCACCAGGGCCTGGGTGAGGATGGGGTCGTGCGTCCCCTCGGCAAGCCCGGTCCGGGCGGCCCAGCCGCCGTGCGGCAGGCCGAAGGGCGGGGTGATGTCCGCCCGGGCAGCGCCGACCAGCAGGCTCACGCCAGGGCCTCCTCGCGGGTAATCTCCCTTGCGACCACGAAGACGTTGTCGCCCTGCGTGGTGGCGGCGATGCTCCGGATGCTGGCGATCAGCCCCGAGCTGCGGGCGTGGATCGGCTCGGGCTTGCGGTCGGGCCTCTCCAGGAAGTGAATGCGGCCGATCAGCTGGCCGTCCTCGACCCGTTCGCCCAGGTTCACCAGCGGCTCGAAGAAGCCCGACTCCGGAGCCAGCGGGTAGTCCTCGAGGTTGGTAGCGCTGAGGATCCTGGCGGGCGGCTTGCCAAGCTGCGCGCGCGTCACCGGCTCGCCCTTCAGGACGCCAAAGTGGCGAAGAAGATTGATGAGACCGCTGCGGCCGAGCTCGTAGGTCTCGCTCGTCATGTGGCCGCCGCTGCCGAACTCGGTGCTGGCGACGATCTTGCCCCGCCGCTCCGCTTCCCCGACCAGGAGCCCGCTCCCAGCGATGTCGATGTAGATCACGTTCCAGTCCGTGTTCCAGGCGCCCATCGCCTCCACCATCCGCCGCCGCTGCTGAGGCTCAGCGATCGGGTGCATCTCGGACCAGGGCAGGCAGTCGGCCGTGCGGCCGCAGCTGTGGATGTCGACCACGTACTCGGTCATCGGGAAGAGCACCCGCGTCACGTAGTCGGCCAGCTGCTCGTTGGGCGGTCCGTCCGGGCTGCCCGGGAAGGAGCGGTTGAAGTTGGCGCCGCTCGGCCAGAGCCGTGTGTAGGCGCGGGCTGCGTCGGGTGAGAGGCAGGGGAGGACGATCAGGCGGCCGCCGACGTCCTCGGGCCGGAGGTCGTGGAGCAGGTTGAGGCAGGAGATGATACCGACGGGCTCGTCTCCGTGATTGCCGCCCATGACGAGAACGGTCGGGCCCTCTCCGTCGTTGACGACCACGACGGGCACAAAGAGCGAGGACCAGCCCGCCTCGTTGTTCGAGCGCGGCACCTGCAGGCGCCCGTACGTCTTGCCGCGGGCGTCGTAGTCGATCTCGGCGACGATCGGCGTGTCGATCAAGGTCTCACCTCGCTGCTGGGAAGGGCTCGGCGGCCAGGTGCTCATCCAGCCGGGCGCGGAATCGCTCGACCGAGAGCGGCTCCAGGTGGAAGCTGACGGGCACCAGAGGTACGCGGGGATCCAGGCGCTCCAGGCTGGGCTGGGCCGAGATGGTTACCAGGGCCACGTCCACGGAGTCGAGCAGACGCCGCGTCCGCTGAGCCCGGGAGACCAGGCAGCCCGACACCTTCAGGTCGGGCTTGTAGGCGGAGACGATCCGGTTCAGCGAGGCCAGCGTCTCCCGCGCGTCACAGAAGATGCCGACGCGGGCGCCCGGGCGGAGTCGGATGACCTGGGCGAGACTGGCCGGGTCGGGTGCCACGAAGACCTCCACCAGCTCGGGGCCCTGGGTGCCGGCCGCCTCCTCGACCTCGGCCAGATGCGTGATGGCGACCCCGACCAGGTCGTAGCTGCTCAGCCGGCCGCCGGGGTCGGCGAGGACCTCCTCCAGGAGGAGAGGGGTGACCGGGTAGCCGAGCGCCTCCTGGAGGTCGCGGGAAAGGGCGGTGGCGTCGTGCGGGATGCACTCCACGAAGCCGAGCCGGAGCTGGCGGCGCCGGTAGTAGCGCGCGGCCGTCTCCTGGACCAGCGTCAGGAAGCGGTCCTGGTCCAGGCCTGCCAGCTTCGCCTCCTGGAGCGAGAGTGTGATCAGGTGCTGCAGGTGCTCGAGCACCCGTCCACGGTCCGTGCGCGGCCGCCGAACCACGAAGGTGCCACGGCCGCGCTCGCTTCGCAGGTAGCCGCGGCGGGCGAGCGACTGGTACGCCTTGCTGACCGTGTTCTTGTTGGCGCCCAGCTCGGTCGCCAGCGCGGTGCACGTGGGCAGGCGATGATCCGGCAGCCAGCCGCCCTCCAGCATCCGCGTCAGGATCGCGCGCTCGACGTCCGCGCAATTGACACCGCCCGGTCGTTTATCCCATGTCATAGGACAAATTGTTGGGTTACCATCCTATGGCCGCCCATTGGCAGTGTCAATCGAGATCGCGCCCGGACGAGAGCGCCAGGAGTACGTCTTGAAGATCACAGAAGTGGAGGCGATCGTCCTCCGCCAGCCCGAGCTGAACGAGGCGATCGCCGACGGCAGCCAGGACGACCTCGTCGTCCGCGTCCGCACCGACGAGGGCATCGTGGGCATCGGTGAGGTGGATTCAGCGCCCGAGATCTGCAGGGCGGTGATCGAGGCGCCCAGCTCGCACGCGATCGCACTCAGTCTCCGCGAGCTGCTCGTCGGCGAGAACCCGCTCGAGGTCGAGCGGCTCTGGCAGAAGATGTACCGGGGCTCGATCTTCTACGGCCGCCGCGGGGTCGCCATCCACGCCATCAGCGGGATCGACATCGCGCTCTGGGACATCAAGGGCAAGGCCCTCGGCAAGCCGGTCTCCGAGCTGATCGGCGGTCGCAAGCGCGAGCGCGTGCGCGCCTACGCATCGCGCCTGATGCCGGACACCGAGTCGGAGACGAAGGAGGCAGTGGCCGAGCTTCGCGAGCAGGGCTTCACGGCCCTCAAGCTCGGCTGGGGCCCGCTGGGCGCGGACCCCGCCCACGACCTCCGGCTGGCCGCCGCCGCGCGCGAGGCGGGCGGGGACGGCGTCGAGGTCCTGATCGACGCTGGGCTCGGCTACGGCCGCGACGCTGCCGCCGCGATCAGGGTCGCCCGCGGGCTCCAGGAGCTCGGCTGCTTCTGGTTGGAGGAGCCGTTCGAGCCCGACGAGTACGAGGCCTACGCCGAGCTGGCCGACACGGTCGAGATCCCGATCGCCGCCGGCGAGCAGGACGTGACCTGGTGGGGCTTCCGCGAGCTCGCCGACCGCTGCCACGTGGACGTCCTGCAGCCCGACGTGACCCGATGCGGGGGCATCACGGAGGCGCTCCGGATCGCGTCTCTCGCCTCGGAGCGTGGGCTCGCCTGTGTGCCCCACGCCTGGAAGAGCGGCGTCATCAAGGCCGCCTCCCTGCACGTCAACGCCGTCCTCGAGAAGTCGCTCTTCCAGGAGTACTGCGTCGCCACGACGCCCCTGAATACTCGCCTGACGAGGGAGCGGCTGCTGATCGACAGGGAGGGAATGGTCGCCGTACCCACCGCGCCGGGCCTCGGCGTGTCGCTCGACGAGGACGTCCTCGCGCACTACCGGGTGGACTGAGATGATTGACATCGAGCTGACCGAGATCGACCGTGGGCGCAGCTTCATCCCCGGAGGGGTGAACAGCGGCCAGCGCCAGGTGCCAGGGATCGAAAGCCTGGTCGTCACCGCCACCTCCGGCTCGACCTTCACGGACGCCGAGGGCAGGACCTACACCGACTATCATGCGGCCTTCGGCCCGCCGCTCCTCGGTCACAACGACCCCGACGTGGACGCGGCGGTCGCGGAGGCGGGCCGGCGCCTCGACAACATGGGCGTTGGCGTCACGCCGATCGAGGCGCGGCTGGCCGAGAAGCTGGCCGAGCTGGTGCCCTCGATCGAGAAGGTCCTGCTCACCATGACGGGCAGCGAGGCCACCTTCCACGCCCTGCGGCTGGCCCGGACCGCCACCAGGCGTCGGTACGTGATCAAGTTCCAGGGCTGCTACCACGGCTGGCACGACTCTGTGGCAATGAACGTGATCTCCCCGGCGGACCGGATCGGGCGCAAGGACCCGCTCTCGGGCGGCATCCTGCCTGAGGTCCTGGACGCCACGATCGTGGTCCCCTTCAACGACGCGGCCGCCGTCGAGCGCGCGCTCGAGGAGCACTCCGGCGACGTCGCGGCGATCATCCTGGAGCCGATCCCGCACAACATCGGCGCCGTCCTGCCTCAGCCCGGCTTCCTGGAGCGCCTGCGCGAGCTGGCGACGGAGCACGGGACCGTGCTGGTCTTCGACGAGGTGATCACCGGCTTTCGGCACGGCCTGGGCGGCTACCAGAAGGTGGCCGGGGTGACGCCGGATCTCACCACGCTCGGCAAGGCCATGGCCAACGGCTGGCCGATCTCGGCGCTGGGCGGGAAGGCCGACCTGATGGACCTCTTCAGCACCACGCCCGGCCGGCCCGCCTTCTTCGCCGGCACCTTCAACGGTCACCCCGCGATGGCGGCGGCCGCCCTGGCGACGATCGACAGGCTGGAGCGGGAGCCGGTGCACGAGCACGTCTTCCGGCTCGGCGAGAGGGCCCGCCGCGGCCTCCAGGAGGTCTACGACGCGCTGGACCTGCCAGTTGTCGTCAGCGGCTTCGGCTCCGTCTTTGTCACCTACTTTCTGCAGGGCCCGGTCAACACCTACACCGACCTCCTGGCCAATGACGTCGACCTCTTCGTCGGCTACCGGAGGGAGCTGATGAAGCACGGCATCTTCGAGCTGCCCCTGAACCTCAAGCGCAGCCACATCTCCTACGCCCACACCGAAGCGGACATCGACCGCCTGCTGGAGGCGACGAATGAGTCGGTGAGGGCGGTCCTGGCCCGGCGATGACGGGCACTCTCGTCAGCTCCAGTGTCGACCTCGACGCGGCCGGTCGCCAGGTCGGGCACCTGAGCCTCCCCCGCTCCGACAACGAGAGCGGCTGGGCGAGCACCTACATCCCGATCGCGACGGTGGCGAACGGGACCGGGCCCACTGCCCTCGTCCTGGGCGGCAACCACGGCGACGAGTACGAGGGGCAGGTGGCGTGTCTGAAGCTGCTGCAGGAGCTCCGGCCCGAGCAGGTGAACGGCCGCGTCATTGTGATGCCGTGCCTCTCGCCCGCCGCATCCCGGGCGGGAACGCGGCTCTGGCCGTCGGGCGCCAATTTCAACCGCTCCTTCCCCGGCCGTTCCGACGGCCCCGCCAACGAGATGCTTGCCGACTACCTGACCCGCTGCCTCTTCCCGCGCGCGGAGATCGTGATCGACATCCACAGCGGCGGCCGCTCCTCGCGGTTCCTGCCCTGCTCGCACATGCACGTCGTCGAGGACCCCCGCCAGCGCCGGGCGATGCTGGAGGGGATGCTGGCCTGGAACACCGACTGGCACTACCTCTACATCGACATCGCGGGAACCGGCCTGCTTCCCGTGGAAGCTGAGAACCAGGGCAGGGTGGTGGTCACCACCGAGCTGGGCGGAGGAGGCCACGTCAGCGCCGCCGTTCACCGGCTGGCGGAGCGGGGGCTGCGCAATGTGCTCCGGCACTTCGGAATACTGGAGGGCCAGGTCGAGACGCGCGCGTCGCTGGGGCTGGCGCCGGCGGTGATCCTGGACGGCCGCGACCCGGCCAACTACATCCCGACCCCCGTCTCGGGCCTCTTCGAAGCGCTGGTCGACCCCGGCGGCCCGGTCGAGGAGGGGCAGCCAGTGGCGCGGATCTACAGCATCGAGGAGCCCGAGCGGGCGGCGGTCATGATCCGGAGCCCGCTTCAGGGCGTGACGGCCATGGTCCGGGCGATCAGCAACGCCAGCCAGGGCGACGTGGTCGTGGTCCTCGGCCAGCCGATCGACCGGGAGACGCTGGTCTAGGAGCGCGACCGGGCGGCGCCAGCCCGTTGTCCAGGCGGAGCCCGTCCATCTCCTGGCTCACACGTCCCGCAGGCGCGGGTCGAGGATGTCCCGGAGCCCGTCGCCGAGAAAGTTGAAGCCGAGGATCACGAGCATGATCGCGAGGCCGGGGAAGATCGCGTACCAGGGCGCGAGCTCCATGTAGGTCCGCGAGGTGTTGAGCATCGAGCCCCAGGAGGGCTCCGGAGGCTGCGTCCCGAGCCCGAGGAAGCTGAGCGCCGCCTCACTGAGGATGGCCGTCGAGAGGTAGACGGTGACCATCACGATCAGCGGGGCCACGATGTTGGGCACCACGTGGCGGCCCATGATCCGGAGGGCGCCCACCCCCAGGGCCCGCGCGGCCTCCACGAAGGGCCGGCCCAGCACCTCCAGGACCGCGGCCCGGATCACC
This sequence comes from Candidatus Dormiibacterota bacterium, assembly GCA_035263645.1. Classification (GTDB taxonomy): domain Bacteria; phylum Chloroflexota; class Dormibacteria; order Dormibacterales; family Dormibacteraceae; genus CF-161. The sequence continues at coordinate 15,106 of DATFRD010000104.1, read as the reverse complement.
CTGGCGAAGGCGGGCGCGTAGACGACCCCGATCGCGATCATCGCGTTGGTCCGGCTGGGGCCGAGGAGGCCGGCTATGACGATCGCCAGCACCAGGCCCGGAAAGGCGAACATGACGTCCACGATGCGCATGAGGACGGCGTCGGCCGGCCCGCCGTAGTAGCCGGCGGTGAGCCCCACCACCCCGCCCGCGGAGAGCGCGATCAGGACCGCCACCGCCCCCACCTCGAGCGAGACCTGGGAGCCGTGGATCACGCGCGCGAAGAGGTCACGGCCCAGCTCGTCGGTGCCCATAGGGTTGGTCGCGCTCGGCCCGAGCAGGCGATGGTAGTTCTGGAGGGTCGGGTCGACCCGCCAGAGGAGGGGTCCGAACAGCGCCGTCAGCACGTTGAGGCCGACGATCACCGCGCCGGCGACGCCGATCGGGTTGCGCCACTCCTGGCGGAGCCGGAGCCATCCGCGGGGCACCTGTGCCCACGCGTCAGCGGCGGACACCGGCTCGCCGGCCGGCGCGATCACCTGTTCGAGCTCGTCGACCTCTCTCACTGGACCTTGATCCTCGGGTCGATGACCACGTACGCGAGGTCGACCAGCAGGTTCAGCACGACGAAGATCGTGGCCAGCAGCATCGTCGTCGTCTCGACCAGCGTGTAGTCGCGGCCGAAGATGGCCTGGATCAGCGTGTAGCCCACGCCGGGCAGGCCGAAGATGACCTCGACGATTGCGGCGCCGCTCATCAGCGTGCCGACCTGGAACCCGACCACGGTCACGACCGGGATCAGCGCGTTGCGGAGGGCGTGGCGGTAGGTCACCGAGCGCCTCGTGCCGCCCTTGGCGCGGGCGGTGCGCACATAGTCCTGCCTCAGGACCTCGAGCATCGTGGCCCGCGTCATGCGCATGACGATCGCGATCACGAAGACCGAGATCGACAGCGCCGGCAGGATCATCTGCGAGAGGTTGGTGATCGGGTCCTTCAGGAACGGCTCGTAGGAGACGGCGGGGACCCACTGGAAGACCAGCGACGTGAACAGCAGGATCAGCGTGGCCAGCCAGAAGCTGGGCATGCTGAGCCCCATCAAGCCGCCCACGCGCGCGCCGAAGTCGCCGGCGCTGTTGGCACGGGTGGCGGAGGCGACGCCGAGGGGGATCCCGATCAGTACGGAGATCACGATCGCCATGACGACGAGCTCGACGGTGATCGGCAGCGCCCGCCCGAGGATGGTGTAGACCGGCTCATGGCTGCGGAGCGAGAAGCCGGGGTCGCCGGTGACCATCCCGAAGATCCAGTGCACGTACTGGACGGGCAGCGGCTGGTCGAGGCCAAGCGATCGCTTGATCGCATCCCTCTGCTCGGGCGTGATCGAGACGTCCCCGCCGGTGAGGACGTCGACGACGTCGCCGGGCATGAGGCGGACCATGAGGAAGATGACCACCGACATGCCGAACAGCGTCGGCCCGAGCTGCAGCAGCCGCCGGCCGACGTACCCGGTCACCGGCTCGCCTCGCCGCTCCCTATCCGCGCAGCCTCTACGAGACCCAGGCCTGCTTCAGCCCCGTGTTGAAGTCGGTGAACGCGACGTACATGTTGTGCATCCGCCTGTTCACGACCTGGTACTTGTACACCGCGACAAGCGGGATCTCGAGCATCTCGTCCATGAGCGCCTGCTGGAGCTGAGTGTAGATCGGGTAGCGCTGGTCAGGCTGGGGCGTCGCCACGCCCTTCGAGATGAGCTCGGCGATCGTGGATGGGACCTGGTAGCCCGGCCACCACAGCCTGGCGTTCGACACGAACTCGGCCACGAACCCGTTGGGGTCGCCGCGCATGCCGCGCGAGGTGAGGTCGCAGTCGAACGTGCCGTTCCCGTTGTTCTTCGCGAAGGTGCCGATGTCCTGCGGCTGGATGCTGACGTCGATCTTGATCTGCTGCAGGTGCTGCTTCACGACCTCGGCCGCCTGGGTCATGTCGGCCGGCGCCGCGATCGAGAGCATGGTCATCGGGAAGCCGTTGCTGAAGCCGGCGTCGGACATCAGCTGCTTCGCCTTGCTGAGGTCGAACTTGAGGTAATTGCTGACGAGGTCGGCATCGGCGATCGGGTACTTGCCGTAGCCGGGCGGGATGAACCCGCTGTACTTGCCGTCGCCTGCGTAGACCTTGTCGATGATGTCCTGGCGATTGATGGCATGGCTGATCGCCTGGCGCACCCGCTTGTCCGCCCAGGGCTTGTTCTCGCCGGGCTTGATCGTGAACTGGATCTCACGGAAGGCGGCCGTCAGGCCCTTCAGGACCACGAGGCTCCTGTCGCTGGCGAGGACGCGCGCGCTGTCGGCGGAGAGGGTCGCGCCGTCGACGGCGCCCGAGCGGAGCGCCGCGACTCGCGCCTGCTCGTCCGGGAGCACCTTCATCAGGATCTGGTCCAGGTACGGAAGCGGCTTGTTCCAGTAGTCCGCGAACCTGGTGAAACTGAGGTGGTCGTTGGGGATGTACTCGACCAGCTTCATCGGCCCGGTGCCGATCCCCTGCGTGACCGGGTTGATCTGCTTGTACATGTCGACCGGAGCGATGCCCGAGTAGCGGCCCCAGGCGAGGAATCCCAGCATCGAGGCGTCCGGCTTCTTCATGGTGAAGCGGACCGTGTACTTGTCGACGACATCGACCGAGGCGATCGCCGGCACCTGCCCCAGGCTGCTGACGCTTCCCGGCGGGGGCGGGTTCCTGATCAGGTCGAAGGAGTACTTGACGTCATCACCCGTCAGCTCGTTGCCGTTGTGGAACTTGACGCCCTGGCGCAGCTTGAAGATGTACGTGAGGTTGTCCGGCGTCGTGTAGGACTCGGCCAGCGCGGGCTGGATGGTGAGGTTCTTGTCCCACTGCAGGAGCGAGTCGTAGATGAGCTCGTTGCCCCAGTGGTTGGACGTCGGGATGGGGCCGAAGGGCGCCAGGTACGTGGGATCCTGCTCCAGCGCCCACGTGAGGCTGCCGCCCGCCCTGGGCGTGCCGCCGGTGGTGGTAGGGCTGCTGCTCGTGTTCCCGCACGCCTCCAGGAGCGCCGCCGGAGCGAGCAGGCCGGCCGCGGTGAGGAGGCTGCCCTGCCTCAGGAGCTCCCGGCGCGTCACACGGTAATCAGCCACCTCTTACCCTCCTTGACTCAGAGAATCCGGCCCACCCGGGGGGCCTCCCCGTTGATGTCGTCGAAGAACACCGACTGTCGGAGCCGCGCCTGCGCGAGCCGGGCCACCTTCTCCCTGTCCAGCTCGACGCCGAGCCCCGGACCGCGCGGCACGCACAGCCCGCCCCCGCTGAAGTCCAGCTCCACCGCCAGCACGTCCTCCGCCTGCAGCGGGTAGTGGGTGTCGCTGGCGAACGGGAAGTTCGACGAGGATGCGGTCACGTGGGCGTTGGCCACCGTCGCCACGCCGAGCTCGGCCCAGCTGCCGATCACGCACCACTTGCCGACCGCATCGGCCAGGCTGGCGATCTGGCGGGCGCGGCTGAGACCGCCGGCCTCCGACGGGTAGACGACGAAGACGTCGCAGGCCTCGTGCTCGATCAGCTGCAGGACCGACCGCAGGTCGGTGCAGGCCTCGTCGGCCGCGATCGGCGTCGCCACGGCGCGCCGCACGGTGGCCAGGCCCTCGATGTCGAAGTCGGGCACCGGCTGCTCGACGTACTGGAGGTCGAAGCGCTCGAGCGCGCGGATCCACTTGATGGCGGTCGGGACGCTCCAGTTCATGTTGGCGTCCACACGAATCGGGACGGAGGTGCCGACTGCCTCGCGAATGGCGGCCAGCGAGTCGTGGTCCTGCTCGAGGTTGCGGCCGACCTTGAGCTTCAGCTCCCCGAAGCCGCGCGCCACGAACTCCCGGGCCCTGGCGGCGTTTCGCTCCGGCGTGTCGATGAACAGGTAGCCGGCGGCGGCGGCGCGGTCCCGGCAGAACCCGCCCAGGAGATCGGCCACCGGGATCCCCAGCGCCCTGCCCTTGAGGTCGAGGAGGGCCATCTCGAGTCCCGCGATCGCGTACCTGCCGATCTGGGCCCAGTTCCTGGTGAACTCCTCCATGCGGTGGACGAGCCACTCCACGCGATAGGGATCCTGGCCTATCAGGAACTGCGCGAGCTCGCGCTCGACCGCGCTCCTGATGGTCGGCAGGGTCGGGCCCGGGCACTCGCCGATCCCGGTGACCCCCTCGTCGGTCTCGAGCTCGACGAGCAGCCCGGAGGCGGTGTGCCGCGTTCCCCCCGACCAGACGACCGGCTCCTTGAGGGGGACGCAGACCTCCGTGGCGCGGACTGCTGTGATCTTCATCTGGCTCCGTCATGCGCGGGCTGCACCGGTCCGCTGAGCACTGCTAGGCTAGAAGCCGTCTTGGTGATTGTCAACAATCAGCGTGAGCATCGCGGGACGTGAAGGAGGCGCCACGCCGAGAGCCGCCTTCGAACCTTCGAGCTTTCCCCCGCGACGCGCGCTCGCTCCGCCAGATGGTCGTCAAGCAGCTTCGCGACGCGATCGTCCAGGGCGAGCTCGCGCCGGGCGCTCGACTGCTCGAGGAGGAGCTCTCCCAGCGCTTCGAGGTGAGTCGAGGACCCGTCCGAGAGGCGCTGCGCCAGCTGGAGCAGGAGGGGCTGGTCGCCTCCTTCCCCTACCGCGGCAGTGAGGTGCTGGGGGTCTCCGAGGAGGAGGTCCACCGGGTGCTCATCCCGATCCGGCTCTCGATCGAGCAGTTCTGCTTCCCGCGCGCGATGCGGAGGATGGACCGGTCCGCCATCGACGCGCTGGGCGACGTCATCGAGGACATGCGCCGCGGCGCCGATGACGGCGACCTGAGACGGGTGGTGGAGACGGACATCCGCTTCCACCAGCTGGTGCTCGAGAACGCCGGCCTCCCCCACGCCCTCCAGATCTGGCTCGCCATCGAGCCGCGGATCCGCGCCTACTTCCACCGGCACGGGCGGAGCCAGGACCTGAGGCAGATCGTGGCCGAGCACCGCCAGCTGTACGCCGCGGTGTGCGACCAGGACGAGCAGCGGCTCCTGGAGCTGCTCCACGAGCACATCGTGGTCGACTGGCGGGAGGAGAACCCCTGACGCGCGGGCCGAGCCGGCCGCGCTACGACGTGCGCCTGCTCCACGACCAGCGGGTTCCGGCGCGCGACGGCGTGACGCTCAGCGCGGACGTCTACCTGCCGACGGTCCCGGGGACGTGGCCGGTCGTCTACCAGTGGACGCCCTACGAGAGCACCCGGGACCGCTTCATCGCCTGGGGCGTCTGGTTTGCCGAGCGGGGCTACGCCGCGGTCGTCCAGGACGTGCGCGGGCGCTACGAGTCCGAGGGCCGCTTCTCTGCCTACGAGGACGGCCGTGACGCCTACGACAGCCTCGACTGGGCGGTCGCACAGCCGTGGTGCAGCGGGCGGGTGGGGACGTGGGGCCGCTCCTACGGCGCCATCGTCCAGTGGCAGGTGGTGCCGCTCCAGCACCCGAACCTGACGTGCATGGCGCCGCACGTGATCATGGACGACTACTTCGGCGACTGCCACTACATCGGGGGCGCCTTCCAGCTCGCGCTCTCCGTGGGCGGCAGCCTGATCTGGAACAGCACCATCGGCGTCGTCACCTACCCGCCGGCCGGCCGGCTGATCCTCAACCCCCGCGTCCTCGGCCACCTGCCGCTGATCGAGATCGACGAGCTGGCGCTGGGCCGCCGGGTCGACTACTGGCGCGACTGGCTCCGGCACCCGACCTACGACGACTACTGGGCGCGCTACGACCACCGCCGGTTCTTCGACAGGGTGACCGCGCCGATGTTCCAGCAGGGCGGCTGGTACGACGCCTATGCCGGCGCCCACCTGCGGACCTTCAACGAGGTGACCCGGCGCGCCGCCACCCAGCGCGCCCGCGCCGGGCAGAAGGTGCTCATGGGGCCCTGGTCGCACGAGGAGGAGGTCGAGCACGTCGTCGGCGGCCTCGACCTCGGCCCTGCGGCAGCCCGCTTCATCCGGGATGACGAGCTGCGCTGGTACGACCACTGGTTGAAGGACATCGACACCGGCTACCTGGAGGAGCCGCCGCTCACGCTGTTCCGGCTCGGGGCCAACGACTGGCGCCGGGAGCACGAGTGGCCGCTGCCGGGCACTGCGTTCACCCCCTTCTACCTCCACAGCCGGGGCCGCGCCAACACGCTGGCCGGCAACGGGACGCTCAGCGCAGACGCACCGTCGGCCGAGCCGGCCGACCGCTTCGACTACGACCCGGACGACCCGGCGCCGACCGTCGGCGGCAACAGCTCGATCCTGACCATGCTCCGGTACGCCATCGAGCCGGTGATCCCGGGCCCGCTCGACCAGCGCCCGCTCGAGCGCCGGGACGACGTCCTCTGCTACACGAGCCGGCCTCTCGAGAAGGACCTGGAGGTGACAGGGCCGATCGAGATGGTCCTCTACGCTGCCACCAGCGCCGTCGACACCGACTGGATCGTCCGGCTCTCCGACGTCCACCCGGACGGGCGCGCGATCTTCCTCGCCGAGGGGATCATCCGCGCTCGCTACCGCAGCGGGCTCGACCGCCAGGACCCTCTCGAGCCCGGCGAGGTGGCACGCTACGCGATCCGCTGCTACCCGACCAGCAACGTCTTCTTCGCCGGGCACCGCATCCGGCTCGATGTCACCAGCAGCAGCTTCCCGCGCTTCAGCCGGAACCTGAACACCGGCGAGGACGTCGGCACCGGCACCCGGCGCGCGGTCGCGCGGCAGACGGTCCTCCACTCCACCGAGTACCCGTCGCACATCGTGCTCCCGGTCGTGCCCCCGCCGAATTCCACCGACGACCGGCGACTCGGCACCGGACGTCCGCCCGCGCGGTCGAATTCGGCGTCGTGAAGATCACCGCGGTCCGCCCGCTGGTCGTCAACGCGCGGATGCGCAACTGGGTGTTCGTCAAGGTCGAGACCGACGAGGGCCTGCACGGCTGGGGCGAGGCGACGCTGGAGTGGAAAACCGCGACGGTGGTCGGCGCGATCGAGGACTGCAGCCGGTTCGTCATCGGCGAGGACCCGGCGCGGATCGAGCACCTCTGGCAGATGATGTACCGCCAGTACTTCTGGAGGGTCGGCATCGAGGGCATGTCGGCCATCAGCGGCATCGAGCAGGCGCTCTGGGACATCAGGGGCAGGGCGCTGGGCGTGCCCGTCTACGAGCTCCTCGGCGGCCGGGTCCGCGACCGCGTCCGTGTCTACGACCATCTCGGCGGCGGCCGCATGGAGAGCATGTACGAGAGCGAGACGCCCGAGCAGTTCGCGGAGCGGGCGCTGATGGTCAGGGAGAGGGGCTACACCGCCCTCAAGTTCATGGCCGTGCCGCGCACGGAGCCCGTGGAGGGAGCCCGCTCGGTCGGCCACGCGGAGAGCCTGGTCCGGGCGGTGCGCGACGCGGTCGGTCCCGAGATCGACCTCATGGTGGATCTCCACGCCCGCACCTGGCCCGCGATGGCGATTCAGTACTGCCACGCGTTCGAGCCGTACGGCCTCCTCTTCTTCGAGGAGCCCTGCCCGACCGAGGACATCGAGGCGACGGCCCAGGTCACCAGGCAGTCGCGGGTCCCGATCGCCACCGGCGAGCGGCTGGTGACGCGCTGGCAGTTCCGCGACGTCCTGGAGAAGCGCGCCTGCCACGTCATCCAGCCCGACATCTCGCACTGCGGCGGGCTCTGGGAGGCGCGCAAGATCGCGGCGGCCGCCGAGACTCACTCGATCGCGGTCGCCCCCCACAATCCGAACGGCCCGGTCGCGACCGCGGTCGCGGTCCACTTCGCGCTCGCGACGCCGAACTGGCTGATCCAGGAGACGATCTCCGGAGACGTTCCCTGGCGGGATGATGTCGTCCGCGGCGCGGTCAGGCCGGTCGACGGCTTCGTCAAGGTGCCCTCCGCTCCCGGGCTGGGCATCGAGGTCGACGAGCGCGAGGCCGCCAGGCACCCGTTCGAGCCCGAGCTGGAGCAGCGCTACTTCCACCCCGACGGCGCGGTCGCCGACTGGTAGCCGTCAGCGCGGGATGATCGGCAGCACCACCTGCGATGGCCGCGTGCGGTCCAGGTGCACGGTGTTGAGCGCCCGGACCTGGTGGGTGTGCCGGCCCATCGGCTCGCCGGTGTTGGGGTTCAGGTCGAAGCGGGGGAAGTTGCTGCTCGAGATGTCGAGCCGGATCCGGTGCCCCGCGTTGAACAGGTTTGACGTCGGCGCGAGCGCGATCTCGATCGGATAGACCTGGCCCGGCTCCATCAGGACCTCGTGGTCCCAGCCCTCGCGGTAGCGGACCCGGAGCACGGAGTCCACGAGGCCGAGGTGGTAGCCGAGCGGGTAGTCGCGGCTGGCCGGATAGACGTCGACGAGCTTGGCGGTGAAGTCGGTGTCGGGGGCGCTCGACGAGATCCAGAGGCGGACGGTCACCGTCCCCGTCACCTCGACGGGCTCCGGCAGCGGCTCGGTCTGGAAGACGAGCACGTCCGAGCGGGACGCGAGCGACAGGTAGGGCGGCCGCGCTCCCACGAAGCCCGGCGCCTCCTTCTGGTCGAAGGCGCCGGCCGGGGTGATGTTGCGCATCCGAACCCGCCAGGGGATGTAGCTGGCGAACCAGGGCTCGATCCCCTCCAGGACGGGCACCATCTCGTAGTACCCGACGATGCTGCCGCCGATGGTCGGCACCGGGTGCTCGGGATCGAACTCGAAGGTGGCCGAGCCCTCGCCCTCGGTGGGCGCGTCGAGCGTCAGCCGCCCCCCCGCGCGCAGGTGGTAGACGGTCTCGCGCCGCCGCGCCAGCGGCCACTCTTTCTCCAGGCGCCACTCGCCGCCGTGATACAGGCGGCCAGCCTCGGTGCGGTGGCCGTCGCCGCCGCCCATCACGAAGATCCTCACGTTCGGCTCGTCCTCCCAGCCGTTCTCGATCTCCCTGAGGTAGCGGTCGAAGAACTTCAGCCGCTGGTCGTTGTAGTGGTCGTAGCCCCAGATCGACTGCTGGCCGAAGTCGACGTCGCCCTGGTTCGTGAAGGCGACGCGCATGCCGTCGTGCGTCCAGGGCCCGACGACGAGCTTCTGCGGCGTCCGGTTCTGCGCCGCCATCGTCGAGTAGTACCTGGTCGTCCCGCCCACGAAGGGATCCCACCAGCCACCGCTGTACACGCCCGGCACGTCGGCGTGGCGGTCCTTCCAGTACGGCTCCTGGTCGCAGCACTCGTGGCCCCAGAACTCGTCGTAGGCGCCGCGCCAGTAGTAGTCGAAGAGGGTCTTCTCGAGCGCGGGCGCCAGGCGCAGCGCGGTCTGCCCCGGCTTGAAGGGCGTCCGGCGGACCCAGTCCCGCATGTGCTCCATCGCGTCCACGATCGCGTCCTGGGCGCCCGGCTGGGCGTGGATCTCCTGCGCGTCGAACGCGTGCAGGAACAGGGCGCCGAACATCTGCAGCGACATCGCCCCGCCCTCGCGGGCCTCGTGGGCGTAGATGTTGGTCGGCCCGACGTCGGGCCAGATGCAGGTGAGGTGCGGTGGGCGATGGAGCGCGGCGACCTGCTGCACGATCGCCCCGTGCGAGCTGCCGGTCATGCCGACCCGGCCGCTGGACCACGGCTGCGCGGCGATCCACTCGACGGTGTCGTAGCCGTCCGGCCCCTCTGTCGGGTTGGCGGTGTGGAAGTACTGCCCGAAGCCCTCCGACCGGTAGCGGCCGCGGAGATCCTGGACGACGACCACGTAGCCGTGCCGGCAGAAGAGTTCCGCCACTGGCTTCACCCACAACCACTCGTTGCTCTTGTCGTAGGAGGTACGGCCGAGGATGGCGGGGAAGCGGCCCGGGACCGCCTCGCCCTCACGCGCCGGCCGGTAGACGTCGGCGGCCAGCCTGACGCCGTCCCGCATCGGGATCATCACGTCCCTGGCAACGACGATCCCGTACTCGGTCTCGGCCTGCTGCATGGAACCCTCCTATCCGAGCGTCTGAACGGTGTACGTGTGGGCCGCAGTGATCCGCCGTCCCTCCTGGAACCGCGTCGGCGAGAAGAAGTCGAGGTCGTGGCCGCGTTCCCTGCCCAGCACCATGCGCTCGGCCAGGAGGCGCCCCAGCACCGGGCTGAGCTTGAACCCGTGGCCTGAGAAGCCGCAGGCGATGTGCAGCCCCTCGACGCCCGGGACCGGGCCCAGCAGCGGCTGCAGGTCCGGCGAGCAGTCGTAGACGCCGGTCCAGCCGCCCTGGAGGCTCGCGCTCTCCTGGCCGGGGAAGCGGGCCAGGAAGCGGCCCGCAAGCGGTTCCAGCTCCGCCCCCGCCGGCGTCCTCTGTCGCCAGGCGTCTGTCTCCCGCTCGCCCTCCGAGGCGGCGGTGGTCCCGATCAGTGTCAGCTCCGAGCCTTCGGGCATGTAGTAGCTGCCCAGGACGCGGTCCGAGACAGTTGCGTGCGCCGCGCCGAAGTCGGCAGACCGGCGCACGCTGGCGACGGTGTGCCTGACCCCCGTCAGGGGTGCCTCGAACCCCAGCGGCGCCACCAGGGCGGCGGTGCCGAGCCCGGCCGCGACCAGGACGGCGCCGGCGGGGATCGAACCTTCAGCCGTCCCCACGCCGGTCACCCTCGAGCCCTCGGTGAGGATCCGGATCACCTGCGCACCGGTGCGGATGTCGACTCCGGCCTCCTTCGCCGCCGCGGCGTAAGCCGCGGTCGTCCCGTGGGGATCGGCCTTGCCGGAGTCCGGCTCCCAGGCCGCGGCATCGACGCCCTCGGTGGAGATCCGCGGCTCCAGCTTGCGGAGCTCCTCGGGGGTCAGGCGGTGGGCGTCGATGCCGACCTCCCGGTGCATCGCCACGTTGGCCTCCAGGTTGCCGCTGTCGGCGGGACCGTGGAGCACGAGGAAGCCGGTGCGCCGGAAGGCGCAGTCGCCGCCGACCTCCTCGCCGAAGCGCTCGAAGGCGCGCCTTGCCTCCAGCGCGATCTCGGCCAGGACGCGGTGGACGTAGTGCGTACGCACGATCGCAGTCGAGCGGCCGGTGCCGCCCGATGCCAGCTCGTCGCGCTCCAGCAGGAGCACACGGCCGGCGCCCAGGCGCGAGAGGTGCCAGGCGGTGGCCGCGCCGATGACGCCGCCGCCGACGATCACGACGTCCACAGCGCGCGTCATCCCTCGTTGCCCGTGGTAATTAGCAGGTTGCCGTGGCGGTCTACTGAGGCCGCGTAGCCGGGGTGCAGCACCGTGGTGGAGTCGAGCTCCTCGACGATCGCAGGCCCGCTGATCCGGGCGCCCTCGCCCAGCGAGTAGCGGTCGTAGATGGGGCAGTCGGTGAAGCCATCGAGCTCGGCGAAGTAGACGGGCCTCAGGGTCCGGGGTGCCGGTTCGTCCCTCTTTCCCACGGCCCTCGGCTCCGGCCTGGCAATCCGGCCGACCGCCACCACCCGCACGCTCACCACTTCCAGCGGCTCCTCGGGCGCGCTGTGCCCATAGGCGCGCTCGTGCTCCTGGTGGAAGTGCCGCTCGGCGGCCGCCAGCGCCCCGGCGCCGAAGGCGCCCGGCTGGACCGGGATCGGCAGCTCGTAGCTCTGCCCGAGGTAGCGGACGTCCAGGAAGCGGCTGCTCGCGATGTCGGCGTCGGCCATCCTTTCGGCGCGCAGCTCCGCGACCGCCCCCGACTCCAGGCGCTGGAAGGCGGCCTCGAGCTCGACGGGGTCGATCGCGGCCGCCGGCCGCAGGAACGTCGCCAGGTGGTCGCGGCGGAGGTCAGTGGAGAGCAAGCCCATCGCCGAGAAGATGCCCGGCCGGGGCGGCACGATCACTTCCGGGATGGCGGTGTCGCGGGCAAGGGTGTTGGCGTGAACGGGTCCCGCGCCCCCGAAGGCGACCAGGGCAAAGTGGCGGGGGTCGTACCCGCGCTGGACCGAGACCAGGTGGAGGGCGTTGACCATGGCTGCGTTGGCGATCTCGATGATCCCGTTGGCGCACGCGATCACGCCCATCCCGAGCTGCTCGGCGCAGCGGCGCTCGATGGCGTCCCGGGCTCGCTCGACGTCCAGCGGGATCTCGCCGCCCAGGAAGTAGTCCGGGTCGAGGCGGCCGAGGACGACGTTGGCGTCGCTGATGGTCGGCTCGGTCCCACCGCGGCCGTAGCAGACGGGGCCAGGGTCGGCGCCCGCGCTGCGCGGGCCGACCCGCAGCATGCCGCCGCTGTCGACCCAGGCGATCGAGCCGCCTCCGGCACCGATCTCGACCAGGTCGATCACCGGGGTCCGCAGGGGGTAGCCGCTGGCGGCCAACCCGGCGATTCCGGCGTGGGCAGATGCGCCGACCTGGTACTCCTTCGTGATCGTCGGCTCGCCGCCCCTGATCAGTCCCACCTTGGCGGTGGTGCCGCCCATGTCGAACGAGATGATCTCGGGCCGGTCGAGGCCGGCGCCGAGGGCGGCCGCGGCGATGACGCCGGCGGCGGGCCCCGACTCGACCATGAAGGCCGGGCGCTCGCCGGCAGCCCGCGAAGAATAGACGCCCCCGCTGCTCTGCATGACCAGGAGCTCGGCGGCAATCCCGGCGTCACGGAGCCGGGCCTCGACGTTGGCGAGGTAGCCCGCGACCACCGGCCGGATGGAGGCGTTGATCACGGTCGTGCTCGCGCGCAGGTACTCGCGGATCTCGGGTGCGACGTCGCTGGAGATGGAGACGAGCACGCCCGGCAGCTCCTCGCCGATCAGCTCGGCCACCCGACGCTCGTGGGAGGGATTGACGTAGGAGTGGAGGAGGCAGACGGCGACCGACTCCACGCCGAGCCGGCCCAGCTCGCGGGCGGCCTCGCGCACGGCGCCCTCGTCGAGCTCGGCCAGCACCCGCCCCTCGGCATCCAGCCGTTCCGGTATGCCGAAGGCGAGGTCGCGGCCCACCAGCGGCGGCGGCTTCTCGAAGCGGAGGTCGTAGAGGGAGGGCCTGGTCTGGCGGGCGATCTCGAGCATGTCGCGGAAGCCCTCGGTGGTGACGAAGCCGGTCCGGGCCGTCCTGCCCTCGATGATCGCGTTGGTGGCGACCGTCGTCCCGTGCACGACGAAGCGCACGTCCGCCGGCCGGACGCCGTCCTCGCGCACGATCCGCGCCGTCGCCTCGAGGAAGCCGGCCGCCGGGTCAGCGGGCGTCGATAGGACCTTCGCGATCGAGACCTCGCCCGTGGCCTCGTCGATCAGCATCCCGTCCGTGAACGTGCCGCCGATGTCGACGCCGAGCCGGTAGCGCGTCATGACGCCCCCTCCTCGCTGCGCAGCCGCTCGGTCCCGGCCTCGTCCACGGTCCATGTCCCCGTGTCGATCGCGACCCCGTAGACCGTCCGCGCGCGCTCGGCGCTCACCTTCCCCTCGCGCACGTCGCGCAGCACCCGCTGCGGATCCCGCTCGTGCGCGTGGCCGTAGCCGCCTCCGCCCGGCGTTCGATAGCTGACCACGTCGCCGCGCCGGAGCTCGAGCGTCACCTTCGAGCCCAGCCGGACGGCCTGGCCGTCGGGGTCCAGGTAGTACTCCGCGCGGTGCCCGGGCCGGCCTCCCCAGAGCCCCCACGGGCCCTCGCGATCGCGGTCAGAGAGGATCGTGAAGGTTGTCGAGCTGTCCGGGAAGCAGTAGTCCTTGCGCAGGCCGAGGCCGCCGCGAAACTCTCCGGCGCCCTCGGAGTCCGGGATCAGCTCGTGCCGGAGCACGCGCACCGGGTAGTTGCGCTCCGCCTCCTCGACCGGGGCGTTCTCGGTGTTCTGCCCATGGGTCTGGACCGCGTCCGGGCCGTCGGCGTGGGCCCGGCCTCCGTAGCCGCCGCCCAGGGTCTCCAGGTAGCAGAAGTACTGGCCGTTGCGCTCGTCGATCCCGCCGAAGCCGGCGTGGATCATGGCGGCCTTCGTGCCCGCCGGGATTCGCTCGCGGAGGGCCGGCGAGAGCGCCTTCAGGATCACGTCGACGAGGCGGGTCTGCGTCTCCCAGCCGCCGACCACGGGCGCCGGGGAGATGCAGTTGGTCACCGTCCCGGCGGGGGCGTTCAGGCGGACGAGCCGGTAGAAGCCGTCGTTGGTGGGAACGTCGGTGTCGATCAGGCACCTGAGCGCATAGGCGCACGCGCTGAAGGTCTGGGCGAAGGTCGAGTTGACGGGCGCGCGGCGCTGGAGGTCGGAGCCCGTGGTGTCGAACGCGATGCCGCTGCCGTCCACCGTGATCCTGACCCGGAGCCGGACCGGGCTCTGGCTGAAGCCGTCGTTGTCGATCTGCCCCTCGGCCTCGAAGACGCCGCGCGGGAGCTTCGCGATCTCGGCCCGGGCGCGCCGCTCCGTGTACTCCAGCAGCTCCGCCATGTAGCGCTCGACCGTCTCGAAGCCGTATCGCTCGACCAGCGCGGCCAGGCGGCGGACGCCGGTCGTGCCGGCCGCGACCTGGGCCCGGAAGTCGCCGCCCGTCTCGTGCTTGGAGCGGATCTGGGCGAGGACGAGGCGGAAGACGTCGGGGACCAGGCGGCCGCCGGCGACCAGCTTCACCGGCGGGATGATCACGCCCTCCTGGAACACCTCGCGGAAGGCGCCGATGCTGGCGGGGGCGCCGCCGCCCACGTCCACGTGGTGGGCGAGGTTGGCGACGTATCCGAGCAGTCGGCCATCGCAGTGGACGGGCGTGATCAGCGTGATGTCGTTGAGGTGGACGCCGCCCCGGTAGGGGTCGTTGGTGAAGATCGCGTCGCCCGGGCGGAGGTTCTCGGGGCCGTACTCGTGCACCGCTTTCGGCACCAGCTCGACAAACGAGCCCAGGTGCACCGGCTGCGCGAAGCCCTGCGCGACCGAGCGCAGCCGGGCGTCGAAGAACGCGCACGAGAAGTCGGAGCGCGTCTTGATGTTGGTGGAGTAGGCGGTCCGCCGGAGCGAGAGCGCCATCTCGTCGGTGGCCGCTACCAGCGCGTTGCGGATCACCTCGAAGCGGATGGGATCGATGGCGATCACGGGCCTCTCCGTCTCAGCCGCTCCGTGGCCTCCGCGTCCACCGCCCGGCCGGTCAAAGAAGCTTCGCTGATTGTTGACAATCAACCAATGGAGACATAGCGTAGCAGCAATTTGGCCGCCTTTCCAGCGCATGTCCGAGAGCCCTC
>DATFRD010000103.1:0-22799 GCA_035263645.1 Candidatus Dormiibacterota bacterium | reverse complement strand
CCTCACAACGACCTCCGACGGCGCTCCCGTCGCCGGCCGGGGCCCCGACGCCCGTTCCGGCGCCGGCCGATTCCCCGACGCCAACCCCGGCTCCGGCCGGATCGCCGGTCCCCGCTCCGGCGGGGTCGCCGTCGCCGGCCGGGTCTCCGGCCCCCAGCCCGGCCCCGGCCGGGTCGCCGTCGCCGACCCCGGCGCCCACCGTCTCGCCGACGCCGACGCCGGCACCGACGCCGCCCCCGCCTCCGCAAAACCAGGTCGACTGCCGGCTCGTCGTCCCGGCCGACCCGCTGACCGCTCAGGGCCTGGCCACCCCGTGGCAGCTGACGGCCGATGACACCGGTCCCTGCCACGAGGCGAACTTGAACCAGTCCGCCTTCGTCCAGGCGGCAGTCCTCAACCGCGGAAACGGGCAGATCTCCGTCTACAGCCCCCTCGTCATCGACCAGGGTTCCACTCCGGCGATCGCGCCCACCCTGCCCGTGCTGCCGGCGAACGCCATCGTGGGCATCTGGGTCGGCTTCAACGGCAACAACCTGACCCTGGTTGGCCCTGGTGGTGCAGCCTGCGTCAACGGTGCCGATGGATCGAACTTCGGGCAGAACGCCTTCTGCAACGCCACGGCATTCTTCGCCGCGGCCTATCGGTCAGTCCGGGCCGGCAAGCTTCGGGTGCCCGCCCTCGGCACCGCGAGGGACGGCCAGCCGTGCCCGACCACCCGCGACTTCAGCGTCGTAGACCAGGACCAGTCCGACAACACGACGACCGTGTACCTGGCGACCGCGGACGGCCGGCTGGCGCAGGACACGCCGCAGAACGCGGCCCAGCTCCAGGGCGCGCAGGCCGCCAAGAACGGCAGCGACGAGGGTCTGCTGAACCGGGCCCTGGACGGAGCGCTCGGCTGCACCCCGTGGACGGTGCCGGACCTCGCCGACCCGACCGGGGCGCTCCGGTCGACCGCCTGGCCGCTGACCGAGATCATGGCCGCCGTGCGGCAGGCGCCGCCCGTGGCGCTGGTGCCCGCCGGGGACCCCTTTGTGATCGCCGGCACGACTCCCAACCTTCAGAAGCTGAACGCTTACCGCGCCGGTGTCGGCCAGCCGCAGGTGCACTCCCTGGCCCAGGCGGACACGGCGGCCTACTGCCGGAACCTGTTGCAGACGGGCCTGCCGAGGCTCGCTGCGGATCGGGCGCTGACGTCGGCTGCGCCGTCGCCGTTCCCGGACCAGGCGAGCAACCTCTTCACCTTCCTGGCGATGCGGTTCGCCCAGACGTTCAGCGATGGCGACGGGTTCCTGCACTGCCAGACGCTGCTCGGCGTGCAGGCGCCGGTGACGCTGACGATGACCGCGGGCGGCGTCGTGACCGACGCCGCCATCGACCTGAATCCGCCCCGGACGGGTGGGAACTACGAAAACGACGATTAGGGGCGGCGACGCCGCCCGGGGGGGCTCGGCCCGGGCGCCGGGCCCCATCCCACCATGTCAGAAGGAAGGGGGGACCAACGTGCGCTGCACACCTCCGCGCGGGAGGCGACCATGAGCCAGGAGGCCCCGGCGCTCGACCGGGCCGCTCTCGAGCTCATCGACCTGACCGGCGTGCGGATCGTGCTCTCCAGTCGTCGGGCCGAGCGAGCCCACCCGGTGGACCTGAAGAGCGTCGGGCGAGCCCGCTCCCGGCGACCGTCGATCCACGCGCTGTTGAACACGGAGCTGGCGACCGCCGCCGCGCCCGAGGCGTGGCCGGCCGACCAGGCTGGCGCGTCCGGCGAGGGCCCGGCCGGGGTGGACATCGTCTCGGACGCCCTGCCGGTGGCGTTCTCGTTGGCCGGGGCCGGGCCAGCACCCGCCGCCCTCCCGCCGCCTCCGGGGCTGTTCGCCCCCGCCGCACAGGGCCAGGCGCTCAGCCCCGCCGTGGCCGCCGCCGACCTCGCCCGCGGCCCCCGGCTGGTGCGGCTGCGCCCGGGGTGGACCCGGTCTACGGCCATGGACCCCGCGGTAACGCGTGTCCTGCTGGGGGCGGCCCTGATCGCGGCTTACACGGCGATCTGCCTCGCGCCGCTGGCGGCGGTCTCGATCGGCTATCACGCCCCGCGGCGGCCCTTCCTCGTCGAGCTGTCGGTGGCCCTCGGCTACGTGGGGCTGGCGATGATGACGCTGCAGTTCACGCTCGTGTCGCGCATCCGCTGGCTCGCCGCCCCGTTCGGGATCGACATCCTGCATCGATTCCACCGGGAGATCTCGTTCGCCGCGCTCGCGTTCATCTTCGCCCATCCGCTCCTGCTGCTCGTGGAGGACGCGCCGAGCTACCTGCCCCTGCTCGACCCCCGCACCGCGCCGTGGCGTGCGCGCCTGGCCGTCGCATCGCTGGCGGCGCTGATACTGGTGGTGGTCCTGTCTGTGTGGCGGCGCAGGCTCAGGCTGCCGTACGAGGTGTGGAAGGTGACGCATGGCGGCCTGTCGACCGCGGTCATCGCGCTGGGCCTGTCCCACATGGTGGGCGTCAACCGCTTCACGAGCGGGACCGGGGGTCGCGCGGTGGTCGTGCTCGTCCTTCTGGCAGTCGCCGCGGTCCTCGTATGGAGCCGGGTGGTTGCCCCACGGGTGCACCTCTTTCGGCCCTGGCGCGTCGTGGATGTGATTCGGGAGCGCGGGCGCGCCACCACGCTCGTGGTCCGGCCCGAGGGTCATCCGGGCTGGTCGTTCATGCCCGGCCAGTTCGCCTGGTTGACCGTCGGCGGCTCGCCGTTCCAGGTCACCCGCCAGCACCCGTTCTCGCTCTCGTCGCCCGCGGATGTGGAGCCGGGAGGACGGGTGGCGCTCACGATCAAGGAGCTCGGCGACTGGACCCGGAGGGTTGGTTTGGTCCAGCCCGGCGAGCGAGTGTACCTGGACGGTCCTCATGGCTCCTTCTCGATCGACCGCCGGCAGGCCCCGGGCTACGTCTTCGTCGCCGGGGGGGTGGGCATCACCCCGATCTTCAGCATGGTCTCGACGATGTGCCTGCGCGAGGACACTCGCCCGGCCCTCCTCTTCTATGCGAACGCGGAGTGGGAGGGCATCACGTTCCGCGACCAGCTGGAGGAGCTGGTGCTCTACATGCCGAACCTCGACGTCGTCCACGTGCTCCAGAACCCACCGCCGGGCTGGACGGGCGAGCGCGGCCGCGTCACGACCGAGCTTCTGGCCCGACACCTGCCCCGGCAGTACCGCTCGTTCGAATGCTTCGTCTGCGGCCCCGAGACGATGATGGACTCCGTCGAGCAGGCGCTCCTCTCGCTGGGGATCCCCGACTACCGGGTCACCAGCGAGCGGTTCAACATGGTCTGACCTCTGTGATCCACGCCATCTGGACCGCCCGGCTGGTGATCGGCGTCACGAGCGTCATGGTCGTCATGTCGCTGACGTTCGCGATGTGCCACTCCATGTGAGCCCCAGGACCGGCGCCGCGGCGGCGGCGGCCGCCAGGGCGCCGCCCAGACCGTCCGTTTTTTGTCCGCCTGTCCCGCATAGCCTCGTGCGCATGACGCTGCAGACGATCCGGCTCTCGGCGATCGAGGGCATCGGGGGCGACGAGCCGGCCGGCAGGCGGCTCGGCCCGTACGTCGTCCTTGAGAAGCTGGGCTCCGGCGCCTCCGCCAACGTGTACCGGGCCAGGCATCACCTGATCGGTCTGGAGCGGGCGCTGAAGGTGCCGCGGCCGCCGGCCTGCGGCTGGCCCGAGCAGCGCGACCGCTTCCTGCGTGAGGCACGCGTGGCCGCCCGCCTTAGACATCCCAACGTCGTGAGCGTCTACGACTGCGGCGGGGCCACCGACGGGGCGCCGTACATCGTGATGGAGTACGTGGCGGGCCGAAGCCTCGCCAGCCGTCTGCGCGACGGCGTGCCCGCGCCAGCCGAAACCCTGCGTATCGCCGCCCAGCTGGCGGCGGCGCTGGACCACGCGCACGCGCTCGGCATCGTCCATCGAGACGTGAAGCCCGCCAATGTGCTGCTCGGATCCGACGGCGGCGTGCGGCTGGGGGACTTCGGCATCGCGCACGTCGAGCCGGAGCCAGGCGAGCCCTCGGGCCCCGCGACGCCAGGCGACTCCTGGGCCGGCCTGGGAACGCCCGCCTACATGGCGCCCGAGCAGCACCTGGCGCAGCGCGACGGCCTCGGCCCGCACACCGACGTCTATGGGCTGGCAGTCGTGCTCTACGAGATGATGACCGGCCGAACGCCGTACGGCGATCGGGGCGTGGAGCCGGACGGCGACCTCCGCGCCGGGCCGCCGTCGCCCCGGGCCGTGAACCCCTACCTGCCCCCGGCGGTCGACCGGATCGTGGCCCTTGGACTGTCGCGCGACGCGCGCCTGCGGCCGTCCTCGGCCGGCGTGCTGGTCGCCGAGCTCCGCGCCGCGCTGGACGGCGCCTCCGTCGAGCCTCGGCCGACGCCCAGGAGCGCCGGCGCGCCCGAGGCGGCCGGTGGGGACGACACGCCCACCGTGGGCCCGCCGCTGGAGCGCCGGCCCGCCACCGGGCCGCCGGCTTCGCGGCGCCGGGGCAGGATGGCGGCGCTGCTGGCGCGGAGGTCGAGCCAGTGAGCGCAGACCTGGCGCCCGGCGCGCCACCGGCCCTGGCGTTCGTGGTCCGGACGCCGGCGGGCGGGCGGAGGTGGCTGTCCGTGCGGATCGCTCCGGAGCGCCCGGCCAACGAGCTCCTCGAGCGGCTGGCCGATCATCTCGGCCTGGACGCCGCGTCGCTCACACTGCGGGTCCCGCCCGGGCGCGTCCCGCTCGACCAGGCGGACGACATCGGCGCGCTGGACCTGCGCATCGGCGACGAGCTGTGGCTCGTGCCGGCGGACCAGCCCCCCGCTCCCGGAGCCGCCGGCTGGGAGGTGGCAGTCGTTGGCGGCCCGCTCGCCGGGACGCGCTTTCCGCTGCCCCGCGGCGAGCACATCCTGGGCCGGTCGGCGGCTGCTGGCCTGCGCCTCGCAGACCCTGCGGTGTCCCGTGCCCACCTGCGTCTGCGGGCCGGCGGGGACACCGTCGTCCTGCTCGGCGGCGCCGATCGTGTGGCCACGTACCTGGATGGGCGGCCGGTCGGCCAGGGACACCGAGCCGAGCCCGGCGTCCCCTTCGAGATAGGGCACTCGCTGCTCGTCGTCCGGCGGGCGCCAGAGGCCCGACCCCGGGCCGCGCGGCCGAGCCGCGGCCGGCTCCCCTTCAACCGGCCGCCGGCCGGCCCGCCCGCGCGGCCGATCCTGGAGCACGATCTGCCCGAGCCGCCGGCCGAGCCGCAGCGGCTGCGCGTGCCGGTGGCGGCCGTCGTGGCGCCGCTGCTCGTGGGCGCGGTCCTCTGGCTGGCCACAAGGAGCGTCGCCGGGCTGCTGCTCGCGCTGGCCACCCCGCTCATGGCCGTGGGCCCCGTGCTGGAGGACCGGCTGATGGGCCGCTGGCGCCGCCGGCGCCAGCGCCGGAGCTTCCACGCCGAGCTGGCCCTCTCCTGTGAGGCGCTGGCGCGCCTGAGGGCGGACGAGGCAAGGGCTCTGCGGGCCTCGGCACCGGACGCGGCCGAGCTGGAGACCCGGGCGGCCCTGGCCATGCCCGAGCTCTGGGAGCGGCGGCCCGGCCGGCCGGGGTTCCTCCGGCTCCGCGTCGGCTGGGGCGACGTCGAGTCGGCGGTGCGGGTCGACCAGCCGGCCGGCGGCCGCCCGGACCTGGTCGGGGAGGCGGCGGCCGAGGCAGCCGCCACGGCCACGCTGGCGGCCGTCCCCCTCACTCTGGAGCTGGCGGAGGCCGGCAGCGTGGGGCTGGCGGGCCCGTGCCAGGCGGTGGACAGCCTCGCGCGGTGGCTGGTGGTCCAGGCCGCCGTCCTTCACAGCCCCCGAGAGCTGACGATCGCCGCCTTCCCGCCGGCCGCGGAGCGGGACGGAGAGGTAGATGGGTGGGACTGGCTGCGCTGGCTCCCCCACCTGCGGGCTGCCGCGGCCGGCGACCCCGTTCCGCAGCGGGATCAGCGGGCCTCCGAGCTCCAGCGCGGGCTCGCGTTGGAGCTGGCCGAGCGGGCGGCCGCCGCCGACCAGGCGGAACCGGCCCTCCTCGTGCTGGTCCACGAGAACGCGGCGGTGGACCGGGGCCTGCTGGCCGCCCTGCTGCAGCCCGCCTCGGGCGCTCGTCTGTACGTGGTCTGGGCAGGCTCCGAGCGCGACCTGCTGCCCGACGGCTGCCGGGCGGTGGCCGAGCTGGGCGAGACAGGGCTCCGGCTCCGACTCCGCCGGCTCGATGCCGGCACCGAGGTCGTGGGCGTGCCCGACCTGGTGGACGCTTCCTACGCGGACCGGGTGGCGCGGGCGCTGTCCGGCCTGGAGGAGGTCCGGACACCGCCGGTTACCGGCTGCCTTCCGGCCCGCGTCGGCCTGGTCCGGTGCCTCGGGGTCGAGCCGGGCGAGGGTCTCGAGGCCGCCGTGCGCAGCTGGTGGTCGGCGCCGGCGGGGGACCTCGCCGCGCCCGTTGGGGTGGGGCCTCAGGGGGTGCTGACGATCGACCTCCGAGAGCAGGGGCCGCATGCGCTGGTCGGGGGGACCTCGGGGTCGGGCAAGAGCGAGTTCCTCCGGGCGTGGGTGACCTCGCTGGCGGCCCGGCACTCGCCACGCCGCGTCAGCTTCCTCCTGGTCGACTTCAAAGGCGGCACTGCCTTCCAGGACTGCGCCCGCCTGCCCCACGTGGTCGGCGTGGTCACGGACCTGGCCGAGCACCTGCTCGCCCGGGTGCGCCAATCCCTCCTCGCGGAGCTCAAGCGGCGAGAGGCGGCCATCGCAGGCGCCGGCTGCAAGGAGTTCATTGATTTCGAGCGCCTGCGCCCCGACCAGGCTCCCCCGGTCCTGGTCGTCGTGTTCGACGAGTTCGAGCAGCTCCTGGCCGAGCAGCCCGAGTTCGTCACGGACGCGATCGTCCCCATCGCCCGCCTGGGCCGTGGGCTCGGGGTCCACCTGGTGCTCGGGACGCAGCGCCCGCAGGGCTCGGTACCGGAGGCGATCCGGAGCAACGCAAACGTCCGTGTCGCGCTCCGAATGCTCGGCGAGGCCCAGAGCCAGGGCGTCGTGGAGGCTCCCGACGCGGCACGGATCGCCCCCTCCGCGCGGGGCCGGGCGTACGTGCGCCTCTCGCACCTGGAGCTGGTGCCGGTCCAGGTCGCGTATGCCGGTGCCCGCGAGGAAGGGCCGACGCCGGCGGCCGTAGTCGAGGACCTGGACGCGCCCGCGGCCGTCGCCAGCGGGTGCCAGTCGGAGGGAAGGCCGGCTCCTGGCCCGACGGACTTCGACCGGCTGGTTGACGCGATGAGGGCGGTGGCCGCGGCCCTGGGCGTCGCTGCGCCGCCGCGGCCCTGGCTTGCCGCGCTGCCGGCCGTCGTCAGGCTGGGCTCGCTGCCCCGGCCGGAGGTCGCCGGGCCAGCCCAGCCGGCCGCCGTGCTGGGGCTGGTCGACGAGCCGCGGCGCCAGGCCCAATGGCCACTCGTGCACAGCCTGCCGGCCGACGGCAACCTGCTCGTCTACGGCGCGGCGGGAAGCGGCAAGTCAACCGCGCTCCGGACGCTGGCCAGCTCGCTGGCCTCGACACATGCCCCGGACCGGCTGCGCATCTACGGGCTGGACTTCTCGAACGGAGCCCTCCGCCCGCTCGAGGCGCTCCCGCACGTGGGGGCCGTGGCCGGCCCGGAGGAGCCCGAGCGGATGACGCAGCTGCTGCGCCTGCTGGCCGCCGAGGCCGTGCAGCGACGGGTTACGAGCCGGATGCGAGCACCGGCAACCTGGGAATCCGCGGGCCTGCCGGCGATCCTGCTGCTGGTGGACGAGCACGCCAGCTTCCGCTCCGTCTTCGAGCGATTCGACGGTGGGCGCTACGCCGACCTGCTGGACGCACTGGTCCGAGACGGCCGCGCCGTCGGTGTCCACTGTGCCCTGAGCACATCTGAGCGGCGCGACCTCTCCGGCCTGCTGGCGGCGGCGATCCCTAGGCGCCTGCTGCTGCGGGTGGACGGCCACGACCGGGAGGCGCTCGGCCTGCCGGCCGGCGTCCGGTTGGGTCCGGCGCCGCCACCGGGGCGCGGGTTCCTGGACGGGCTCGAGGTGCAGGTGGCGGTGCTGGCGGACGGGACGCTCGCGGGTGAGAGGGCTGCTGCCGCCGGTCTGGCGGCCCGGCTGGCCGAGCTGCACCACGGGCTCGAGGTGCCGCGAGTCCAGGCGTTGCCCGACGAGGTAAGCGCGGCCGCCCTGCCGGCTCCGCTGAGCCCGCTCCGCGCGGTGATCGGGCTGGGCGGCGACGCGGTCCTCCCCGTGGCCGTGGACCTCCGCTCCGACGGCCACCTGGCGGTCTGCGGCCCGCGGGGGTCCGGGCGGACCACGGCGCTCGGCGCCCTCGCGAGCTCGTTCGGTCGGGCGACGGAGCCGGCCCGGCTGGCGCTGATGACAGGCCGGCGGCACTCGGAGCTGACGGCGGCCGCGGCCTGGTGGCGAGCGGCGGCGGGGCCGGACGCCTGCCGGGACCTGGCCGTGGCGATGACCGCCGACCTGGGAGGTCCTGGCGCGGACGCGCTGCCGGTGGTCGTGCTTGTGGACGACGCCGAACTGCTGCTCGAGGGCCCGGTCGAGGCGGCCCTGCGCGGGCTCACGCGACTGGGGCGTGACGGCCCGGTCCGCGTGGTCGCGGCGCTGGAGGTGCGATCCCTCCGCCGGTACAGCGAATGGCTCGGCGATCTCCGCGAGTCGCGTCACGCGCTGCTGTTGAACCCGGACGTCAGCGCTGACGGGGAGCCGTTCGGCTGCGGTCCGCTGCCACGACCCCTCCGCCACTGGGTCCCCGGCAGGGGCTTCCTGCTGCGAGCCGGCCACGCCATCGCTGTGCAGGTCGCCCGCTGAGGGGGCGCGCTGTGGTTCTACAGTTACGCGAGGTATGGGTGGATCTCGGGATCTGAGCCTCACGATCTGTGACGTGGGTCCGCGGGACGGGCTCCAGAACGAGAGCGTGACCCTGGAGTCGAGTGTCAGGGCCGAGCTGTGCGACAGGCTGCTCGGCGCCGGGGTGGCCGCGGTCGAGGCGGCCAGCTTCGTCAACCCGCGCCTCGTCCCCCAGATGGCCGGAGCGGAGGATGTGGTGAGAGCGGTTCGGCGTCCGCCCGGGGCGGTCCTGTCCGGCCTGGTGCTCAACGAGCGCGGCTTCGACCGGGCGCTGGCGGCGGGCGTCGACGAGGTGCATTACGCGTTTCCGGTCACGGACACGTTCGCCCAGCGGAACCAGAACACCAGTGTCGAAGGCGGGCTGGAGACCTCGCACGTTCTCGTCCGACGGGCGCGGGATGCCGGCGTCCCGATCGCGATCGCGCTGATCGTCTCGTTCGGCTGCCCCTTCGAAGGCCGGGTGGAGCCGGCCCACGTGCTCCGGGTCGCGGAGCGCGTGGCCGAGGTCCCTCCGGACCTCGTCGTCGTCGCCGACACCATCGGCGTGGGGGTGCCGACCCAGGTCCGCGAGCTGGTTCGGGGCGTGCTGGACCTCGGGGTGCCGGCCGGCTGTCACTTCCACAACACGAGGAACACCGGCCTCGCCAACGCCGTCGCGGCGCTCGAGGCGGGTGCGACCGCGCTCGACGCATCGGTAGGCGGCACGGGCGGCTGCCCGTTCGCACCTCGCGCCACCGGCAATATCCCCACCGAGGACCTGGTCTACCTCCTGCATGGGATGGGTGTCCGAACGCCGATCGACCTGGAGGCGCTGATGGAGACGTCGCGCTGGCTCGGCGCTCGGCTTGGCAGGGAGCTTCCGGCCATGGTGACGAGGGCGGGCGACTTCGCGCCCGTCTCGGCTCCCCGGTGACCCCGTCTCCGGCGGCGCTCCCGGACGGCGAGTCGGGGACCATAGGGTCGACGCCGGCCGTGCACAACGCCGTGCTCGACGCGCTCGGCCATCTCGGCGTCCGGCACCTGGACATGCCGCTCATGCCGGAGAAGGTGTGGCGGGCCATCCGGGATTCGGCTCAGTAGTTTTCGGGAGGACGAGGCTTGGACACCGGGACGCGGGTGGAATGCCAGTGGTGCAAGGCCCAGAACACGCCGGGCACCCCCAACTGCTACACGTGCGGAGCCCCGCTCGACGTGCGGAACGTGGTCAGCGATTCCGGCTGGCGCGAAGCGCCTCGGCTGCGTGACATGACGGAGATCCACTTCTCCCAGAGCACCTGCCAGGTCGAGGGCGAGATCGTCCCGGTCGCCGAGATCACGCTGGCCCCGGGCGACTGGATCTACTTCGAGCACCACGTGATGCTCTGGAAGGACGAGTCGGTCGGGATGTCGGTCATGCCACTCGGCGGCGGGATGAAGCGGGCGTTCGCGGGGATGCCGTTCATCATCACGGTGGCGCAGGGCCCCGGCCGGATCGCGTTCTCCCGCGACGCCACCGGCGAACTGGTCGTCCTGCCGATCCATCCCGACCAGGAGCTGGACGTCCGCGAGCACGCGTTCCTGCTCGCCTCCCACAGCATCGGCTACTCGTACACACGCGTCAAAGGCCTGAAGAACATCCTATTCGGCGGCCAGGGGATGTTCATGGATCGCTTCGTGGCGGGCAACGAGCAGGGCCTACTGCTGCTGCATGGCTACGGCAACGTGTTCGAGCGCACGCTCGGGCCGGGCGAGAGCGTCCTGCTTGAGCCGGGAGGGTTCCTGTACAAAGACGCGTCGGTGGGAATGGACGTGGAGACGCAACGGCTGTCGACCGGGCTCTTCGGCGGAGGGGGGATGAACCTGGCCCGCATGACCGGGCCGGGCCGGGTGGGCATCCAGTCCATGTACGTCCACCACCACACCGAGTAGCGCTGATGGCTGCTTACACCTGCCGCTGGTGCCGCGCGACCGCCGACGCCGCCGACCTGGTCAGCTGTCCGACCTGTGGCGCTCCCGTGGACGTCCGGGACCAGGTGAGCCGTTCCGGCTGGTACGAGCTGCCTGCGGTCCCGGACATGGCCCGGCTCCAGTTCGGCCGCTCGTACTGCCAGATCGAGGGCGCGTACGTGCCCGTCGCCGACTTCAACCTCGCGGCCGGGGACGGCGTCTACTTCACGCACCACGTGCTGTTGTGGAAGGACCCTTCGGTCGCGATCGCCCCGATGGCGCTGGCCGGCGGCTGGAGCCGGATGTTCGCCGGGCTGCCCCTCATCATGACGGACGCCCACGGGCCCGGCCATGTCGCCTTCTCCCGCGACGCTCCCGGCGAGCTGGTGCCCGTGCCGCTCCAGGCGGGCATGTCCGTCGACGTCAGGGAGCACATCTTCATGGCGGCCACGAACCAGGTGCGCTACGACTGGTTCCAGAGCGGCGTCTGGTTCCAGACGCGGCAGGGTGACGACACCGAGACGCACTACCCGGTTGGCAGGTACGTGGACCGCTTCTCGGCGCCGGGGCAGCCCGGCCTCCTGCTCCTGCATGCGGCCGGCAACGCGTTCATCCGCCAGCTGTCGTCGGGCGAGTCGATGCTGGTCAAGCCGACCGCGCTGCTGTTCAAGGACTCGACGGTCCAGATGTACCTCCACTTCGAGCACCCGTCCGGCACGTGGCGCTCGTGGCGCTCGTGGGGAGAGCGGTTCGTCTGGCTGCGTCTGACGGGTCCCGGCCGGGTCGCCGTCCACTCCGCTTACGACAGGCTGGAGGACCCCGGCAACACGCTGGCCGGCTCCTCGCCAGCCACGCGGTGGCAGTGGACATGAGCGCGGATGCACCCCTGGTCAGCGTTCGGGGGCGCGCAGCACCGCGAGCACCTGGTCTCCGTAGCGGCTGAGCTTGGTCGGCCCGACGCCCGGGACTCGCTCCAGCTCGTTCAGGTCGCGAGGGGCCCGAGCGACGATCTCGGCGAGCGTCCGGTCGTGGAAGACCACGTAGGCCGGGACGCCCTGCGCCCGCGACGCCTCCAGCCGCCACCGGCGCAGCCGCTCCAGCGCGTCCCCGTCGGCCGGGCCGGGCGTCGCGACCTGCCGGGCCGGGGCGGCCGGGCCCAAGGCCGACCCGGGGGCGTGGGCCGGAGCCAGCGGCGCCGGCAGCGTCACGTCGGCCGGCGCCCGGCCGGCGAGCACCGCGCGCCCGGTTCCCGTGATCTCCACGACCGGGTACTCGCCGGAGGTCTGACGCAGCAGGTCGTCTTCCACGAGCGCGCGGAGCAGGTCGCGGAGGCGCTCATCCGGCCAGGGCAGGGCGCCGAAGTGTGAGAGCTCCGCGGCCCACGCATTGCGCCGGGTCCACGAAGTCTGGCGCCCGCCGAGGATCGCGGCGAGGTTGACGGCGCCCATGCGGCCGCTGAAGCGGGCAGCAGCGGCCAGCGCGGCCCTCACCTCTTCGGCGGCCACGGGCACGTCCGGGGCCCGGTCTTCGGCGAGGCAGTTGTCGCAGGCCTGGCACTGCCGGGCCACGCCCTGCTCGCCGAAGTAGTCCCCGATGCGAGCGTGGCGGCATGAGCGGAGCTGCGCGTAGGAGAGCATCTGGGCGAGCCGCGCATAGGCGTTGCGCTTCGGCTCCGAGTCCCCGGCCGGAAACGCCTGCTCGATGAAGAAGGAGTGCAGTTCGCGGTCCGCGGGGGACCAGAGCAGCGCGCACAGAGACGGCTCTCCGTCGCGTCCCGCCCTGCCAGCCTCCTGGTAGTACGCCTCCAGGCTGCCTGGCGCATGGAGATGCAGGACCTGCCTGATGTCCGGCACGTCGACGCCCATCCCGAATGCGGACGTGGCGACGACGACTCGGAGCGCCTTCGTGGCGAACCGGTCCTGGACCCGCCGGCGTTCCTCGTCTGCGAGACGGCCGTGGTAGCACGCGGCCGCGTAGCCGCGGGCCTGCAGGAGCGCCGCCACCTCCTCGGCGGCGGCCACGGTCCCGGTGTAGACGAGGGCCCTGCCCGGACCTGGATCGAGCACCCGCAGCAGCGCTTCGCGCTTGCCGCCGTCCCCCCTGCAGCGGATCGCGGCCAGGCGCAGGTTCGGCCGGTTGAAGCCGGTGACGAGCACGAAGGGGTCCCGCATGCCGATGCTCTGCGCCACGTCCTCGCGCACCCGTGGCGTCGCGGTGGCCGTGAACGCGGAGACCGGCGGGCGCCCGCACGCGGCAAGAGCCCGACCTAGCTGCCGATACTCGGGCCGGAAGTCGTGGCCCCAGGACGAGATGCAGTGGGCCTCGTCGACGACGAACCGGGCGACCCTCAGCTCGGCCACGCGCTCGAGGAAGCCGGGCCGAGAGAACCGTTCCGGCGCCACGTACAGCAGCCGCAGGTGGCCGCCGGCCGCCGCCCGCAGAGCGGCGACCTGGTCGGAGCGCTCCTGGGTCGAGTTGATGAAGGCCGCCGGTACGCCCAGCCCGCGCAGGCGATCGACCTGGTCCTTCATCAGCGCGATGAGCGGCGAGACCACCAGCGTGAGGGCGCCGCCGACCACGGCGGGCACCCAGTAGCTGATGCTCTTGCCGGACCCGGTCGGCGCGACGGCCAGGACGTCGCGACCGGCCAGCTGCGCCTCGACCACGGGCGCCTGGCCGGGTCGGAAGTCCTGCAGGCCGAAGACCTGTCTCAGCACGTCCAGCCCGGCGTCGGACATGACATGAGTCTGCCCGCTCCGGGCCCCCGGAGGGAAGCGCGTTAACCAGGTCCCGGCGCGCGAGCAGACGTTCCCGTGCGGGTGGGCCTGTGTGGTCCCCTTAACGGCTGGCGTTGCGCGATGGGTCAGCCCGGTGGAACCTGACATCGTGGTCGAGACCCCGTCATCGCCTCGTCCTTATCCCCGAGTAACCTCGATCGGTACCTGGAGGTACCAGGAGGCCGGGCGTGACCGTTTCGCACGCCCGCTCCTCCCCTCAGGCGGTCACAATCAACTGGAGGTCCGATGGGAGCCCCCGCGCTCGCGACGCCGGGCGAGAGTGTTGCCGCGGTGCGGCTCTCGAGCCTGCATGCCGGCTGAATCCCGTCGCCGCGCTCGCCCCGGCGCCCCGGGCCCCGGGCCGGGCCGCACCGCCGAGCAAGCGAGCCTCGCGGCCCGTCTGCGGAAGCCGGCTGCGAGGTAGGAGGGGTGACGGTCGAGCGACCCGATAAGGCTCCTGGCGACGTGCTCGAGCTGCCACCCGCCGGGGCCCCGCCCGTGGACGTCGCGCTCGAGGAGCTCGAGTTCGTGTACGCCTACATCTTCGCCCGGGTCGGCAACCGCGCCGATGCCGAGGATCTGACGCAGCAGGTGGCGCTGAAAGCCATCCCGCGGCTGCGATCGGGTGCGAGCCCGGCGGCCATTCGCTCATACCTGTTCGCAACCGCACGGTCGGCGCTGGCGTCCTTCTGGTCGGCGCGGTTCGGGCTGCCGGAGGAGGAGCTGCACGATGAAGTCTGGGTGCCGAGCGAGCAGCCGGAGCCGGCCGGGGAGTCCGTCGAGCGCGTGGAGCGGATCCTGAGTCGCCTGCCGGCCAACTATCGCAAGCTGCTCGAGCTGCGTTTCCTGCGCGGGTACTCCCTGAAGGAGGTGGCGGCCGAACTGGGAACGACGCTCGGCGGAATCAAGGTCATGCAGCTGCGAGCTCTTCGCGCTGCTGCCCGGGTGGCCGACGATGGCTGATCCGCGGGAGGAGCGCGTTGCCGTGCGCGTCGACCGGATCGTGTCCCGGCTGCTGTCGGGGCGACCGCTGAAGGCGGCTCCGCCGGACGCCGAGGACAGGGACGCCATCCGCATGGCTGCGCGTCTGGCCGGCGTCCGCGACGGCTATCCGCGGATGTCGCCGGCGTTCCGGCGGCGGCTCGGCGCCCTTCTGGAGGGTGGGGAGGTCCACACGTCGGCGCTGAACCGGCGGTCGGCGCTGGTGGCTGCCGTGGGCCTCGCGGCCGGCGCCGTCGGCGGCGTGCTGAGCACCGAGCTGGCCCGAGTGGTGCCGATCGCCCGGCCCACGCCCGCGGGGACGCCAGACTACCGCACACGGACCCCGGCGACCTCGCGAAGCATCATGGAGCCGACCAAGGGTGTCGCCCGCTGGGTCGATTCCGGGCTGAGGCTGACCGACCTCCCGGAGGGCGTGCCGCGCCGGGTTTCGGCCGGCGCGATCGGAGCCTTCCTGGTCCGCCAGGGAGACAGGGTGGTGGGGATATCTGCGTACTGCACGCACCTGCCGTGCGAGCTGGTCTGGCTCTCCGACCGGAGGGTGCTGAACTGCCCATGTCACAACCTCGCCTTCGACGCGACGGGCCAGTCGATGCGTGACGGCGAGCCGCTCCCCGCCCTGCCGTTCGTCAACACGAGGGTCCTGCCGGACGGTCGCGTGGAGGTGTTGGGGACGTGATGACTTCTCGGGACAGTGCCGACCGCACCCGGATGCGCGCGCTCGACCAATGCCTGCAGCTGCTGGAGGACGCGCTGGCCGACGGGCGGGTCCGGGTGGATGGGCCGCTGGCGTACCGGCTTCGTCATCTGCTCGGCGCCGGCGGGCTCATACCCGACCACCGGCTGGAGGGGCGGCGCATCGACAGGGTGCTGGACGACATCTTCGCGCTGCAGGCCCGGCTCCTGGGGCAGGACGAGGAAGAGGCGGCGGGGTAGCAGCCGCCGGGAATTCCCCCGCCCGCACCGCGGGTTCCGGCTCCTGGAGATGCCTGTACAATGCCGGCGGGCCCGCCCGGCCACAGCCTGCCCATGACATCCTTCACGAACGCCAGCTCCTATCTGCTGACCTCCGAGTCGGTGACCGAGGGTCACCCGGACAAAGTCTGCGACCAGGTCTCGGACGCGATCCTGGACGAGATCCTCGCCCAGGACGCGGTGGCGCGCGTCGCCTGCGAGACAGCCGTGACCAGAGGCTTCCTCTGCGTGATCGGCGAGGTGTCCACGCGGGCCGACGTGCCCATCGAGAAGACCATTCGCGAGACGCTGAGCTCGATCGGCTACGTGGATGAGTCCACGGGCTTCGACCCCGACCACGCGCTCCTGTCCGTCTACCTGAAGGAGCAGTCGCCCGACATCGCGGCTGGGGTCGACCGGTCCCTGGAAGCCAGGACCGACACGGACGGCGATCCCTTCGAGCTGCAGGGCGCCGGGGACCAGGGCATGATGATCGGCTTCGCGTGTGCCGAGACCCCGGAGCTCATGCCGCTCACGATCTCCCTGGCCCACCGGCTCACGCGGCGGCTGGCCGAGGCTCGCAAGTCGGGCGACCTGCCGTGGCTGCTGCCCGACGGCAAGTCCCAGGTCACGATCGAATACGCGTACGGGAAGCCGCGGCGGGTGGAGGCTGTCGTGATCTCGACCCACCATCGTCCCGAGGTGAGCAACCGGGAGATCGAGGAGGGCGTCCGGGAGGTGGTCATCGGCCCGGTGCTGGCCTCCCACCTGGTCGACGCGGGGACCAAGATCCTGGTGAACCCCAGCGGGCGCTTCGAGGTGGGCGGCCCCACTGCCGACGCCGGCCTCACGGGCAGGAAGATCATCGTCGATACCTACGGTGGCGTGGCCAGGCACGGGGGAGGCGCGTTCAGCGGCAAGGATCCGTCCAAGGTGGACCGGTCGGCGGCCTACGCGGCGCGCCATGTGGCCAAGAACCTGGTCGCGGCCGGACTGGCCGAGCGCTGCGAGGTCCAGGTGTCGTATGCGATCGGGCGGGCCCAGCCGACGTCGATCGCGGTGGAGACCTTCGGCACCGGCAAGCTCCCCGAGGACCGTATCCTGCGCCTGGTCCGCGACCACTTCGATCTCAGGCCGGCCGCGATCATCCACCGGCTGGACCTGCGTCGTCCGCTGTACCGTCCGACGGCAGCGTATGGCCACTTCGGCCGGCTCGATGTCGACCTGCCCTGGGAGCGCGCCGACTGCGCCGACGTCCTGCGGGAGGCGGCCCGCAACGGTGTCTCTGGAACCAAGCTGTAGCATTCGGGTCTACGACGCCAGGCGGCGCGAGTCGGTGCCGCTGCCGCTCTCGCCGGACCCGAGGCAGCCGGGCGCGCGCGAGCTGAAGCTGTACGTATGCGGCGTGACGCCCTACGACTCCGGCCATATGGGCCACGCGTTCTGCTTCTGCGCCTACGACGTCCTGGTGCGCTGGGTGGAGGCGTCCGGGTTCCGCGTCCGCTACGTCCAGAACGTGACCGACGTGGACGACCCGCTCTTCGCACGTGCCCGCCGGGACGGCGTGCGGTGGGACGAGCTGGCGGCCTCGCAGGTGCAGTCGTTCGTCTCGGACATGACGTCGCTGGGCTGGCGGCCCCCGGACTACATGCCGCGCGTCTCGGGCGAGATCCCCATCATCCTCAGGGCCGTCGACGGACTGGTCGATGCGGGCGTCGCCTACCAGACGGACGCGGTCTACTTCGAAGCCCGGCGCTTCGGTGACTACGGAGGGCTGTCCCACCGGACCCGGCGGTCGATGGTGCGCAAGCTCCGGGACGAAGGCCTGCTCGGCGAGGTCGGACCGGGCCACAAGCGAGACGCGCTGGACTTCCCGCTCTGGCGCGCGTCCGAGCCCGACGAGCCCGCCTGGCCGTCGCGCTACGGGAACGGCCGGCCGGGCTGGCACATCGAGTGCTCGGCCATGGCCACGCGCTACCTCGGAGACCAGGTGGACGTGCACGGCGGCGGCCGTGACCTGCAGTTCTCACACCACGAGTCCGAGCGGGCGCAGTCCGAGACCTTAACGGGCTGCGTACCCTTCTCCGCCGCCTGGATGCACACTGGCATGGTCCGGTACGCCGGCCACAAGATGTCGAAGTCCCTCGGCAACCTGGTGGCCGTCAAGGAGGCGCTGGAGCGGGCACCTGCGGCCGCGCTTCGCCTGTATCTGGCGTCGAACCGCTACCGGACGGACTGGTCGTTCAGCTGGGAGAGGTTGGCCGCGGCGGCCCGCCTGACTGCCCAGCTGGCCGACCTCGTCGGTGGTGGCGGCGGGGGCGGAGCCGCAGCCGGCTCGACGGGTGGTGGGGCGGGCCCTCCTGCTGCTGCGCTGGTGCGAGGGGGGGACGAGCTCGTCGATGCGTTTGCCGTGGCCATGGACGAGGATCTGGATACGCCTCGGGCGGTTCGGGTTCTCCGGACGGCCATCGGCCGCCGGCAGGCGGCGGCGGCCGCCTGGATGGCCGGCATCCTCTGCGGCACCGCCTCCCTGACCTGAGGAACCTCGCTCCAGGCCCGGAGCCGGCGATCCTCGTCGGCCCCCCGAGGCCCCTGGCAGCGATCCCGCACGCTCCGGCCGCGCTCCCGAGCCGGAGCCCGGGCTCGACCCGCGAGCGCCCGCATCGATCGGCGATGGCCCTCAGGCGACCTCCAGCGCCGTGCCGCAGTTCGGGCACTCCTCGCCGGCCGCGACCGAGACCAGCGTCTCGCAGGCGGGGCAGAGGACGTCCACGGCCGCCACGGCCGTGGCCTCCTCCTCTGCGGCCTCCTCGTCCATGGCCTCTGGCACTGCGCCCAGGTCCACCGCCGGCGAGCCGCAGTTGAGGCACAGGAAGCCCGGCTGCACCACCCGGTGGCCCTGGTACTCCCCGGCCGCGTCCACCTCGACCTCCGCGGAGAGGGCGCGGAAGAGGGCCCCGCCGCAGCGCTGTGTGCACACCAGCCACATAGGCAGGAGCGTACCGCGCCGTGGCACACTGGGCCCGTGCGGGCCTTTCTGATCGGCATGGTCCTGCTGGTCGTCCTCGTCACCAGCATGCTTTCCCTGCGGCCGGGCGGCCTCCGCAACCAGCTCCGCAACGTGGCCCGCCGCCTCAAGCTGGCGCTCGGCATGGCCGGCATCTACCTGGTGGTGTCCGGCGTGCTCAGGCTCGCCTTTCCCGACAACGTGATCGCCGAAGGCATCACGATCGCCGTGGCGGCCGGGCTGGGCATCGCGTTCCTCGTGCTCGGCCAGGACCGCCCACTCGGCCAGCGGTGACCGTGCTCGCGGTGACCCGGGCCTCGAGCCCCTACGCGGGGGCGGTGCTCGGCAGCTCGGCGGCGCGATCGGGAAACCGTCGCCGCGCGATCGCCCCCACGACCATGGTCGGGAAGGTGACCGCCAGGGCGATCCAGAACAGCTCCGCGTAGCGGCCCGTCCCCGCCAGCCCGCCGAGGCGCGCCTCGCCGTCGTCGGCCGCCCGCCCAGCCGCCCTCACGCGGGGGTCGGCGCCCGGCGAGCCCGGGCCAGGATCGCCAGCCCGGCCCCGGCCGGGACGGCCGCCGCCAGCCACCCGGCCGGAGGGGCCACCAGCGCCCCGGCGATCGGCCCCAGGAAGGCTCCGGCCGTGAAGCCCGCGAAGACGAGCCCGAACGCCGAGTGGGGGCGGTCGGGCGCGGCGTCCGCCCCCAGCCTGGAGAGCGAGCCGGCGTCCGCGCCCACCGCCGAGCCAGCGGCCAGCGCCACCGCGAGGGCCGTCACCGGGCCCACGCCGACGAACAAAGCCAGGGCGGCCGCCAGCTCCACGGCGAAGACGCAGGCCAGCACCCGGCTGGGCCCCAGACGGTCGGCGGCCAGGCCTGCCGCCAGCCGTCCGCCCGCGTTGCCGGCGGCGAACACGCCGAGCGAAGCGGCCGCCAGCGCGGCGCCGAGGTGCCGGGCGGTGACCTCGCCGGTCAGCTCGACCGCGGCGAACGCGCCGAAGGTGGCGCCGCAAAGGGCGAGCAGGAAGCCGGCCTGGATCGCCCGATTGCGCAGCAGGCGGCCGGGCTGGACGGCCGCGCGGGGCCGGGGCGCGCCAGGGGGGAGCGCCGGCATGAGCGCCACCAGCGCGGCCGACACGATGGCCAGCGCCAGGCCCACCGTGCGCAGAGCCTCGATCCAGCCCAGGCGTGGCGCCAGCGCACCGAGCAGCGGCGCCAGGAAGACCGCCGAGCCCGCGTAGGCGGCGCTGGCCAGGCCGCCGGCGGCGCCCGCCCGGCCGGGCAGGACCTGGGCCAGCGCGCCGACGGCACCCGTCAGCGCCAGGCCGCCGCCCAGGCCGAGCGCGACGAACCCGTAGCCCACGACGAAGGTCAGCCCGCTGGGCGCGGCGAACGCCACTGCGAAGCCCGCGGTCAGCAGGCCCAGCGCCGTCCAGCAGAGCCGGCGCGGCGGCAGCCGGTCGGCCAGCCGGCCGCCGATGGTCGTCCCGAGCCCATACCCGGCCGGGGTGGCCGAGAAGACCGCGCCCAGGAGCACGGCCGGCCAGTGCTCGGTGGCCCGCACCTGCGGGACGACCGCTCCCCACGCGAACACCATCCCGAACGCCAGCTGCACCGCGAGCCCGGCCGCCACCACCCTTACGACGCGGCGGCGGGGCCGCGCGGTGCCGGCCGGGAGGGAGAGCACGATGGCTCAGATCCTGGCACACGCCGGCCCGCGGCCAGGCGACGGCCCCCCCGGTCGCTCAGGCGACCTGCCGGCGCAGCGTCGCCGTCGCCGCCGCCAGGGCGACGAGGCCGAACCCGAGCACCACCGCGCCGTCGACCTGCACCGATGCCCACGTGAGGTCGGCGCCCTTCAGCATCACGTCGCGCAGGCCGGCGGCGGCGTAGGTCAGCGGCAGCACGTTCGAGATCGCCTGCAGCCACCCGGGCTCAGAGGACACCGGCAGCAGGACGCCGCTCAGCAGCACCTGCGGCACGATCACGATGGGGATGAACTGAACCGCCTGGAACTCGGTCCGTGCGAACGTGCTGAGGAAGATGCCCACGTTCACCGCGGCGAAGGCCAGCAGCGTCTCCATGACGAAGACGAGGACCACGCTGCCCGCGTTGTGGATGTGCAGCACCGCCAGCGCGAACACGAGCACCTCCGCCGACTGGAGCAGCGCGAGGACCGTGAACGCGACGGCATAGCCCGCGACCACCTCGCCGCGCCGCAGCGGGCTCGCCATCAGCCGCTCCAGCGTGCCCTGGGACCGCTCGCGCAGGAAGGCCACGCAGGTGATTACGAACACGAGGAAGAACACCACGAGCCCGAGGAACGCGCCGCCGAACGAGTCCAGCGTGTCCAGCGCCGGGCCGCCGTACCGGTAGGTCACCACGGGCGCGACCCGCGGCACCGGCAGCCCGGTGGCCACGAGGCGGGCGGCCACGACCCCGGCGAGCGCCTGGCCGGTCGCTTGCTGGACCGCCGCCGCCGACGATGGCTCGCCGCCCTCCAGGTGGACCTCCGGGGCCACCGTGCCGCCTGTCGCCGCGGACTCGGACAGCCCGGCCGGAAGGACGACGTACCCGGCCAGGCTCCCGTCCCGCAGACGGGCCTCCGCGTCGCCGGCGTCCATGGCGGCGGCGTCGACCGCCGCCGACGACTCCAGCTGGCTGGCGATGGTCGTCCCCAGCGGTCCGTGGTCCAGGTTCACGACGCCGATGGCCGGCCGGGAAGCGCCGCCGCGGAGCAGCGCGTCGATCAGCCCGAGCACGACCAGGGGGACCGCGAAGAGCAGCATCAGCGTCCGCCGGTCCCGGCGGAACTGGCGCAGCAGCCGGAGCGCGATGGCCAGGACGCGACGGCCGCTCACCGGGCCACCCCCTCGGCCAGGCTGAGGAATGCGTCCTCCAGCCGCTGCGCGTCCGCCCGCCGCAGCAGCTCCGGCACCGTGCCCTCGGCCAGCAGCCGGCCGTCGCGGATCAGGCCCAGTCGGTCACAGCGTTCCGCCTCGTCCATCACGTGGCTGGAGACGACGATCGTGGTCCCGGTCGCGACCATCGCCCGGAACCGCTCCCACAGCTGCACGCGGAGCTGCGGGTCGACGCCGACCGTGGGCTCGTCGAGCAGCAGCAGCTCCGGCCGGTGCACCAGGGCGCAGGCGAGGGAAGCTCGGGTCCGCATGCCGCCGCTCAGGGTCGCGACCACGGAGCGCCGCCTGGCCTCCAGGTCGACGAAGCGCAGCGCCTCGTCCACGCCGCCGGAGGCGCCGCTGATGGCTGCGAAGAAGCGCAGGTTCTCCTGGACCGACAGGTCCGGGTAGAGCGCCGCGGCCTGGGTCATGTACCCGATCCGGGCCAGGACGTCGACCGCCGGCAGCCGGCGGCCGAGCACCCGGACGATGCCCGATTCAGGCCGGACCAGGCCGGCCAGACAGCGGATCAGCGTCGTCTTGCCGGACCCGTTCGGCCCCAGCAGGCCGTAGATCTCGCCTCGCCGCACGCGCAGGCGGACGCGGTCCAGGACCGTCAGGTCGCCGAATCGCTTGACCACGTCCTCGACCTCGATCGCCAGGTCGCTCTCAGACGCCATCGTCACCTCCCTCGGGCTCCGGCCGCATGGCTCGGAGCCAGGTCTGGGCCAGCGTGGCCGCCACCTCCTCCAGCGGCGGGGCGAAGCCCAGCTCCCGTTCGGCGAGGCCCCGCGTGATCAGGTGGAGGAGGAGCGGGCCGGCGAGGGCCTGCAGCGCCAGGAGCGGGTGCATCGGCCTGAGCCGGCCCGCCGCCATCTGCTCCGCCAGGTAGCCAGCGAGGCGGCCCACGCCGCTCTCAAGCAGATAGCGCGTCGCCTCGGCGGCGTCGGCGGACGCGCCTGTGACCTCGAACACCAGCGTGCGCACGACCCCGACCCGACCCGATAGCAGCGTCACCGCGCGCAGGGCCACGGCCGGCAGGACCTCGTCCGGCGGCCGGTCCCGCATCTGCTCCACGGTCTCGGCGACGGCCTCCAGTGGGGAGAACGCGACCAGCAGCTCCCTGAAGAGGGCCGGCTTGCCCGGGAACAGGCGGTACAGGCTGGCCCGCGACACGCCCGCGGTGGCGGCCACCTCGTCCATCGACAGGCGGGCCAGGCCGTCCCGCCCGACCAGCTCGAGCGCGGCCGCGAGCACCCGCTCCCTGGCGCCCGTGTTCGGCTCCAGGGCGAGCGCGTGCA
>DATFRD010000102.1:0-2103 GCA_035263645.1 Candidatus Dormiibacterota bacterium | reverse complement strand
ATCACCGGGAGCGTCCGCGCCGGCTCCCACACCTCTGCCGCGGTGGACGCGCTGGCGGCGGTCCTCCGGGGCAGGGACGTCGCGTTCGAGCGGTGGGACCTCCGGACGCGCCCGCTGCCAATCGCGGATCCCGACTACCACGAGCAGGTGGACGCTCATCCAGATGCGGCGGTCAGGCAGCTCGCGAAGGCCGCCCGCGAGGCGACAGGCGTCGTGCTGGCCACGCCCGTCTACCACAACTCCTTCAGCGGCGCGCTCAAGAACTGCCTCGACCACCTGTCCATCGCCGAATTCACGTACAAGCCGGTGGGCCTGATGGCGCACGGCGACAACCTCTCGGCGGTCCAGGCCTGCGACCAGCTGAGGATCGTGGTCCGCGGCCTCAACGGACTGGCGCTGCCGGTCCAGGTGGTCACCAGCCACGGGGACTTCGTGACCGAGGAGGGCGGGATCCGGCTGGTGGCGCCGGGCGTGCTCGAGCGCATCAACCGGTTCGCCGTTGATCTGGTCCTGTACGCCCGTCTCAGCGAGCCGGTGCTCCGCCGGCTGCGGCCGAGGGCTCCGACGTGACGCTCTCCCCCGAGTCGGTCCGGGCGTTCTACTCCCGGGTCTTCAGCGAGTTCGCCGACGAGTACCGGTCGCGCCACGACCAGGTGCGCAGCGAGGGACGGCAGCGGGCCCTGGAGCTGCTGGCCGCGCACCCGAGCGAGCTGATCCTCGACCTGGCCTGCGGTCCCGGCAACCTGACGGCCGAGCTGGCGGCCGCCGGGGCCAGGGTGATCGGCGCCGATATCGCGGGCGGGATGCTGCGGGTTGCCGCCCGGCAGGCCCCGACGGCTCGGCTGGCCCGGATGGACATGGAGCGGCTGGGGGTGCGGGACGGCGTGTTCGACGGGGTCGTCTGCGGCCATGGGCTCCAGTTCGCGAGCGACCTCGACCGCGCGCTGGTCGAGGCGTGTCGGGTCCTGCGGCCGGGGGGCCGGCTGGTGGCCTCGATCCCGGCGGGCGTGAGGAGCCGACTGCTGGCCTGCCTGGTCGTGAGGGCCGCCGACCGCTGCTTGAACCCACCGCCGGACGTGATGGCCGCGGGCGACCGGAAGCGGCTGGCCGATCCGGATGCGCTGCGGGGAGCGGCGCTCGCCGCAGGGTTCGGCCGTGCCGAGGTCGAGCGGGAGCCGACGGTGGCGCGCTGGGAGAGTCCGGGGGCGTTCGCTGGACTCGCCGCCCGCTGGTGGGACGCAGCGGTGCGGGCTGAGGGTCTGCCGCCGGACCGGCTGGAGCGGTATCGGGACGAGCTCGGGGCGACGCTGATCCGGCACCTCGGCGATGGTCCCGTCGAACTACTCGGAATGGACAACGTGCTGAGGGCGTGGCGATAGCGACGCCGGTGCTGAGAGGAGGAAGCGCGAGTTATGGAAACCGAGACGGCCGAACTCGAGCACGCAGTGGCTACCTGCGAGATGGAGCTGGGACCGAACCATCCGGACACGGCCCGGAGCCTGGAACGGCTGGGCATGTCGCTCCGCGTCCGGGGCGACCTGGCCGGTGCGCGATCGACGCACGAGCGTGCGCTGGCCATCCGTGAGCGGGCCCTGGGGCCCGACCACCCCGAGATCGCGACCAGCCTCAACAACGTCGGCATGCTGCTGCGGGCCGAGGGTGAGCCGGCGGCGGCGCGGCCGCTGCTGGAACGGGCCCTGGCTATCAGCGAGCGGGAGCTGGGGCCAGACCATCCGGACACGGCCCGGAGCCTCAGCAGCCTGGCTCTCGTCCTGCAGGACCAGGGCCGGCGGGCGGAGGCGCGACCCCTCTTCGAGCGCGCGCTGGCCATCCGGGAGCGGGTCCTGGGGCCCGATCACCCCCAGACTGCCGCGTCGCGCCGGGCACTGCTACGGGCTGGCAGGCGGAAGGCGGCCACCAGCCTGACCAACCTGGGCGCCCTGCTGCACGAGCAGGGCGATCTGCGGGCGGCGCTTCCCCATCTCGAGCGGGCACTGGCCGTCCGCGAGCAGGCGCTCGGCCCCGACCATCCCAACACGGCCGCCAGCCTCAGCCGGCTCGGCTCGCTGCTCCGCGATCTGGGGGAGGGGGAGGCCGCGCGGC
>DATFRD010000101.1:0-9298 GCA_035263645.1 Candidatus Dormiibacterota bacterium | reverse complement strand
CAGATGAAGAGGTCCGGCTGCAAGCGGATCTTCTTCGGCATCGAGTCCGGCGACGAGGGCGTGCTGAAGCAGATGCAGAAGGGCATCAAGCCGGAGCAGGCTCGGGAGGCCGTCGAGGCCTGCGTCCGGGCCGGCATCAAGGCGGCCGGCTTCTTCATGGTCGGCTACCTCGGCGAGACGCCCGAGAGCCTGATGAAGACGATCCGGTTCTCCTCCCACCTGCCGCTGGACTATGTGAGCTACACCATCGCGTACCCGCTGCCCGGCACGAAGTTCTACTCGCGGGTGAAGGAGCGCCGGCATGAGGGCGAGTGGCACTACATCCGCCACAACCGGCTGCTGTTCAACTCGGACTTCACCGAGCGGAAGCTGCGGTTCGCGATCGTCAAAGGGGCCGTCCAGCACAAGCTGCGCAAGCTGCACATGAAGCCGCTCGCGTCCGCGTTCGAGCTGGCGACGGACCCGGTGCTGCGGGCCATGCGATAGGAGCCCTGCACGCTCGCGGGAGAGGAGGCGGCATGACGGTGAGGTAGGCTTACCGCTTCCGTCGGCGTCTCTCAGGCTTCAAGGGGGTTCGGAATGGTCGAGGGCGGAACGGAGGCCAGGGGCGCGACCCGGCTGTGGCGCAGCCTGTTCCGGATCGGCGTGGGGGTTTACTGGCTCTACTTCGCGGCCACGAAGTGGCCGGCGCCCGTGGGGCTGCCCCCGTCCGGGCTGGACTGGGTGCACCCGATCATGATCCAGGTGTCGCGGGTGGACCCCCTGCCGGGGGCGCGGGAGCTCATGGCGCAGGTGGTGCTGCCCAACTGGCAGGTCTTCGTGATCGGGGAGACGGTCGCCGAGACCCTGGTCGGGGTGCTGCTGATCCTGGGCCTGGCGACGCGGCCGGCGGCGGTCCTGGGCACGCTGCTGGCGCTGGGCCTATCCCTGACGGTGGCGTTCGCGAACGCGGACGTGGGCCTGCGCTGGCTGTACTACCTGCCGGTGCTGGCCACCTTCGAGGTCTTCGTCAACGGAGCCGGCTCGCTGGCGGTGGAGCGCGCGAGCCTGGTGCCGAGGTGGCTCAGCTCGTGAGGTTCCTCGGCACCCTGGGCCTGGCCCTGCTGCTCTTCCCGGTCGGCCTGGCCACCCACGAGGTCATGCACCTCGTCGTCTACTCGGCGCTGGGCGTGCCGGCCGTGCTCGTCGTCACCGACTGGCGGCTGGGGTCGCTGGGGCTCCCCGTGTTCGGCCTGCACGCGGCGCCGGTGGGTGTTCCCTCCGCCCCGTTCGACGTTCTGGTGGCGAACAACGGCCTGGGGCCGTCGCTGGCCGCGCTGCTGCTGTTCGTGCTCTGGCTGTCGGTGGGGCCCCGCTCCCGGGTCGCGCGTGGGGCGCTGCTCGGCAACGTCCTGGCGCTCGTGTTCTTCGCCGGGCTGGAGCTGGCGTACCCGCTCATCGAGCGGTTCGCCAACGTGCAGGCGGACGTGCTCCTGCTGCCCGAGCTGAACTACGGCGGCGTGCTGGTGATCCTGGTCCTGGTCAGCGCCGCGGCGAGCTGGCCTCGAGGCGCCAGCCCCCGTCAGAGGGCAGCGCGCGGGGGGTCGCCGGCTTCGGCGGCGGGCAGGCTGCCGGCGCCCTGACTCCAGGCCACAGCAGGCCGCACGCTCAGTCCTCGAGAGCGTCGTCGTCGCGGCGGCCGCCCACGTGGTCGAGGGCCATCAGGTAGCCGCGGGCGCGCTCGGTCAGCGGGTAGTCGTCCACGAGCGCCCAGAACCGGCTGCCGTGATTGGGCACCTCCAGGTGGGCCAGCTCGTGGACCAGGAGGTAATCGAGGACCCAGCCGGGGAGCCGCGCCGCCCGGGTGGAGATGCGGATCACCGCGGACTCGAAGCTGCAGGAGCCCCACCGGCTCGTCTGCTCCGCGTACGCGATGCTGGTCCAGCGCAGCCGCCCGCCGAAGTGGCGGTGGTTCAGCGCGTGCGCCCGCCGCTCCAGGTCGGCCTCGGTCGGGCGGGCGCGACGCAGCTGGCGCTCCAGACGCGCGCGCATGCG
Source organism: Candidatus Dormiibacterota bacterium (assembly GCA_035263645.1). Taxonomy (GTDB): domain Bacteria; phylum Chloroflexota; class Dormibacteria; order Dormibacterales; family Dormibacteraceae; genus CF-161. Next base: position 7,264 of record DATFRD010000101.1, on the reverse strand, counting down.
CTCGGCCCACCGCTCCCGCTCGGACCCGGGCATCGAGGCCGGCACGCGCAGCTCGAGGACCCCGTCGACCATCCGCGCGGACACGGTCCGGTGCCGGTTGGGCGAGGCCACCACGCGCACGGGCGGCGACCACGCCGGCTCCCGACCCTCCCCACCTTCGTCCATCTAGAGGGGAATGTTGCCGTGTTCGCGCACCGGCCGCTCCGCGCGCCGGCCCAGGGAGAGGCGGAGGACCCTGATCAGCTCCCGGCGCGTCTCCCGGGGCTCGACCACGGCGTCCACCAGGCCTCGCTCGGCGGCCGGCTCCGGCCCGGCCGCGGCCACCTTGACGGCCGGCCAGGCCAGGCTCAGGTCGGCGCCCGCCACCCTGGGCGACATCAGGAGGTAGCCAGAGCCCCGGACGGCGCCGGTCACGACCGCCAGCCGGGGCACGGTGGCCTCGGCGTAGGCGTACACGAGCTGCGCCGCCTGCCGCGCCGGCGCGTCCGCGGCGACGCCGGCCGTATCGATCAGGGACAGCACCGGCAGGTTGAAGGCGTCGCAGAAGCGCACGAAGCGGGCTGCCTTCGACGCCGCGCCGGCGTCGATGGTGCCTGCGCAGAGCATCGGCTGGCTCGCCACCACGCCGACCGGGTGGCCGTCGAGCCGGCCGAAGCCGGCCAGCAGGCCGGGGCCCGGCAGGGGCCGGATCCAGAGGAGCTCGCCGCCGTCCACGAGGCCGGCCGCCACCTCGCACATGTCGTACGGCTGTCCCGGAGGCAGGGAGGCGAGCGGCAGCGCTTCGGGCTCGCGACCCTCCGGGTCCGGCACGTACGGCTGGCGGGGGGGAGTCTCTCCGCTGCAGCCGGGCAGATGGGACAGCAGCAGGCGCAGGCACGACCGGGCCACGCCCTCGTCGGCGGCGAGGAAGTGCGCGCCACACTCCGGCCCGTCCTCGGCGCCGGCGTCCACGGCGATCACGAAGTCGCTGAGCTCGGCGGCGTACGACGCGCCCGGGCCGCGCCCGAAGACCAGCGCGACCTGGGGCACCACGCCGGACGCGCGCACGTGGAGGCGGAGGACGTCCGCCCAGCGAGCCAGAGCAGCTAGGTCCTCGGCAGGACGAGCGCCTCGCCAGTCGGCCAGGCCCACGATCGGGATGCGGCTGCGCAGGGCCAGCTCCAGCGCCCAGGCGACCTTCGCGGCCCCCTGCTCCCCGAGCGAGCCGCCCGGCGGCAGCGGGCCGACGGCATGCACGGCCACGTCCCTGCCATCCACGGTGCCGACGCCGACGACCGCCTCGGCGCCTTCGTCGAGGCCGGCTCCCGGCCCCGGCGCGCCGGTGAAGGAGAACCGTTCCACGAAGCTGCCGGGGTCGAGGAGCGCCTCGAGGCGCTGCCTGGCGGCGGCCGTCCGGCCGCCGGCGCCCGCTGACGGCCTCCCCATCCCCACCGGCTCGTTCACGTCGCCTATCGTAGTGCCGGGACCTCCGATGGCTGAGACGCCGACTCTCGAAAGGGCGCTCACGCTGCACCAGCTGCGAACGTTCCGCGCGGTCGCCGAGCAGCTCAGCTTCAGCGCCGCGGCGCACGAGCTGAGCATCAGCCAGCCGTCCGTGTCGTACCAGGTGAAGGAGCTGGAGGCAGTGCTGGGCCTACCGCTGGTCGACCGCCTGGGCAAGCGCGTGCGGCTCACGGAGGCCGGCCAGGTGCTCTACGAGTACGCCCGGCGCACGCTCGCGCTGCTCGACGAGGCCGCCATGGTGATGGAGCAGATGCGGGGCATCGAGCGGGGCACGCTCCGGGTCGGCGCCAGCACGACGGTGGGCATCTACGTCATCCCGCTGGCCCTGGGCGCTTTCAAACGGCTGCACCCGCACCTGGGCGTGTCGCTGGAGATCGGCTCCCGCGAGGCCCTGCAGGAGCGTGTGAAGCAGTGCGCGCTGGACCTGGCCGTGCTGAGCCCGCCGGTGGCGGACCCGGACCTCGTCTCGACCCCGTTCATGGAGGACGAGCTCGTGATGGTGGTGCCCTCCGGCCATCCGCTCGCGAGCCGCCCCACCCTGACCCTCCGGGAACTGGCGGGCGAGAGCTTCCTGATGCGGGAGCACGGCTCGGGAACCCGCCTGGCGGTGGAGATGGCCGCCCGGCGAGCCGGGGTGACGCTGCCGGTGGGCATGGAGCTGGGCAGCAACGGCGCGATCAAGCACGCGGTGGAGGCCGGGCTGGGCGTGGCCGTCCTGTCGAGCCACGCGATCGAGCTGGAGCGCAGGAACGGCGGCCTGGTCGTGCTGGACATCGAGGGCTTCCCCATCAAGCGCCCGTGGAGCATCGTGCACCTGCGCCGGCGCCACCTGCCGGGGGCGGTCGAGCAGTTCATCGACTTCCTGCGCGCCGGCCGCTGGTCTCGCTGAGCGGGCGCGGCGCGGGCGGCGTATCCGGCAGTGTTATGTGTTCGACGACGAGCCACAGCATTCGGTGGAGGTAGCGACATGGGCATCAACGATCAGGTCAGGTTCACGTGGATCGGGCACGGCAGCTGGAAGGTGCGCACCGCTGGCGGCAAAGAACTGGTGATCGATCCCTGGCTCAGCAGCCCGACCGCGCCCGAGCACCTCAAGCGGGTTGACCGCGCCGACGTCATGGTGGTCACCCACGGCCACTTCGACCACGTCGCCGACGCCGTGGCGGTGGCGAAGGCGACGGGCTGCAAAGTGGTCACGACCGTCGAGGTCGGAGCCTGGATGCAGAAGGAGGGCGTCGGCGGCGACGCCATCATCGCGATGAACAAGGGCGGCACGGTGGAGCTGGACGGGATCTCCTTCACGATGGTCCATGCGGAGCACACCTCGTCCACGCCCGACGGCGCGTACGCGGGCGAGCCGGTCGGCTTCGTGTTCGAGTTCGAGAACGGCTTCAAGGTCTACTTCTCGGGGGACACCGACGTGTTCGGCGACATGGCCCTGATCCGGGAGCTGGAGAAGCCCGAGGTCGCGTTCCTCTCGATCGGCGACTTCTACACGATGGGCCCGAGGCGGGCCGCGAAGGCGGTGGAGCTGCTGGGGGTGAAGACGGTCGTGCCCATGCACTTCGGCACCTTCCCGGCGCTGACGGGCACGCCGGGCCAGCTTGAGGAGCTGGTCGGCCCGGGCGTCCAGGTGCTGAGCATCAAACCCGGCGACGAGGTTTAGCGACCGTTCTGACGGACCCGCCCCACCCGGCCGGCGGACGCCCGCCGGCCGGGTCGAGGGCCCAGCCGACGGCCCAGCCGGGGTGTAAGGTTGTACGAAGCCCATGCCGGCCCGATTTCGGTACTCGCGCTGGGACGGGACCCAGAACCTGGACGAGCTCGACGCTGACGACGTGCTCGACGCGCTGTCCGACGACCTCATGAGCTACGGGGACCTGAGCGCCGCCCTCCACCGCCTGTACCGCTGGGGCGCCGGCGACATTCCGGGCCTGGAGCAGCTCCTCCGCCAGCTGCGGGAGCGGCGCGAGCACGAGCTGGCCCGCTACGACCTCGACTCGACGATCGAGGCGATCCGCGAGCAGCTCCAGGACGTGATCGACACCGAGCGCGTGGGCATCGACCGCCGGGTGGCCGAGGCCCCGCCGGAGCGCCGGAAGCTGATCGAGAAGCTGGCCAAGCAGCGCCGGGGGCAGCTGGACCGCGTGCCCGACGATCTCGGCGGCCGCATGAAGGCGCTCCGCCAGTACGAGTTCATGGACGACGAGGCGCGGGAGAAGTTCGACCGCCTGCTGCAGCAGCTCCAGGAGCAGATGCTGAACCAAATGTTCCAGGGGCTGAAGCAGTCGATCCAGTCCATGACCAGGGAGGACGTCGGCCTGGTCCGCGAGATGGTCAGGGACCTGAACCGCATGCTGGAGCAGCGCCGGCAGGGCCTGGACACGTCCGCGCAGTTCCAGGACTTCATGCAGAAGTACGGCCGGATGTTCCCGCCCGGCATCCAGACGCTGGACCAGCTGCTGGAGCACCTGCAGCGCCAGATGGCCCAGATGCAGTCGCTCATGCAGTCGCTGTCGCCCCAGGCGCGTGACGAGCTGCGCAGGATGATGGACGAGCTGCTGCAGGACGACTCGCTGCGCCTGGAGCTGGCCCGCCTGGGGGCCATGATGCAGCAGCTCATGCCGCCGTCGGAGATGGCCGAGCGCTATCCGTTCTTCGGCGACGAGCCTCTGAGCCTCCAGGAGGCGATGGGCCTCATGGAGCGGCTGCAGTCCATGGACCGCCTCGAGTCCCAGCTGGAGCGGGGCAGCTTCCGCCTGGACGACGTCGACCGCGGCCTGCTGGAGCAGACGCTGGGCCAGGACGCCCGCGAGCAGCTCGACCGCATGCGCCACATGACCGAGATCCTGGAGAAGGCCGGCTACGTAGAGCGCCGCGACCGCCGGCTGGAGCTCACGCCTCGCGGGATGCGCCGGATCGGCCAGGGGGCGCTGCGGGAGATCTTCGACCAGCTCAAGAAGAGCCGCCTCGGCCAGCACCAGCTCCAGCACACGGGCCAGGGCATCGAGGCGGGAGAGGAGATCAAGCCGTACGAGTACGGCGACCCGTTCCTGCTCGACCTCAACGAGACCCTGTTCAACTCGCTGCAGCGGGAGGGCCGTGGCCTGCCCGTCAGGATCGAGCCCGGGGACTTCGCGATCCACCGCACCGAGCACTCGAGCCAGGCCTCGACCGTACTCATGATCGACATGAGCCGTTCGATGTTCCTGCGCGGGTGCTTCCTCGCCGCCAAGAAGGTCGCGATCGCCCTGGACTCGCTGATCCGGTCGCAGTTCCCGCGCGACAGCCTCTACGTGGTCGGGTTCTCGAACTACGCCGTCGAGCTGAAGCCGCAGAGCCTGCCCGCGATGGGGCTCAACGACTATGTGTACGGCACCAACATGCAGCACGGCTTCCAGGTCGCCCGGTCCCTCCTGGCGAGGCACCGTGGCAACCGGCAGGTCATCATGGTCACCGACGGCGAGCCGACGGCCCACCTGGACGACAACGGCCGGACGTACTTCGCCTACCCGCCGACGTTCAAGACCATCCAGGAGACGCTGCGAGAGGTCCGGCGCTGCACCCGCGACCGGATCGTGATCAACACGTTCATGCTGGAGCGCGGGCCCTACCTCACGGAGTTCGTGAACCAGATGACCAGGATCAACAGGGGGCGCGCGTTCTTCGTCTCCCCCGAGCGCCTGGGGGAGTACATCCTGGTCGACTACGTCTCGGGCAAGCAGCGCCGGCAGCGAAGCCGGGCCAGCTGAGCCGGGTCCCACCGCGCGAGCGGGCGGCTGGCAAGCTGATCGACCGCGGTATGCACGGCCCGGAGTCGGTCGGGTCCGACGCTGCGTGGGGTCTGTCAACCACGCCGGTCTGACCGTTCGCGTCATCCGCTGACCGCCCGCGTCATCGGCCGGGCGGTCGGCCGCCCCTGCCGGGGCCAGCCGGTATCATCGGTCCGGTGCAGCTCGTAGAACGCCCCGTCCTCGACCACCTCGGCGTCACCCAGGCGATCCGCACCTGGCACAACCTCTCGCCAGCGGAGCTCTACGAGCACGCCATCGAGAGGGGGGAGGCGTCGATCGTCTCCACCGGCGCGCTGACCGCCGTCACCGGCCAGCACACCGGACGGTCGCCCAGGGACAAGTTCTTCGTCCGCGAGCCTGGCTCGGAGCGCCGCATCTGGTGGTACCCCGGCAACCGTGCCATCTCGCAGGAGAACTTCGACCGCCTGCTCGCGAAGATGCTGGACCACATCGCCGGCCAGCAGATCTACGTCCAGGACGTCTTCGCCTGTGCGGACCCCCGGTACCGGCTCCGGGTCCGGGTCGTGACCGAGCTCGCCTGGCACAGCCTCTTCGCCCGCAACCTGTTCATCCGGCCGTCCGAAGGGGACCTGCGCGGATTCGAGCCGGACTTCACGGTGATGTCGCTGCCCTCGGTGACGGCCAGCCCGGAACGCGACGGCACGCGCTCCGAGACCTTCGTCGTGGTCAACTTCGCCCGGCGCATGGTCATCATCGGCGGCACCCGCTACGCCGGTGAGATCAAGAAGTCGATCTTCACCGCGCTGAACTACCTGATGCCCGAGCGCGGCGCGATGCCGATGCACTGCTCCGCCAACGTCGGCGAGGGCGGCAACGTGGCGCTGTTCTTCGGACTCTCGGGCACCGGCAAGACGACCCTCTCCTCCGACCCCACCCGCCGCCTGGTCGGCGACGACGAGCACGGCTGGAGCGACGAGGGGATCTTCAACTTCGAGGGCGGCTGCTACGCCAAGACGATCCGGATCTCGCAGGAGGCCGAACCGGAGATCTACGCCGCCAGCAGCCACTTCGGCACGATCCTGGAGAACGTGGCCTTCGACCCCGACAGCCGGGTGCCCGACTACGCCGATGACCACCTGACCGAGAACACCCGGTCGGCGTACCCGGTCGACCTGATCCCGGCCGCCGACCTCTCGGGCCGGGCCGGGCATCCCAGCAACGTGCTGTTCCTCTCCTACGACGCGTTCGGGGTCCTGCCCCCGGTGGCCCGGCTCGATGAGGACCAGATCAGGTTCTTCTTCCTGTCCGGCTACACGGCGAAGGTGGCCGGCACGGAGCGCGGCGTGACCCAGCCGGAGGCGACGTTCAGCACGTGCTTCGCGGCGCCGTTCCTGGTCCTCACGCCGGACACGTACGCCGACATGCTGATCGAGCGCGTGCGCAGGCACCGGGCCCGGGTGTGGATGCTGAACACCGGCCTGGTGGGCGGCCCGCACGGCGTCGGCAGCCGCATCTCCATAGCTCACACGAGGGCGATCGTCAGGGCGGTCGTGGAGCGCAGGCTGAACGACGTGCCGACGCGCCGCGACCCGGTCTTCGGCGTGCACGTGCCACAGTCGGTCCCAGGCGTCCCGACGGAGGTCCTGGACCCCAGGGGCGCCTGGCCGGACGCCGCCGAGTACGACCGGCAGGCCCGCGGGCTGAAGGCGATGTTCGACCGGAACATCGACCGCATCGGCCAGGCCGAGTCGGCGGCCGGCTGACGCCCCTGGCCGCGGGTGCGCGGGAGCCCGCCGTGACCCGGATCGCGATCGTGGGCAGCCGCCACTATCCGGACCTGGACCGGGTCGGGAGGTATGTGCGCGGCCTGCCGGCCGGGGCCCGCCTGGTGACGGGCAGCGCCAGCGGGGTGGACGCGGCCGCGGCCCGGGCGGCGCGGGCGCGCGGCCTGCCGGTTCGGGTGCTCGGCGCCTCCTTCGAGGAGGCCCGCGACGCCGAGGCGGCGG
>DATFRD010000100.1:0-34901 GCA_035263645.1 Candidatus Dormiibacterota bacterium | reverse complement strand
GTCCCTCAACCACGCAATCGCGGGATGACCGGCGTCACTCCAATAGGGGGACACCCATTTAGCGTTTAAGATCGCTGAATGCCTGCGTCCGTCAACGTACAAACTGTTCACCCCCGCAAGTTGGCCGTTGTACGGCGCGAGGTCGCGCCCGGCGCGGTTGGCTCGGCGTGGGGGCCTGCCGTGGGCTTGGTCTGGGAGTTCATTCGCAGCCAGCCGGGGCTGTGGACTGACGGCCACAACATTTTCCTCTACCACCACCCGACGCAGCTCGGGGCCCCGATACTGTGCGACTTCGGTGTCGAGGTCACGCGCACATTTGAAACTGCGGGTGAGGTGTACGCGACCGAAACGCCAGGGGGCCAGGCTGCCGTCGCCGTCCACCGCGGCCCGTACAACCGCATGAATGAGGCGTACGACGCGATCGGAAACTGGATGGCGGCGAACCGGAGGGAGTCCGCCGGGCACTCGTGGGAGATCTACGGAGATCCGACGCCGGATCCGGCCGACACTGAGACGACGATCGTGCACCTCCTAAAGTAGCGTTCGGAGCTGACGGGAAGCCGCTCCGCGCGCTGGCAGGCAACTTCACGTTTCGGACCAATGACCGCTCGGCCGCGCGGCAGCGGCCGATACGTCGCTCCAGAAGAGCCGCACCTCGTGGACAAGATCCGTGGAGGCAGGCGCCGATGGATCCGTCCCTGACACGGGGCCGATCGGATAGCCTGGCCGACCATGCCACGCCTCCCACCGGTACGGAGACGGCGCGCGCCGGCCCGGCTCGCGCGCGGCGGCGGCGCGTCTGTTCGACGCACTCCTGATCGCGGCGATCCGTCGCTGGCTCGACCGCCAGGCCGACGGCGAGGCGCCGGCGTGGTTGCGCGCCCTGCGCCACCCGGCGCTGGCGCGGGTCCTGGCCGCGCTGCACGAGCGGCCGGCCGAGCCGTGGACGGTCGAGTCGCTCGCACGCGAGGTCCACGTCTCGTGCGCGACGCTCGCGCGGCGCTTCGCGGGGGTTGTGGGCGAGCCACCGCTGACGTACCTCGCGCGCTGGCGCATGCACCTCGCGGCGCAGCGGCTGAAGTACTCCACCGACACGGTCGGGGCCATCGCCCGCGAGGTCGGCTACACGTCCGAATACGCCTTCAACCGCGCCTTCGCGCGGCACCGCGGTCAGCCCCCCGGCCGCTACCGGCGGCTCGCGAGCACCGGACACCAGGCGCCCGGCGACGCAGGGCACATCGGCCGGACCGAGGATCGCGCCGACCAGCTGGCGCATCCGCTTGAGGTCCTCGCGCCGGGGGCGCCACGCCTGCGCCGCGCCTGGTCACGCGCCCACCACCTCGGTGAGTCCGCGGCGCTTGAGACCTCGGGGCGCCGCGTGGCCGAAGCGCTTCGCGAGGGCCATGATCACGGTGGACAACACCGGCTCCGAGGAGGGGCTGGCGACCACCCTGCGCTCGACGGGCCCCTACGGCATCTGCACGTCCGTCGCCACCCACTTCAGCGCCGGCACGACCGTGCCGCTGCTGGAGATGTACACGTGCGGGGTCACGCTGCACGTCTCGCGCGCCGACTCGCGCCGCTATCTCCCTACCGTGCTGCACGTGGTCGCGGGCGGCCGGCTCGACCCGCGCCATCCCGACCCTCGTGGCGCCGTGGGACGAAGCCGACCGCGCCTGGCTGGAGCCGGCGACCAAGCCTGTGCTCGACCGGGACGATCACTCCTCGATCGCCCCGCCGACGCCGCGCAGGTGATCGCGGAAGGTGAGCGAGGGGGTGAGCCGGCGCTGCGCGAGGAAGGCGTGGAACCGCACCTGGGTGCGCAGCGAGGTCCCGCCCCGCATCAGCTCGGCCTGGCGCCGCTCGGTGTCACGAATCGTCTCGGCCAGGGTGAAGAGGTCCGCGATCCGGGCAGCCGACACGAAGAGCACGCCGTCGTCGTCGGCCAGCACGACGTCCTCCTGGCCCACCGTCCACTCCCCCACGGTGGCGGACCGCAGCGCGTCTGCGGTCCGCCCACCGAGCCGCTGCGGTCCCGTCGGGATGGCTCCCAGGCTGAACACCGGGAGCCTGATCGAGCGGATGTCGGCGGTGTCGCGATGCAGGCCCCAGATCACGACGCCGGCGAGCCCCGCCGCCTGCGCCTCCAGGACCACGAGATCCCCCACGCAGCTTTCGTCGAGCCGGCCGCCGTTGTCGACCACCAGCACGTCCCCGGGAGCCGCCCCCTCGAACGCCTCCAGGAACACGTCGACGCTGCCGGCGTGGCGGGCGGGCAGGACGGGTCCGGCCAGCCGGGCGCCCGGGACCGCCGGACGCATCGGGGCGGGCGCGCAGCGCACCGCGACCCCGGCGCGGATGCACGCGTCGGCCAGGTGGGCGGTGGTCAGCGCCGCGAACCGCGGCGCGAGCTCCCGGTGATCCATCTCACTCCTCCCGGTTTCGGGCGGCCGGCGCCGCGACGCGGCTGTGGGGGACGGTCGAGACGAAGCGGTCGCTCTCCCAGCGGGCCGCGCCCGAGCCCGCCAGGTCGGAGACGAGGCGAGCCGCCAGCTCCTCCGCTGACAGGCCGGCCAGGGCGGCGAGGCCGTGGACCCAGCGCCGCGCCAGCAGGTACGGGAGCAGCTCCGACCGGGCGAACCCGCCGTGGATCATGAGGGCGAAGCCGAAGACGCGCCGGCAGCCGTGGAGAGCCATCCGGGCCGGGTCCCGCCGGAAGAGGCGAAGCCGCTCCAGCGACCGGCGCGCGCAGCAAGCCACGTCATCGACGACCTCGCCAGGTGAAGTTGCAGCTGGGGAACGGACGCACCCGGAACCCCAGCCAGTCGGGCAGGCCCTGGCCAGTCATGCCGGCTGCCGGCGCCGGTTCTCGCCGGCGATCACCGGAGCGCCGCCAGCGCCGTGGCCCCGACCAGCGCTGCGGCCAGCGCGACGTTCACGACGCGGGCGCGCCGCGGCTCCCGGAGCAGCGGCGCGATCGACGTGCCGGCGACGAGCCACGCGGTGCAGATCACGACGATGGTCGGGGCCAGGACGGCGACCTTCGCCGCCGCGTCCGTGGTCCCCTCGCCCGCCAGGTGGGCGCTGGCGAAAACCGCCGCGATCGCGACCCACCCCTTCGGGTTGGCGGTGCCGAGGACAGCCCCGCCGGCCAGCGAGAACGCGCGCGGCGCCGGCGCCGGCTCGGTGAGCGGCGGAGCGGTCGCGATATGGTAGGCGAGCCAGAGCAGGTAGGCCGCCGAGGCCCACAGGAGGACCGGGCCGATCGCCGGGACCGCCAGCAGCGCGGCCGTGATCCCGGAGGCGACCAGCACCAGGACGACCGTCGTGCCGGCAATGACCCCCACCAGGTACCGGAGGGAGCGCCGAACGCCGAGGGCGGAGCCCGCCGCCACGAGGCTGATCGACGCCGGGCCCGGGCTGCCCATGATGACGAAGGCGAGGAGCAGGAGCGGCCCGACGGTCGCCCAGCGGACCGATGCCACGAGCCGCGCCTCAGGTCCCGGCGCCGCGATACGGTTGACCCATGCCCAGGACGCTAGAGGGCATCGACGCCGGCGGTCTTGAACGATCCTGCGGCAGGAGGCCGGACTCTATCAGGTTCGGACCGGCCGCGCCCGGCCTCGAGCGGGCCGAGGTCTGGCTCGGCCGATGCGCGTTCCAGACGCACCGCCACGACAGCTACGCGATCGGCGTGACGACGGCCGGCGTGCAGACGTTCCGCTACCGGGGCTCGCCCCGGGTCAGCCTGCCCGGCCAGCTGCACGTGCTGCACCCGGACGAGCTGCACGACGGCGCGGCGGGGACCGGCGACGGGTTCGGCTACCGCATCCTCTACGTTGCGCCGGAGCTCGTCCGAGAGGCGCTGGCCGGTGGCGCCCTGCCGTTCGTCGCCGACCCGGTCCTGACGCCGACGCCGGCCACGCGCCCCATCGTCTCGCTGCTCGCCGACATCGACGAGCCCGTCAGCGACCTCGGCGCCGCCGAGATCGTCGCCGTCATCGCCGACGGCCTCGTGGCGCTCGCTGGCAGTCACGCGTCCTCGCGGGCTCGGATCGACAGCCGGGCGGTCGGCCTCGTTCGCGACTACCTCACGGCGCACGCCCGCGAGCCCGCGCCGGCCTGGCAGCTCGAACGGATCGCCGGGCTGGACCGCTTCACGATCGCTCGCCAGTTCCGATCGGCGTTCGGCACGAGCCCCGACCGGTACCGGACGCTGCGCCGCCTGGCGCTGGCGCGCGCCGCGATCGAGAGCGGGCGGTCACTGGCGCAGGCCGCGGCCGAGACCGGGTTCGCCGACCAGAGCCACATGACGCGGCAGTTCAAGCGCACCTACGGTATGACGCCGGCGCGCTGGATGGCCCTCACGGCCGGGCGCCGCTGAGGCGGAGATGTGTGATCCCACGGCGGCAAGCTCGAACTCGGTCTCACCGCTCCTGCCGGCGGCCCGGCCTCGAATCGTGGGCATCGTCAACATCACCGAGGACTCCTTCTCGGATGGCGGCCTGTACCTGGACGCGGAGGCCGCGATCGCACATGCCCGGCGCCTGCGGGCGCAGGGCGCGGACGTCATCGAACTCGGGCCGGCCTCCAGTCACCCGGATGCCGCGCGGGTCACGGCCGGCGAGGAGCGGGGGCGGCTGCTGCCCGTTATCGAGCGGCTGACGGCGGAGGGCGTCCCGGTGTCGGTCGATTCGTACCTCCCGGAGACCCAGCGGTTCGCCATCGAGCACGGCGCCCGCTACCTGAACGACATCCAGGGCTTCCCCGACGAGGGTGTGTACGCGGAGCTGGCCGCCGCCGACTGCCGTCTGATCGTCATGCACTCGGTCCAGCGCAGGGGGCCCGCGACCAGGGTAGCGACCGACCCGGCCGAGATCTGGGAGGGGATCCACCGGTTCTTCGAGGAGCGGCTGGCCGCGCTGGTGGCCGCGGGCGTCGACCGCTCGCGGCTCGTCATCGACCCGGGCCTGGGCTACTTCCTGGGCAGCGGCCCCGGTCCGTCGCTAATGGTCCTCGTGGGAATCCGCCATCTCAGGGCCCGATTCGGGCTGCCGGTCCTCGTGTCGCCCTCCCGGAAGTCGTTCCTCCGCCAGCTGACCGGCCGGGAGGTGGGGCAGGTCGGGTCCGCGAGCCTGGCCGCAGAGCTGTTCGCGGTCTGGCAGGGAGTCGACTACGTCCGCACCCACGACGTGGCCGCGCTCGGGGACGCCCTCAAAGTCCTCGACGCGATTGCCGGGGCGATCGACATGGCGTGAGCGTACAGCGAAAAGCTCTACAAGACCCCTACTTGCAGCGACTGCCTACAATTCCAGCAGACAGGTTCACGGAAGTCGAAAGATCCTTCATGACCGCCGATCTGAACTCGAAATGGGGTCCAGATGGCTGCGAGTGCCCCGCGAGGGATTCGAACCCCCGACCTACTGCTTAGAAGGCAGCTGCTCTGTCCTCTGAGCTAGCGGGGCGACCTGCTTTGACTCGTGTGGCATGACCACGCCGGGCCAACCCGGCCCGCCCAGCAGCGCCCAGCCGGCCCTGCCGACCGATGGCGGACATGCTACCTCGGGTCGCCCCGCACGAACCGGCGTGGGCGCCAGGGCCGAGATCCCTGGGTCAGATCACGTACTGGCGGAACCACTCCACGGCTGCCACCCAGGCCGCCTCAGCCTGCACCGCGTTGTACCTCGGCCCCGTGTCGTTGTGGAAAGCGTGGTCCACGCCCGGATAGACGGTGATCCTGTACGGTCGCCCCGTCTGCTTGAGCTGCGCCTCGATCTGGCCGCTCGTCCCGGTGATCCGTGAGTCGAGCTGCGCGTAGACAGCGAACACGGCCGCCTTCGTCGCGGCCAGCGCCGCGACGTCCTGCGGAGCCGGCCCATAGAACGGCACCGCCGCCTTGACCGCGGCGCCGGCCGCGAGGGCATTCCACACCATCCCGCCGCCGAAGCAGAACCCGGTGATGCCCAGTCGGGCTGCCGGTCCCGTCGCCGACAGGGCGTGCAGCCCGCGCTGCAGGTCGGACACCATGTCGGCGACCGGGCGGCGGGCGAGGGCCGCTGCGTAGGCGGCGGGGTCGCTCAGCCGGTCCGCGCCGCCGTCACGAGACAGCAGGTCGACGGCGAGGCCCGTGAAGCCTGCCGTCGCCACGCGGCGGACGACGTCCTTGATGTGCTCGAGCAAGCCGCGGTTCTCGTGGACGACCAGGATGCCTCCTGCCGTCTGCCCGGCAGGGCGCGCCGAGTAGGTGATCAGCCGGGCCCCATCGGCGCCCTCCACGGCGAGGGCCTGCACCCTGATGCGGGGGTCGTCCGGCCGAACAGTGACGCCGGTGGTGGTCGGCGCCGCAGGCGGCGTGGCGAACGGCGCCGCGCGGTTGGTCGCCCGCGACACCGGGGTCGCCGCCACCCCCCTCGGCTGCTCTCCACAGCCCATGGCCTCCAGCAGAACGAGGGTGGCGGCCAGGCTGCCGGTGATCAGCGTGACCCGCCGCAGCAGTTCGCGCCGGCTGATGACGCCGTCGTCGAAGTCGGCAACGTGCTCCTGCAGCACATATCGCTCGAAGTCGTTCATGCGCGCCCCCGTCGTTACTGAAGCGGAAATGGCGACTGCCACCAGGGCGGCAGCGTGTCGAGCTCGATCGTCCGCACCCACTTCACCCACCAGAAGCCGCGGCGATCCGGGACCACCAGACGAGCCGGGGCGCCGTGCTCCGGGCTGAGCGGCAGCTCTCCGAGCCGCGTCGCCAGGAGGAGCCTCGGCATCTCGTCGACAGCGAACCTCCGGTCGTACCCCGTGTGCGACACGACGCGCACGCTGGACGCCGGCCGGGGATCGGGCACCAGCCTGCTGAGGAGAACCCCCGACCAGTCCTGCTCGGACCAGAACCCCCCGGTGCAGTCCAGGACCGCGCGCACGCGGTCGTCGAAGGCGTCGAGCTCTGCATAGGTCCACTCGCGGATACCCGCCGCTGTTACCAGACGCAGCCTCCACTCCTCCGTGTCCAGCCGCGGGATGGCGTCGAACAGCCAGGAGCTCACGGGCATCAGGTCAGGGTCGAACGACCCGATCTCGTAGGAACCCGTGAACCGCCGGCCCGCCCCCGGCAGGCCGGCCGCGCGGACTGCCAGCTCGCTGGCGGCGTACCCCGCACCCGCTGTTGCCACGAGGGCTCCGCCGCGCAGGAGGTTGCGCCTGGAGAGGTCAAACAGACGGGGCCGAACCGGCTTGGCCAGCACGTGCCAGAGGGCGAACGGCACGGCGGCGATGGCGGCGCCGACGTGGAGCTCCATGGCCGTGTACGGGCCCCACCAGCGGAGCAGCCCCGTGGAGTGCAGCAGTCCACCCAGCAGCGATGCCAGCACCAGCCCGGCCAGCGCCATCGACGCCCATCGGCCCGGTCGCTGGCGACGCAGGCCGCGGCGGGCGACGACGGACTTCCAGGGCAGGATCGCGATGATCGCGAAGCCGCCGACGGCGTGAACCACCAGCGACCAGCGCGCCGGCGCCGTGCCGTGTGCGAAGGCCAGCCAGCCCGTGGCGAACGCCGCGGCCAGCAGCGCCAGCAGGGCGAGGTTGGTCCGCCGCCCCATACCAACACGATTATGGGCCGCGCCCTCGCCGGACTCCGCGTCCTGGCCGCGCTGCGGTGAGGAACCCCGGGCCGACCGATCCGGCCGGGCGCTGAAGCAGACTGCAGACCTACGATATCGCCTCGATGGGCAATGCCTCCACCATGGTGGCTTCGGCGCTCCCGCTGCTGCCACCCGTGCCGGCCGGCCCCGAACCCCAGTTCCGGGCCCGCGGCCTGGCAGCCCTGATCGCGGCCCTGGACGACGCTGTCATCAGGTATCGAGGGCCGAGCGCTGACGCCATCGTTGTGGTCGTAGGGGGGCGCGTCCTGGACGCCATCTCGGTGCCGGTGGGCCGCCAGCCCCTGGTCGGCCTGGACGCGCTGAACACCCTGGCCCCCGCCGACCCGTCCACCCTGCGCGCGGCCGCGGTGGAACGTCGGGTCGCGCTGGCGCTGCCCGGCTACTGGCGCGAGGTGGACCGCGTCCCCCCGGTCTCCGCCAGGTGGGTGGACGCGGCAGGCATGGTCGAGGCGATGATCCGTCCAGGGCGGCGGGGCACGGTGATCCTGCAGTCGCCGGCGGACCTCGGCCTCGTGCTGTTCGACGACTCGGGCCTGATCGCCGCCTACAGCCATGCGAGGCCCGAGCCCGGCGGCCTGGTCACGCTGGCGGGGCTGCTGACCGACGCCGACACGACGATCCGTGGCAGAATAGCCGACGCTCCCGGCCCGTCCGGACGGCAGGAGGAGAGGCCGGCGGCGCTGCCCGATCCGATCGAGCGCTGCCGGGGGGAGATCCTGCAGATGGTGCAGGCGGCTCTCCACCTCCACGCGGAGCCCGTGCTGGCGTGTTTCCGTGCGGCGCCGGGGACTGCGCAGGGCCTGTTCCTGGCGGCCGACGAGGTTCGGGGGATGCGGCTTCGGCTGGTCAGCCCGGTCACGCTCAGCTCCATCGCCGAGCAGGCCGGGCGGATCGTCCGAACGGCCGCGGGGGGGACCTGACCGGCCGGACTGATTGTCCGTTTCTTGTCTGCGTGGGTCGCAAATACTGGCGGCGTGGCGTTCGAAGCGGTGCCGAGCAGGCCCCTCAGCCGGGCTCGACGGCAACGAATGGAGTGGGGGATGGACGGAGAGACGCAGCGAGGGCAGGCCACGGTCGAGTTCGCCCTGGTCGTCGGACTATTCCTGGCCTGCCTGCTGGGCGCGGTGTCCGCGTCGCTCTACACGGTGCAGCGATCCGCAGCCGTCACCGGGGTCGCGGCCGGAGCTCGCGTCGCCGCCGGGGGCACGCCCGGAGCGGCGGGAGCCAACACCCCGGACCTGGCCGGAGCCGTGCCGACGGTGGCCCGGGTCGTCGCCCCGGTGATGGCCGGCACCCGCATCAACCAGCTCGTGCCGCCCCGCGACTGCCCGCCCCAGAGGGCCATCCCGCGCGGCGAGGTCGACATCTGCGCCACTCAGGCGGCTGACGTCGTCACGGTCCGTGTCCGCGGTCGGCCCGTGGGCTCTCCTCCGGTGCCGGGACTCGACTGGACCCTTGACCTGGTGGCCGAGGTCCACACCGTGACGTTCGCGCCATGACCCGGACGCACCGCTGCCCCGACTCAGGCCAGGCCCTGCTGGAGACGGCGATCACGATCCCGCTGATGCTGCTGTTCCTGGTCGGATTCCTGGCCGTGCTGATACGGGTGGAGGCACAGGTCGAGCTCGACACGGCCACCAGCCTGGCGGCGGCAGCCGCCGTCACGGCGCCGGCCGGCAGCCCGCTCAGCGCCACGTATGCCGGCGCCACCTGGAGCGGAACGCTGCGCCAGTATTCCTACCTGCGGCCGGGCACGCTTGACGGCTGCGGCCCGTATCAGGCGGGGGCCGCCATCACCTGCCGGGGCTCCGCGACACTGGACTACCGGCAGACACCGATGGGCCTGCTGGTCCCCTTCCCGTTTCGCATCGAGTCGTCGGCCACCGCCCACAGCTCCAGGTACCGGTCACGATGACCGTCCGCGGCGAGACCGGCCAGATGTTGGTGATCTTCGCGCTGGTCCTGGCCTTCGGCCTGGCCGGCCTGGCGGCCCTGGTCGCGGACCTGGGCAGCGTGTTCGTCGCATACAACAGGGTCGACGACGGCGCGCTCCTCGCGATCCAGGCGGGCGCGTCCGCCATCGACGAGGACTCGTTCTACACTGGCCACCTCCAGCTCGACCCAGCCATGGCCGCGCGGCGCTGCCGCGACTCGCTGGCCGCCGCCGCCCTGGACGGGGTGTGCGAGGCCGACGCCCGCTCGGTGACCGCCGACGTCACGCAGGTTGTCCCGCTTCCGGTGCCGCTGCTGGGGGTGCGCGCTCCCGTTCGTGTGACGCGCACCGCCCGCCCGGCGTTCGGCGGCAGCTCGGCCGTGACGACCACATGATCCGCCGCCAGCTGGTGGGCGCTGCCCTCACGGCGGTGGTCATCGCGGTCATCGGGCTGCTCTACGTCCAGGCGATGGCCCAGTCACACGCCAATCGGGCCGCCTGGATGGTGACCAGGGACGTCGCGGCCGGGGCCGTGCTGGACGACGCCAGTGTCCGCAGGGTGCGCGTGCCCAGCACCGGCGACCAGTTCGCCGTGCTCGAGCAGAGCCCGCTGCACCGGCGGGCCGCCCACCGGATGGCCCCACAGACACTGCTGGCGCCGGACGACCTGCTGCCGGACGACATGGTCCAGGTGCCGGTGTCCGTTCGCGTCGCGCCCGGCCTGAGCGCGGGGGACACGCTCGACGTCTACGCCGTAGTCGGCACGAGGACGGTACTGGTCGGCCGCCGGATCGTCGTCATCGCGACGGGTAACCCGATGACCCTCCTCGTCCCTGCGGGGGACGAGGCAAGCTGGGTCGCTCTCGAGGCCAACAACGTCTCGTTGTTCGCGGCCAAGAGCTCGGGGATCGGCGTCCCGTCGACGGCCGGGGTGGGCGTCGGCGACGCCCTCGCCAACCTCTCCGGCACGGCCCAGCCCGGCCTGGTGCTGATCGGCCCCGCCGGTGTCTCCGGCTCAGCAGGGGCGCAGCTGCCCGCCCCGGCGCCAGTGCCGGCCACGCCCGTGCCCGGCTCCCGGCCGAGTCCGTCAGGGCCTCCACGGTGAGCGTCGTTCTCAGCGTTCTGACTACCAAGGACGGACAGGGGTCCACCGGGTTCGCGCTGTCGCTTGCCTGGGCTGCGGCCGACCAGCGTCGTGTCCTGCTCATCGATGCGGACATGTCGGGCACCGGCACCCTGGCGGACGTGATCGCGCTCGACTTTGGCAGCCGCGGGATCGGCAACCTCTTCGGCACGCAGGTAATCTCCGCGCTCATGCTCGAGCAGCAGGCGGTGCAGGCTCGGGGCCGGCCCCGGCTCCGGGTGGTGGCAGGGCTGCAGGGTTTCCCGGGTCCCGGCGTCGCAGACTTTCTGCCGCGGCTCACGCCGTGCCTGGACGCCCTGCACGACGACCTGGTCGTGCTCGACCTCGGTGCTGCGCTGGCCCATCCTGGACAGGAGTCGTCGCGCCGGGCGGCCGAGGCCATCGCGGCGGCGTCGCAGCGCGTCTTCGTCGTCCTGCAGGACGGCCCCGCCCGCCTGGTCAAGTCGATCCAGGTCCTCAAGGCCGCCCAGCTGCCGCAGGCGGAGCTGGTGCTCCTCGAGACCCGTCGCGGCGCCCTTCGCGAACAGGTGAGGCAGGCGCTGGCCGAGCACCTGCCCGGAGTCCGACTCGCGGCGGTACTGCCCTGGGACGAGCGGCGCGCGGCCCGGGCTGAGGACGCGGCGACACCGATGGCCGTTCCCGGTCTCCTCCGGGCCCTGCAGCTCCCGCCGGCCGGAAGCCTACGGGAGGTCGGCTGACCGTGACGATCTCCATCCCTGCCGGCGGTGCCGGCTACGGTGGGCTCGACCTCGTCGACTGGCCGGAGCTGCCCGACGGCGTCCGCGACCTCGCGCTACGGCTCACCCAGGTCGTGGAGGAGCACCGTCGCCGGAGCGGCCTGCCGCCGTCCGTGCGAGACGAGGAGGCCCTGCCGGACGCGGTGAGCGCGCTCGTGGAACGGGTGATCGAGGCTCCTGCCAGCTTCGGCGTCCCGCCGATGACCCAGGAGCGCCTGCGGACCGATCCGGCGTTTCGCCGGACCGTGGAGGAGGCGACCATGGTGCGCGGCTCGCGCCTGTGGCCCCTCTCGCGCCTCCTGTACCTCCTGCCCGGGCTGGAGGAGATCCACTGCTTCCGGCACGACAGGTGGGTCGTGACCGCGGGCGGCCGCAAGGCCCTGCTGCGAAACACGGGCAACCCCTTCGGCAGCGACGAAGAGGTCGTCGTATTCTTCCGGGACCGCGTCCTGGGTCTCGTCGGAGTGGTCGGCTCCACCCAGCTCAACGACGGCGCGCCCGTGGCGGAGGCGACGGTCGGCGGCGTGATGCGGGCGATCGTTGCGATCAAGCCGGCGGTGTCGGGCGAAGCCAACGTTCAGGCCACCATCCGCACGTCCGCCGCAGCCGCCACGCGCACCCTGGACGACTACGTCCGCCAGGGCGTGATGACGCCAGGTGCGGCCGAGTTCCTGGGTGCCTGTGTCCACGCCAGGGCCAACGTGCTCATCGCGGGCGGCACCGCGACCGGCAAGACCACCCTCATGCGCGTCCTGGCCGGCATGATCGCGGACTCCGAGACGGTGGTCGTGATCGAGGACAGCGCCGAGCTCCACCTCGAGGCAGACCGCGGGGACGGCCCGGTCGACCCGGGCACCGGTCGCCGGCGACCGCGACCGTGGGTCCCGCTCTGCGTGAACCTCTGCACGGTCCCCGCCGTCGTGCGCAGCGAGGCTGGGATAACGATGCGTGACCTGGTGCGGGCGGCCCTGCGGTTCCGCCCGGACCGGATCCTGCTCGGCGAGTCTCGCGGAGCCGAGATGGCGGACGTGTGCACGGCGATGAGCACCGGGCACGATGGCTCGATGGTCACCATCCACGCCGACAACGCCTTCATGGCGGTGGAACGCGCGGCCAGCTACGTCATGGAGTCCCCGCGTTTCAGCAGCAGCGCCGCCAGCTACGACCTGGCCAAGCGGGCCGTGCACCAGGCAATCGACGTCGTCGTCCACCTGACCCATGCCCCCGGCGGCGCCCGGCGCGTGAGCGGGGTGGTCGCCCTGGGCGAGGTCGTCGACCACCTGGTCGAGGTCTACGGCATGGCGCCCGAGGGGCGTCTCCGGCGAGTATGCAGCTTCACGGGCGACCTGCCGCCCCGGCTCCGCGCCCGGCTGCTTCCCCACCTGGCTCACCAGGAGGTGCCCGGTGCTTGAGCCCGTGCCACCCCTGGTCTTCGCAGCCGAGGTCGTGCTGGTCCTGGCTCTCGCCGCCGCCGCGGCTGCCGTGTTCCTCGGCGCCGACGCGGACGTTCCGCGCCGGCGGTGGGCCGGCGTCGCGAACCACCACCTGGAGCGTCAGCGCGATCTGGCTCAGGGTCTCGGCCTTCGCCTTCGAGCCTGGCTTGGCCTGCGCCTGCTCAGCGCGAGCGTCGGGCTCGTCGCAGGCGCGCTCAGCGGGGCCCCGACCCTGCTGATCGGCGCGGCCGCCCTGGGCTTGTTCGGGCTGCCCTGGCTCCTGGCCGGACGGGCGGCCAGGCGCCGACTCGACATGGAGCGGGCCCTGGCCGGCCTGGTGGTAGAGGTGCGCGATCTCATGCAGCAGTCGAACCTCGCACTCGACCGGGCCCTGCGCGAGTCGGCGCGCAGCGCCGCGCCGGAGCTGCGCCAGGTGCTGGCGCCGCTGACCAGCGACCGGCCTGTCGCGGAGTGCCTGGTCGAGGTGGCCAGGCGAGCCCGCTCGCCGCTGGCGGAGATGGTGGTCAGCGCACTGCTCATCGCCCGGACCCACAACCCGATGGCACTGGTCCGGGTCATCGACGAGGTCCTCCGACCGCTCCTCGAGGTCAGCGTCGATGTCCAGGAACAGAACCACGCGACCATCGCGCAGCAGAGGGCGGCGGCGGTTGCGATCGGCGTGATCATGACCTTCCTGCTCGCCGTCGTGATGCGGGTGCCAAGCATGCAGGAGTTCTACGTCTCGCCACCCGGCCAGGCGGTGCTGCTGGCCGTCCTCGGCATGTACCTCGGGCTGGTCTGGGCGGTGGGCCAGGTGGCGCGGCCGTTGCGCTGGACCGCATGGGACATCGACGCCCTCCGGCACGAAACGGAGGTCCTTGTTTGACGGGTGCCGATGCCTGACCTCACGCTGCCCGCCATCGCGGCCGCCGCCGGCGGCGCCTGGGTGCTGGGCCTCTGGTACCTGGGCCTGCACGAGCACCCATCGGTGCGCGGCTGGCGGCGCCTGGCGAGGCTGCGCGGCCTCGGCGACCGCCGGCCGCTCGGCGAGCGGGTGCCGGTTCTCCGCAGGGCGCAGGAGGAGACCGACGTCGGCCGCCTGCTGGCGATCGCCGGGAGGCGAGACACGGCCGCTGCCTGGCTGCTGCGCGCCGCCTTCCAGGCCGGACTAACGCTTGCCGCGGTCCTCATCCTGGACGAGGCCGCGCTCATGGCGGGTCAGCCGCCGCCGCTGCCGCCGGCGCTGGGCCTGGCGGCGGCGGCATGCATCGCGGCACTGGCCTACGCCCGTCTCCACCGGCAGGCCGAAGACCGCCGGCGTGCTCTCGGCCAGGCGGTGGCCGACAGTCTGCCCCACCTCGCCGTCATGACGTTTCATCACCGCGTCCCGGCCTCCGAGGCGCTGCTGATCTTCGCACGCTGTCAGCGGGACCCGGCCCTGCGCCGGCTGCTCGAGGGAGACGGGTGGCGGCGCCTGGTCGAGCGCGGTTCGACGGTTGGGGCCGAACACGCGGCAAACCCGCCTTCGGGCGAAAGCACTGCACTTATATACGAGCGAATCGGTCAGGCTTACGGGGTGCCGATGTTCTGTGCGCTCGCCTCGGGAGTACAGCGCGTCACCGAACGCGGGCTGGCTGGCCAGGACGTCTACACCGGCCTGGCCAGGACCACCTACGCGGAGCGGCTGGCTCGAGCCAGGGTGGCTGCGGCCCAGGCTCGGACGTTGATCGTTGTGCCGATGGGCCTCATGATCGTCCCGGTCCTCGTACTCATTGGGGCCCCGCTGGTAGCCTCCCTGGCAGGAATCTTCGCCCGTTGATCAACCGCATCGGACTGCCGCTCGTGGTGAGCCTCGCGCAGGTGGCTGCCGCCGGCCTGGCCCTCGGACCGCCCGATCCCGCGGCCGCGGGAGCCTTCCTGGTGGGCGGCTGGCCCACGGCCGATGCCACCCTGGCCGGCCTTCGGCTCCTCGTCTGGGTCATCGTGCTCGGCGGCGCCGGCTGGAGCCTCGGCACGCTGTGCCTGGACCTGCTTCACCGCGCCGCCGCCAACCGCCGGTTCCGAGAGGCGTCGGCCCTCGCTGCAGGTCTGCTGATCCTGGCGGCCGGCACCGCGCGTCACCTCAGCTATCAGCTCGACATGTCGGGCGGTTCCGTGCAGGAGGCGCAGAGCGTCCTTGGCCACTGACGGCGCCACCCGGCGCACCTTCCTGATCCTGCTCGAGGAGCCGCACGCCTGGGTGGCCGCGGCCACGCTGGCCCGTCGGGCGCCGCCCGGCAGCGTGGAGACACTGATAGCGCCCCTGCCGGGCGTCGCGTTCCTGGCCGCCGCCGGAAGCGAGGCCGAAGAGCTGGAGGAGTGGTGGGGTCGCATGGCGACCGCACCGGGGCGGCCTGTGGTCCTGGCCGCTCACGAGGACGAGCTGCCGCACTGGATCCCGGGTCTCGACGCCGATTTCGTGGTGGCGGTGCCCGATGAGCGGGCGCTCCGGGCCTATGACCACCTGCCCAACGTCATCGCCACCGTCGACGACGACCCTCGCCAGCTGGCCGAGCTCGCGCTGCGTGACCCCAACGCGCCGACAGAGCCACCACCCCCTCGGGAGCCACCCACCTACGCCGCCAGGCTGGAGCGCCCGCCGTTCGACCAGCCGGGCTTCGGACCACCGCCGCCAGCCGCATACGACCCGTCGGCCGGCCAGCGGCCGCCGACCCTGCGGGCGCCGCAGCCGGCGCACTCGGGCCGGATGGATTCGGCGCGCGTCCAGCCCACGCCGGCCGCGGCAGGCAGCGAGCGCGCGCTCGCTGCCACCGAGCGCACGCTCGTCATCGACCCCTTCGAGCTGATGTCCAGGGCGGACCCGGTGGACTCGGCCGCATCGCTGAACGGCGCCCGCCACTTCGCGGCCGCACGAGAGACGACCCCGATCTCGCGCGCGACGGTCCTGGGCGCGAGGGTCACGTCCCAGCCGGCGCCCGATCCCCGGCCGAGGCCGGCGGCGGCCCGGAGCGGCTTCGACCCGCGCCAGATCCTGGATCGCTTCGGCCCGGGCCGGCGCGTCTCGGTGGGCACGGAGCTGGGTCAGGCCCTGCTGGCGTGCAAGCCCCTGGTGGCGGCGGTCGTCTCGCGCAAGGGCGGGGTCGGCAAGACCGCCAGCGCCGCCGCCGTGGCGGCCATCCTGGGCGAGGCGGTGGACCCGTTCGGGCACACCGCGGCCCTGGTGGACGCCAACGTCGGCAATCCCGACGCGTGGGGCCGGCTCGACGTCCGCGGCCACGCGGCGACGATGCGCGACGTCGTTCGCGCGCTGATGACCGGCGGCGAGCCCCCCACGCCCGCCTTCGCGGAGACGCCGGCGCTTGCTGTATACCCGGAGTCTCGCGAGGCCGGCGACGGGTACGCTCCGGCGCAGATCCAGCGGGTGGCTGGCTTCCTCAGGGCGCGGCACGCAGCCGTGGTCGTCGACCTGCCCAACCGTCTGCCGGCGTTCACGTCCGCAGAGGCTGCTGTGGCGGCCGCCTGGGTTGGCGAGGCCGACGTGCTCGTCCTGCCCACGACGGCAGACCCGACCGCGCTGCTCGGTGCGATCGAGTACCTCGACGCCGACAGCGTCCAGGGCAAGCCGATCGTGGTCTCCTACATCGTGCCGCGGATCCGGCAGATCCGGGACGCCCCGCAGGTGCGCGGGATGCTGGACCGCATCCGCGGCTCGGTGTCTGCGATGGTCGAGGTGCCCGACGACGATCGGGCCACCCTGGCGCTCATCCAGCGCGTCGCCATCACCGAGGTGGGCAACGATCTGCGCCAGGCCTACCTGGCGCTCGCCACCCGCGTCGTCGAGGCGGCTGCCAGCCGGAACGGTACCCGGCCGTGAGCGACATCCACTCGGACTCACCCTGGGCCAGGCGGCCTGCGCGCCCACCGGTGGTGGAGGGGGCGGCATCGGGGCCGCTCGGACCGGAGGCCATGCGCGGCATCTGCTTCTGTCTGCTGTATGACCTCTGCTGCTGGCTGGCGGCCGTCCGGCGGCCGATACCGGAGGACGTCGACGAGTACACACTCTCGGCCCTGCGGGAGGTCCCCGACCCGCGGCAGCGGCTCGCCCGCTATGTCAACCCGGCGCTCCTGCAGAGCTGGGGACGCGCGCTGGAGCCGTTCTTCGCCAGCGGGTCGACGCTGGAGCCGGAGCTGGGCGAGTCGGGCTCCTTCCAGGAACGCGGTACCGACTCGAGCGGCCGGCTCATGGCCGAGCTGACGTTCGGCAACCGCTCCAGTGTCCTGGACCGTTCCCAGCGCCGGCACCAGCTGCCGATGCACGACTGGGCGCTGACCGTCTGGCTGTCCCCGGAGCTCGGCGGCTACGTAGAGAACGCTCGGATCCGGCGCGTTTAGATGATTGATTCCGATTGGCGGCGAGAGATTCGGTGGCCAGGGGCCCCGGATCGTGGGCCTGCGCCGAGGACCGGAGCGAGCCTATTCGTTAATAGGCGAGCGAGGACCGCAGAAGCAGGGCCGCGAGATGGGGTGCATGGGCGCCGAAGATCCGTCGGCAATTCGGAATCAATCATCTAGGGTGCAGCGACTGCCGCTTCCCGTCGGCAGTCCGCACCCCGTGCGCAGGCTGCGCCGCGTGCCCAGGCTCGCGGGCCGCGGTGGAGCCGTGCGCGTGCTGATCGGGCTGGTCGCCACGGCGGCCGGTGGCCTGCTCGGCGCACTGCCGCCGACGGTGGCAGTGGCCGTCGACCGCTCCGGGTACCATGTGGCCGGCGTCACGCTTCCGCCGCGGGGCGCCGGAGTGTACGCGGGGCCGGAGGGCGCGATCGTCGTGGCCGGCCGGCGGGCGGCGGGCTCCACGACGCTTCACGGCGCGCCAATGGTCGGCTCGTGCGAGGTGGCCACGGACGGGCGGCGCGAGCGGTGCCAGTTCGAGATCGGCGGGCGTCGGGTGGCAGCCGACGACACGCTGGACGGCGGCGGCTGGACCCGGCGCTACGACGACGGCCAGGTGGTCAGGATCGAGCTCCGCGCCCGCCAGCCGGTGCCCGTCCCGATCGCGATCGGACGGTAGCAGCAGCGTTCAGCCGGGCTGGACTGGTGGCGCCGGATCGGCCTCGGGCCCCTCAGGGAGCCAGCCCGGCCGCAGCAGCGACGGGGGCGGCGGCGCCACGGGTGGCAGCCGGCCCAGTGCCGAGGACCGCGCCGGACCGACCGGCGCCGCGGAGGGGCCGAGCGACACCGGGCGGTCCGCGGGCACAGGCGCCCGCGGCAGCCCCGGGCGCTCCCACCAGGCGGCGATCGCGGCGAGCACGGTGGCGGCGTAGGGCAGCGTGACCAGTGCGCCTACCAGGCAGATGAAGAGCCCGGCCAGGCCGAGCAGGAACGCGGCCACCATCAGCACGGCGGCCACGCTGGTCCGAAGCAGGTGGGCCGAGCTCTCCCGGAGCAGGCGGAGCGGGCCCACCCCGACCAGGAAGCCCTCCCGGTCCGTGGCCACGATCATCGCCGGCATGAGCCAGCCGAGCGCGAGCAGGCCGGCCAGGTTGGCCGCCTCCGCCAGCAGGTAGATCCTGGGGTTCGGTGGCACGTTGGCGGCGATCGTCGTGAGCACGGCGTACGGGATCCCGAGCACCACGAAGTAGATCAAGCACACGGCGAACATCTCGACCCCGTCGACCAGGTAGAGGCCGTTGCGGGCCAGCTCGTACCTCCCCTCCCGCACGTTCTCCAGGTTGGCCAGCATCCAGCCCAGGAGGGCGATCACGCCGACGACCGGGATGAGCAGGATCAGCCCCTGGATCGCGATCTTCGCCCGCCAACTGGGATCCTGCAGCGCCCAGGAGAACGCCTCTTCGACCTTCAGGGACGCCACCCCACCGCGATCACAGTGTAAGCCCGGATTCCGTGGTCGCGGCCGGGGCCCTCCAGGTCCTCTCGAGCACGCGCAGCCAGTTCTCGTGGGCCAGCATGCGCAGCGCGGCGTCGTCGAATCCGGCGTGCCGCAGCGCCTCGACGAGCCTGGGCAGCCCGGCCGCGTCATGCAGGTCGTCGGGAATGCCCGTGCCGTCGAAGTCCGAGCCGAACGCCACGTGCTCCACGCCCATGCGGTCGCTCAGGTAGTCGAAGTGGCGGACGAGCGCGTCGATCGGGGTGTCCGTGTCCCGCCGGCCATCCTCCCTGGCGAAGCTCACGGCGAAGTTGACGCCGACGACGCCGCCCGACCGCTGGATCGCGTCGAGCTGCGTGTCGAGCAGGTTCCGCGGTGTCGGGGTCAGCGCGTGTGCGTTGGAGTGAGTGGCCACCAGGGGCGCGGTGGTCACCTCCGCCACGTCCCAGAAGCCGCGCTCGTTGAGGTGCGACAGGTCGACCATGATCCCCAGGCGATTGCAGGCCCGGACGAGCTCCCGGCCAGCCGCGGTGAGCCCGGGCCCGGTGTCCGGGGACGACGGGAAGCGGAACGGCACCCCCTCGGCGAACGCGTTGGGCCGGCTCCAGACCAGGCCGATCGAGCGCAGACCGGCGCGGTACAGGACCTCGAGCGTATTGAGCTGCGGGTCGATGGCCTCGGCGCCCTCGTAGTGCAGGACCGCGGCCAGGGTGCCGGTCTCGAGACAGGTCCGGAGCTCGGCGACGTCACGGACGACCCTGAGCTCGCCGCCGGACTCCGCCTCCAGCCGAAACAGTGTCCCGGTGAGCGCCATGGCCATCCGGAGCGCGAACGGCTGGCCGACCGGCGGCGGCAGCGCCGCCTCCGCGCTGTCTTCTTCGGGCGCCGGGCGCAGCTCCGGACGGCCGGCCGCCGGGTCGGGCGGCACCCACACGGCGAAGAAGCCGCCGGCGAATCCACCCTCGCGAGCCCGCGGCAGGTCGAGGTGACCCTGGTCTCCGCGCTGGAAGAAGCTGCGAGGGGCGCGACCCTCGTATCCATAGACCGAGAGGAGGACGTCGTTGTGGCCGTCGAAGATGGGCAGCGGCGCTCCGGTCGCGGCGGTCGAAGGGGGCGCGGGATCAGATCCTGGCATTCGAGGCTGCCGGTCGCGGTTCAATGGTGGCATGAGCACCCAGATCCAGAAGACCGAACGGGAGTGGCGCGAGCAGCTCACCCCGGAGCAGTACCACGTCCTCCGGGAGCACGGCACCGAGCGCGCGTTTTCCGGTCGCTACTGGGACACCCACGAGGACGGAACCTACCACTGCGCCGCCTGCGGCGCGGAGCTGTTCAGCTCGGACACCAAGTTCGACTCCGGCACGGGCTGGCCGAGCTTCTGGGAGCCGCTGAACCGCGAGAACGTCGAGCTTATCGAGGATCGCAGCTTCTTCATGCGCCGGACGGAGGTACGGTGCAGGCGCTGCGGATCGCACCTGGGCCACGTGTTCGACGATGGCCCGCGGCCCACCGGCCAGCGCTACTGCATGAACTCCTGCGCCCTGGACCTGCGTCCGTCGAGCGAACAGCGCTGACCGGAGGATCACCGCAGCCGGACGGTCATGGCGTGCTCCATCCGGGTGGGGTCATCGGGGCGTACTGGCTGGCGTTCGCCGGTGGGGACGAAGCCGTGTCGGGCGTACAGCCGCTCCGCCGGCACGTTCCCGTCGGACACCCACAGGCGGGCCTCCCGGCACCCGTCGTCGCGCGCCCAGCCCAGGACCGCGCGGACCAGCCGGTCGCCGATTCCGGCTCCCCGCCACGCGGGCTCCACCCACATGGAGACCAGCTCGGCGCCGAGCGGTTCGACGCCCGGCACGCCGCCGGCCATGCCGATGGCCGCCTCGCCCAGCCGGGCGACGAACAGCGGCCCCCTGGCCAGCCGCGAGCGCCACTGTTCCTCGGACAGCCCCCGTTCGCGCTGGAGCGTGGAGCCGAACGCATGGGGGGCGTCGGACAGCGCCCGCTCGCGCAGCGCTCGGAACAGCTCCCACTCGTCAGGGTGTAGCCGCACCACCACGGGATCGACCACGGTCCGCTCCATCCTGTCATCGCCCCGCGACCGGCGCCCACGCCCCGGCCGAGTACAGCGTGTGCATCGTACAGGCGGCAGCCCACCGGCCTCCCCGCCGTTCATCATTGGACGTAGAGCTCCATGAGCAGGACACGACCCCGCCGGCGCCACGCCCGGCCGTCGGTGAGCGCGACAGCGGGGCAGGACCGGACTTCGCGCGCCCCCAGTGGCCGGCCGCCGGGGCGCCGCCAGGGGATTGTCGCCTGGTGGCGCAGGCGCTCGATCCCGGCCCGGTTGGGCCTGCTGGCGATCGTCCCCCTGCTCGCCCTCGGCGCGGCGGACGTGTGGCTCCAGGTGCAGGCGGCGCAGCCGGACGCCGCTGGCCTGCGCGCCGACATCAGGGCTGGCCGCTCCGGGGCTGAGGTGACCTTCACGGGGACGGTCGTCAGCGACCCCGCGTACTCGGGCGGCCACGACCGCTTCGACGTGCGCGACCCGCTGGGCGACACGGTCGAGCTCGACTACAACACGACGCTCGGCAACACCCCGCCCGTGCACAGGGGCGATTCGATCGCGGTCCACGGCCAGCTCTACATCGACCCGGGTCGGGTCGGCGTCCACTGCCTGCACGCGCGCACCTCGTCCGGCTGTCCGGAGCCGGGCTGGATCAGGGTCGGCGGGGTCACTTACTCCTGACCCGGGCGACGCGCCGGGGTCTCGCCCGCCCTGCCCCGTCCCGACTCCGGCCTCTCTCCGGTGGGTGGGGGGGCGCCCTCCCGCTGAGGCGGCGGTCCGGCGGCGTCGGTCCTGCCACCGTCCGGCCGGCTCCCGGCAGCCGGCCGCTGCTCGGGCGCCGGCCGCCGCTCGGGCATAGGCCGCGGCTCGGGCACCGGCCGCCCCCCGGGCACAGGCCGCGGCTCGGACGGCGGCCGCCGCTCGGGCCCGGGCCGTGGCTCGGGCGCGGCCGCAGGCCCACGCTGCGCGCCCACCCCTCGCTCGGGGCCACGCGCCTGGCCAGCCGCCCACCGCTCGATGGTCGACACCACGTCGCCCTGGCTGATCAGCGCGGTGGCCGCGCGCCGGCCCGGGCGGCCGCGCGGCCACCGCGTGGCTCCGCAGGCCATTGACACCACGATGCCGCCCGGCGAGCGCCGGAGCGCCGCCAGCACCGGCTCCACGCTCCCGCCCCCGAGCGGCAGCCGGACGTGCACGAGCAGGCCGATGGTCGACCTCGGCTCGACGTGGACGACGTCGGGCCCCGTCCGTCCGGTCTCCGGCCCCGCCCGGCGGTCGCCGCCGACCACGACGGCGGCCCCCCAACCGAGGCCAGAGGTGTCGGCCACTCTGGCGCGGACCGCCCAGGCCGCGCCGGCGTGCGAGCCGGTGTTGGTGAGGAGGCCGACGCACGTGCCGCGGAGCTCGGGCGGCGTGGTCTCGGACACGGACCAGCCCTCGCCGGGCGGCGGGGCCACCAGCGCCAGCCTCACGTTCGGGCCGTCCAGACGGCCGTGCTGCAGCGCGGCCAGGGCCAGCAGGACGGCCGCGACCGCCAGCGACAGGCTGAGCCAGGTGAGCAGCTCCATCGCGGGAAGTGTAGAAAGCGATGCGTTCCGGGTGACGAGCCAGAGGAGGCCGGGCTGAGCGAGACCGCGCGCCAGGGCGGCCGGCACCGTGGCAGCCCGGCCTGCGATCGACACCTGGAGGACGCCGGCCGCCGCCCTGGGCCGGACCGGGACGCGGAGCGCCGGCGCCCGCAGCTCGGCCGCCACGGCCGTGCCCGGCCAGACAAGCGTCCGGAGGTCGGCCCCGGCCACGATGTCGGACTCACCGCGCCAGGGGGTGACGTACCTGCCCAGCAGCTGGCCGCGGCCCACCACGGTCTCCACCCGGAGCGCGCCCCTCACGACGTCGAGCAGCCGCTCTGCGGCCGCGAAGCAGTCGCTCAGCGTGGCGAGGCCCTGGACCACGGCATAGGTCAGGATGGGCTGACCGCCGGCCGGCAGATACGTGGCCGCGGCGAGGTACACGGCGCGAGCCTCGTCGCTGTTGCCGGTCTTGACGCCGACGATCCCGTGCTGGCCCAGCGCCTGGTTCACGTTCGGGATGCGGCCGGCGACCGGGATGACCGCCTCCGGCTGGTCCACGACCTCGCCGAGCACCGGGTTGGTCATCGCCTGCTCGCCGAGCCGCACCAGGTCAGCCGGCACGCTCACCGTGGCCGGGTCGAGCCCGCTGGGGTCCGTGAACGTGGTCTGGGTCATGCCCAGCTGGCGGGCGCGTGTGTTCATGGTCTGCACGAACGTGGCCACCGAACCGGAGATCCAGCGGGCCAGCAGCAGCGCCACGTTGTTCGCGGACGGCAGCAGCAGCGCCTGAAGAGCCTGGTACTCGGTGAGCTGCTCGCCAGCCACCACCGGGACCACGGAGCCTCCCCGCGAGACCTGGTCCCGGTAGTCCTGAACGTTCTGGGCGGTGACCGTGATGACGGGCCCCTGCTCGCCCACCTGGAGCGGCCGCTGCTCCAGGGTGATCAGCGCCGTCATGACCTTCGCCACGCTGGCAGTAGGGAGTGGTCGGGCGGCCTGGGTTGCCGCGAGGACCCCGAGCCCGGCGGCGCCGACGGCGGCCTGGGCGCCGTCTGGCCAGGGCAGCGCAGGGGCCGTGCCCTCGACCCGCACGGACTCCAGCACCTGGACCGGGCGGGCGGCCGGGATCGGGGCGAACGCGTTGTCGGCGGCCGGGGCGGCGGCCAGGGCGAGCGCGATGACGGCAGCGCTCTTCACCGCGTCCAGCACGGCGGCAGCGTACACGACATCCGACAGATGGCCGGCTCTGGCGCGCGCAGGTTTTTCCGGCCTGTGGCCACCGACTAGGGTGGGGCCCATGGACGACATCGTTCGAACCGTCGCAGACCGCACGGGACTGACGGACGAGCAGGCGCAGCAGGCCGTCGACACGGTGGTCGGGATGCTGAAGGGGCGCCTTCCGGAGCCCGCGAGCAGCATGATCGACAGGTTCGTGGGCGGCGGGGAGACCGCTGCGGGCGATGAGGCAGAGCCCGGTCAGGAGGCTGCCGGCGAGGCGCCGGGGAAGCTGGGTCAGGCGACGGAGGCAGTCAAGAACATCTTCAACCGCTGACCCCGCTGCTGGACGCGGCTCAGGCCCTGCTCACCAGCACGTCCAGCCCCCGTCGACCACCAGGCTGTGCCCGGTGACGAAGCTCGACTCGTCCGACGCCAGGTAGAGCGCCGCGTAGGCGACGTCGCGCGGCCTGCCCAGCCGGGGCAGGAGGGTGCGGCGCTGGTACTCGCTCATGATCTCCGGCGTCTCCCGGAACGGCTTCGACATGGCCGTCTCGATCGTGCCCGGCGCGATCGTGTTGCAGCGGATCCCGATCCGGGCGTGGTCGACGGCGACCTGCCGGGACAGGTTCTCGATCGCGCCCTTGGACGCGCAGTAGGTGGCGGCGGCGCCGGTGCCCACGATGCCGTGGATGGAGGAGACGTTCACGATGCTGCCGCCGCCCGCCGCCCGGAGCAGCGGGACCGCGGCCCGGATGGTCAGGAAGCAGCCGGTCAGGTTGACGTCGAGGACGTCCCGCCACTCGTCCAGCGACACGTCCTCCACCCCGGCCCGGCGGAAGACGCCGGCGCAGTTGACGAGGACGTCCAGCCGCCCGAACTCCCGTCGGACCACGTCGAAGGCGGCCGCCACCGCCTCCTCGTGCGCCACGTCGCACTCGACGAAGCGCCCGCGGTGCCCTGTGGCCCGCACCAGGGCGTCCGTGGGCGGGGTCTCCTCGGGTAGGCGCGACTCCGTCCGGAGGTCGCACAGGACCAGGTCGGCGCCCTCCTCGGCGAAGAGCACGGCGACCGCGCGTCCGATGCCTGAGCTGCTGCCCGTCACCAGCGCCACCCGCTCGCGCAGCCGCACGATCGCTCAGCCGGCCGCGGCCCCACCGGAGGCCGCACGTACGTAGGCCAGCGGCTGGGCGAACGGCTGGGCGGCGGCGAGCGCCCGCCCCAGGTCGGCGTCGTCGCGGAAGCGCTGCGCCTCGAGCCGGCGGCAGGTCACCGGCAGCTCCAGCCGCTCGCCGGCGAACGGGAAGGGGGCGAGCGCCACCGCCCAGGGGCCGAGCCGCGTGACGTGCAGCCGCCCCCATGTGTGCGGCGCCGCCGGGACCGGCCCGCACCCGGCCGACGCCAGCCCGAGGCAGCACAGCAGCGAGAGGTAGTCGAAGGTCTGCAGCAGCATGTAGTCGCGCCAGACGCGCTCGAACTCCAGGCCCGCCCCGGAGCCGGGCGCCATGGCGGCGATCCGCTCCGCGAGCGTTCGCCGCACCGCCTCCTGCTCGTCCAGGAACCGCCAGCCCCGCGGCCCCAGCGCGTCCCAGGCGATCAGCTGGAGACCGTTCCAGCCGAAGCGGCCGGCGTAGATGCCGGTGGCGTGCAGGCTGACGAGGTAGCCCGCGTACGGGTCGGCCTCGGCGACCTCGGAGATGCCGGCCGCGTAGAAGTCCGCGTGACGGTCGTCGCGCACCTCGGTGAAGTTGAGCGGCCCACCCGTCACGGGACTGATTCGGGGCGCGGCATCCTGGGTCGTCCAGCCGATGTCGTGCAGGCGGGTCGCCGTCACCAGGCTGGCGGACAGGGGCCCGGCCGCCCAGGCCTCGGCCAGGCGGCCGGCCTGCCGGGCGTGCTCCGCCTGCTCGATCAGCACCCATTGGCCGTCAAGCTCCCTGACGATCACCCGCGCCGCCCTCGCCTCACCGGGCGGTGAACCCGCCGTCGGTGGCGATCACCGCTCCGGTGACGAACGAGGCCTCGTCGCTGGCGAGGAACCTGATGCACCTGGCCACCTCCTCGGGCTCGGCCATCCGGCCGATCGGGTGCTGGCGTTCGACGAAGTCGCGCAGGAAGGCGTCGGGATCCGGCTGGGAGGCGACGAAGCTCTCCGCCATCGACGTCCGCGTATGGCCTGGGCAGACGGCGTTGACCCGGATGCCCAGCGGCGCGCAGTCGAGCGCCATCGCTTTCGTGAGCTGAGCCACGCCGCCCTTGGACGCGCAGTAGGCGGCGGCGTTGGGGAAGCCGACCAGGCCCGCGTTGGAGGCCACGTTCACGATCGCTCCCCCGCCGCCCGCCGCCAGCCTGGGGATCGCCGCCCGCGAGCACAGCCAGGTGCCCTTCAGGTTGACGTCGAGCACCCGGTCCCACTCCTCTTCGGTGGTCTCGGTCGTGGACTTCGCGAGGACCACGCCGGCGTTGTTGACCAGCACGTCCAGGCGTCCCAGCCGCTCGACCGCGGCGGTCGCCAGCCGCTCCGCGTCGGCGGCGTGGCTGACGTCGACCTGGACGAACTCGCCGCCCACCTCCGCCGCCAGCGTCCGGCCAGCCTCCACCGAGAGGTCCGCGACCAGCACCCGCGCCCCCACCTCGGCCAGCGCCCGGGCCGTCGCGGCTCCGATCCCGGTGGCGCCGCCGGTGACCGCCGCCACCCTGCCCTCGAAGTTCATCCCGACCTCCCTACGGGCGCCTCGCGCGCCCGCCGCGCCCCCTCGACGAGCGCCGCAGCGGCGACCGGGTCGACCGGGTTGTGGAGCTGGCCGCCGACCTTGGCCGAGGTAGCCACGATGACCGCATCGGACTGCGCCAGCATCGCCTCCACGTTGTCGGGCCGGGCGCCGCCGCCCACGACGACGGGCGTGCCCGGCACCGCCCGCCTCACCCGCCCGGCCCAGTCCAGCGTCTCGTCCGGGTCGCCGCCGGTGACCACGAGCGCCTCCGCCCGTCCGAACGACACCGCCTCACGGGCGGCCTGCTCCAGCGGCATCGGGACCAGCGGGACGCCGGTGCGATCGTGCACGTCCGCCCACACGGCGACGTGCTCGGCGTCGATCCGGCGGCGGTACTCGAGGACCTCCCTGGCGCAGCCCTGGACCAGCCCCTCGGCGCCCACCATGGCCCCGACCCAGACCTTGACCCGGACGAACCGGGCGCCGATCGCCTGGGCCACGGCCAGCGCGGCGGGGCCGTCGTTCTTCAGCACGGACACCCCGAGCGGGAGCTCCACCGCGGCCGCCAGCGCGCCGCCGATCGCGGTCATCCAGGCCACCGTCTCCGGCCCCACCCGCTCCGGGACGGGCAGGTCGCCGACGTTCTGCAGCATGAGGGCGTCGAAGCCGGCGCGCGCGTAGGCCTCCCCGTCCCGCAGGGCCCGGTCCCGGAGGTGCGCCAGGCCGCCGCCCCCCCAGCCGGGCGAGCCCGGCAGAGGCGGCAGGCCGACGACGCCGATCAGGGAGCGCCGGCGGAACCAGTCCGGTTCGAGGTCAGGTCGTGGCAGGGGTCAGCTCCTCGAGGCGCCGGCGCGCCTGCCCCCGGTCGGCCTGCAGCGCCGACGCCGCGCCGAACCCCTCGGCGACGAACGAGGCCGACACCGAGCCTCGCAGGCCGCCCTCGAGCAGGTTCCCGGACTCGAGCCAGCCCGCCAGCATGCCGCCGCAGAACGCGTCCCCGCAGCCGGTCGTGTCGACCGGGCTGCGGACCGCGGAAGGGACCAGAAGGGAGGCCGGCTCTCCCGCACGGTGGATGCAGACGCCGTCGGCTCCCGACTTGACGCACACGATCGCGGCCCCCCACCGGGTCAGCGCCCGGGCCGCCGCCTCGGCGCCGGGCCAGTCGCCGAGCAGGACCTGGGCCTCCTCGCGGCTGGGCAGGAAGACGTCGACCATGGGCAGGAGGGCTCGCCAGGCGTCCGCCTGGCCGGCCACGGAGTCATAGTGGGGATCGACCGTGACCACCGCCCCTCGCGCCCGCGCCCACTCGACCAGCTCACCCTGGATGTCGAGGCGCATCGGCGCTACGTGGCAGCCGCGCAGCCCCTCGGCCAGGTGCGGGGGGATCTCGCGTGAGCGGGGCGCGAGGTCCTCGTACGTCCCGGCCGAGGCCAGCGGCACGTAGGTCCGGCCGCCCTCCACGTCGTACAGCTGCCACTGACGGATCCGGGAATGGTGCGTCGGGACCAGCCCGTCGGTCCGCAGGCCGGCCCCGGCCATCAGCTCCAGGAGCTCGGCCGGGTAGCCGCGGCCCAGCCGGGAGACCATGGCCACCTCGCCGGTCCACAGAAGCGCCCCGATCGCCGCGTAGAGCACGTTGCCGCCCGCCGAGCCCAGCGCGGTGCGCCCGTCGGGCATGACGGTGTCGTCGATCGTGAGGTGGCCGAACACCAGGTAGCGGGTCACGGTGCTCCGGGCGCCGCCAGGTCAGCCGCCCCGCTCGACCGGGATCTGGCTGCCGAAGATCTGCCGGAAGTTCACCTCCATGCGCCGCCGGTCGTCGAAGCCGAGCATCGTCCGGCCCTTGTCGACCGCGTGGTGGTAGGCGAAGAGCTGGAGCGGCACGCAGCAGGTGATCGGGGATAGCTCCTCCGCATCGCTCCTGGGGACGGGCAGAACGTGGTCGGCCAGCGCCCGCGTCTCCGCGTCGTCCTCGGCGCAGATGGCGACGGCGGTGCCGCCGACATCGCGCACCGCCTGCAGCTGCTCGCGGGCCCGGTCGAGCGCGGCGCCGGGCGGGGCCAGGACCATCGTGAGCGTCCCCGGCCCCGTGCAGAAGTACTGCTCGTGGGCCCACTCCTCGAGCTCCTGGCCGACCGCGGGGGTGGCGGCGGCCTCGATCAGCTTGGCCATCCCGAAGAGCGCCGTGCCGTAGTTGGGGCCGGCCCCGATGATGTGGACCGGTGCGTCGGCCCCGGTCGCCCGCCCCAGCTCCGCGGCGATCGGGTCGCAGCCGGCGATCGCCGCGGCGACTGCCTGGGCCTGCCCGGCCAGGACCTCCCGGCGCCGGGCGGCAGCGGCCCCATCGGCCCGTCCCGTCATGGTGGCCAGGTGGAGGGCGATGGCGTACAGGCCCGAGAGCGAGGCCATGTAGGACAGCGTGCCGGGGCCGAAGCCGACGTCCTCGTAGCCGAAGGGCAGGGTCACGGCGGCGTTCTGAGCCAGCCGGCTCTCGCCGTCGAACGTGAGCGCAACGGGGACCAGGCCGCGCTCGCGGGCGAAGATGGCGGCCTCGACGGTGCGGGTGACCCGGCCCGAGTTGGAGACGCAGACGACCCATGCCCCCTCCGGGGCGTGGTCGACGACGTAGCGTGAGAACTCCAGCGACTCGAGCGCTTCCGTCGGCACGCCCGACCAGCGCTCGAACGCGAGCCGGGTGGCCAGGCCGCAGTAGTGGGAGTCGCCGCAGCCGACAAGGTACACACGGGGCGGCGGGTCGCCGCCGAGACGGGCGCCGGCCAGGTCGTGGAGAGTCGCAGCGCCGGCGCCAAGCCAGGCGACCTGGGCCTCGATGCCGCGGCGCATGTTCTCCCACTTGAGCTCGACGTTCCGATCGACTCTCATGTGCTCTCCTAGCCGCTTCAGAGGTAGTTCCGGGCAATCAGGCCGATGCCCAGGAATCGCAGCGCCAGTGCGACGGCGACGGCCACCGCGCAGCCGGCCAGGACCAGCCGGTCGACCGGCCCGATCCCGATCTCGATGATGCTGGTCCGGGCGTTGCGCACGCCGAAGGCCCTGGCGTCCATTGCGATGGCCAGCGCCTGGGCGATGTCCAGGGCTCGCACGAGCATCGGACCGATGACGGCCACGTACCGCACCGCGCGCGACAGCGGGTTGCCGCGCGTCAGGTCCAGACCCCGCGCCCGCTGCGCCTCCATGATGGTCAGCCGCTCGCCGTTGATCAGGGGCACGAACCGGATCGCCGTCGACATGGCCATGCCCGCCTTGTAGGGCAGGCCCATACGCATGAGGCCGAGCGTCATCTTCTGGGGCGACGTCGTCATCATCCACACGCCCGCAGCGGTCACCATGAGCCCCACCCGCAGGCCCATGGCCAGCCCGAACAGGACGCCGCTGCTGGTGAATCGGACGCCGCCCACGTGGAGCACGGTGGCGCCCTGCTGGATGTAGAAGGGCCAGATCAGGATGCCGAGCACGATGAACCAGGCCGCGCTGGCCAGGAACGGCGCGAAGCTGCGGATCGCCAGCTGTGACCAGATGCCGACGACGAGCACCGCGGCCATCAGCGCTCCCAGCACCAGGGGGTGGTTGAACGCCAGCGCCAGCGCGAACACGGTCACCATGCAGGCGAGCTTGGTTCGCGGGTCGAGCCGCGTGTGCACGGGCGAGGGGCGGTCCTGGTAGATGCTGTAGCCGACCGGCATTGTCAGGCCTCCTCCCGGCGGGCGCTCACGCTGACCGACTGCAGACGGGCCCGGATCGCGGCGGCCAGCTCGTCGACCGTCATCACGTCGGGCGGGATGCCGTATCTGGCCAGCCGCCGGGCCACGCGGGTGACCTGGGGCGGCTTTACGTCCGCCATCTCCAGCGCCGCCCAGTCCGTCAGCGCCTGGCGGGTGGGGCCGTCGGCGACCACCCGCCCCTCGGCCATCACCACCGTCCGGGGCACGTACTGGGCGACCACGTTGATGTCGTGGGTGATGACCACGATCGTGCGCCCGAGCTCCCGGTTCCAGCGCTCCAGCAGCGTCATGATGCCGCGCACGCCCTGGAGATCGAGCCCGGTTGTCGGCTCGTCGACGACTAGGATGCGGGATCCCATGGCCAGGATCGAGGCGACCGCCAGCCGCTGGCGCTCTCCGCGGCCGAGCAGGAACGGGTAGTCGTCGGCCTTCTCCAGCAGGCCGACCAGGCGCAGCGCCTCCTCCACGTTGCGGGCCACCTGGTCCGCGGGCAGCCCGAGGTTCGTCGGCCCGAACGCGACCTCCCTCCGCAGCGTCCGCGAGAAGATCTGGTGGTCGGGGTTCTGGTAGCAGTAGCCGACGATCCCGGCCAGGCGGCGTGTGGCGACCGCCCGGGTGTCCTGGCCCGCCACCCTGACGCTGCCCCGGGCCGGCAGGATCAGCCCGTTGAAGTGCTTGGCCAGCGTGGTCTTGCCGGCGCCGTTCTGGCCCACGAGCGCCAGGAACTCGCCGGGCATGACCCGGAGCGACACGTCTCGCAGGGCCGGCTCCGCCGCCTCCGGATAGGCGTAGCTGACCGCCTCGACCTCGATCAGCGGGTCGCCGGCGCTCACCGCGGCCTCCGTTCCAGCAGCCGCGAGAGCACCGCGACGGCCTCGTCCTCGCGAGGGGTGAAGTCGGCCGGGGTGACCAGCCCCTCGCGTTCCAGCGCCAGCAGCAGCTCGGCGACCTGGGGCAGCCGCTCGCCCTGGGTGCGGTGGAAGAGATCGGCGTCCCGAAACAGCTCGCGGGGCGGCGCGTCCGCCACTATCCGGCCGCCGTCGACGACGATGATTCGGTCCGCCACCTCTGCTAGCTGCTCGATCTCGTGCTCGACCATGACGACCGTCACCTTCGCCTCCTCGCGGAGCCGCCTCACGGTCCGGAAGACCTCGCCCTTCCCCACCGGGTCGAGCTCCGAGGTGGGCTCGTCCAGGATCAGGATGCTCGGCTCGAGCATCAGGGCGGCGGCGATCGCCACCCGCTGCTTCTGGCCGCCGGAGAGGCTGTACGTCTCGCGGGCCTCGAACCCGGCCAGTCCGACCGTCTCCAGCAGCTTCGGGATTCGCGCCCGGATCTCGTCCGGCGGCTGGGTCAGGTTCTCCGGGCCGAAGGCCAGGTCCTCGGCCACCGTCAGGCCGATGATCTGGGACTCGGGGTCCTGGAAGACCATGGCTACGTTCTCGGCCAGCTGAGCCGGGCCTGTGGCCGAGGTATCGAGGCCGTTCACGATCACCGACCCCCCCAGCGTGCCCGCGAACGAGTGCGGGATGAGGCCCTTCAGGCACAGGCAGAGCGTCGACTTGCCGGCGCCCGACGGGCCCGTGACGCCCAGGAACTCGCCGGGCGCCACGTCGAGGTCGATCCCCTGCAGGACGTCCCGCTCGCCGGTCGGGTAGCGGTAGGTGAGCCCGCGCGCCCGGATGACGGGCGCAGGGAGAGCCGAGGGGCCCTCCCCGCGACTACCGCCCTCCAGCCGCGGGCCCGGCCCGGCGTCCGGCTTCATCGCAGGCTCATGCCGGCACCAGTGCCCGCCGGCCGCCTATCCGGCCGCCGCCGGCTTGGGCTCTCCCGCGGCGTAGCGGTCGCGCCAGTACAGCCCGCGGGCCTTGACGATCGGGTAGAGGATGCCGAGGAAGATCGGCGAGAGTATGGCCGGGAGCAGGCCCTGGTTGATCAGGATGGCCACGGTCACGCCGCCCCAGGCGACCGCCGGCGGCACCACGTGCGCGAAGTCGAGCCAGCCCGGGATCACGATGGCGTGGATCACCGACGCCAGGATGATGCCGAAGGCGTAGAACCGGGCCCAGAAGCGCCAGTTCCCGAGGTCGACCGGACCGGCCAGCTTGTACGGGATCCACGTGATGAACGTGTGCGACAGGAAGCCCGCCACGGAGCCGAGGGTGAGGGCCCCCGAGATCGCGTCGCCGATCGGCATCGAGAACGTCACGCCGATGGCGCCGTAGAGCCCGAACAGCACCGCGAACGTCTGCGCAATCGAGAGCGAGGGGTTGAAGCCGCCGATGCCCGGGATGAACTGCACCTGGATGGGGCGCCCGGCGATGTAGATCGCCGCGCATATGGCGATGAGGGCGATGCCCGTCGCATCCCAGCGCAGGTTGTTCCGCACGAAGCCACGGGGCGAGATCGTCCAGCCCGAGAACTCCATGACCCAGATGCCGACCGCCACGACCAGGCCCAGCAGCGCCAGACCGACGAACACCGGGTGCAGGGGACCCTGTCCCAGCAGGGTCTCCAGCAGCTTGGACTGCATTCCGCTATCCCACCTCCTCGAACGGCGGCCGCCGGCGACCCTCGCCGCCGGTCGCCCGGCTGGCTGCATGCCCGCGAGACGGCCCGCCCGGGAGCCGCCGTATCGGGCACAGACCTCGCTGTTCTCTCTCCCTGGCCGCCCCTCCTTCTATCCCTTCCGCCTTCCCTTTCCGCCTGTCCGTCAGGCCCTCCGAACGATCTGGAACTCCAGCAGGGCGCTGTGGTGCCAGTTCTCGCAGTACAGGACCGGCTGCCCGCCCTGGGCGTAGTGCCACTGCTTCAGCAGCAGCAGCGGGTGTCCCGGCTCGAGCTGCAGGCGTGTCGCGATCTCCTCCTCGGCGACAATCGGCACCACCACGCAGTTGGCGAGCGCGGGCGTGACCCCGGCGGCGGCGAGCGACTGGTACAGCGACCACCCACTGGCCTCCGTCCCGGTGGGCACCAGCTCCGCCGGCAGCAGGCCGGCCGGCAGGAACTCCTCGCAGTGGATGACCGGCCGGCCGTTCGCCGTCCGGGTGCGTGAGATGTGCAGGAACTCATCCGCGGGGCCCAGCCCGAAGGGCTCGAAGATGGAGCGGCCGACCGTCCGCCGCCGCAGCCGAAGGCCCACGGCACCCGGCTCGTACCCCTGGCTCCGAATCAGCTCGGTGGTGCTGGTCAGCTCGGCCAGGCCGCCGCGCAGGAGGCCTGGGGGAACGGCGGATACGAAGGTGCCGAGTCCATGCTGGCGGACCAGCAGGCCGTCCCGCTCGAGGATGCTCAGCGCCTGCCGCAGGGTGGCCCTGCTGACCCCCAGCTGCCCGGCCAGCCCCGGCTCGCTGGGAAGGCGCTGACCGGGCCTCAGCCGTCCCTTGACGACCGCCTCCCTCAGCGACGAGGCCACGAGCTCGGGCAGCGGCGGACTCCCCACGCGAGCGGTCAGCTCGGGCAGTTGCAGGATGTCTGACATCTGACACTGAACCATAGTCCCGGCCGGGCGGTCCGTCAAGGCGCGCGGGGCGGGCGCCTTCGCCGGCCGCCGGGCAGGGAGGCCGGCCGCCCTGCAGGCTGGACTAACATCGGGACGCCGGAGCGGGCCCGTAGCTCAGTCTGGTCAGAGCGGCCGACTCATAATCGGCTGGTCCTGGGTTCGAAGCCCAGCGGGCCCACTCGAATTCGAAATCAACCCCGCGCGGGAACAGTTCACGAACCCGACGGGCGGGAACTGACTGCCTAGATGGAGCGCGGCTACAAGCACGAGGTGCCGCAACCGCGCTGCGCGGGCCGACTTGGCGCTGGTCGGAACACGGGTGTTCACCTGCGCAGGCAACGGGACCGACTGATCGGGATCCGTGGGTGCGCTGCCGGTCGGCACTGTCCTCAGGCGGGGGTCATCCGCCGGCGGATGGTTGCCGGCGGATGACCCAGTTGCCTGGCTAGCCCGTGAAGTGCTCGATCAGGGTACGGACGACCAGGCCGGGGCCCTGGGAGTACCCGACCGCCCACACATCGTGCGCCGAACTGCCCGTCACGCTCTGCAGGGCCACCGTGGTGGCACCACTCACGCTCGCAGTCGGGACGACGGTCCAGGCCGAGCCGTTCCAGTTCTGAGCCTGACCGCCGCCGACGGCCCAGACGTCGGCTGCGTTGATCGCGCCCGCGGCGGCGAAGCCCCCCTGACCCACAGGGGAAGTGGACAACCACTGGCTGCCGTTCCAACGCAGGGCGGTCGGGCTGGACACGCAGCCGCCCCCTTCGTTGTCGCAGAAGGTCGCGGTTCCCACCGCCCACACGTCCGTGGCGTCGGCCGCGGTCACGGCCTTCCCCGTGGAACCTGCTGAGACGCTCCAGGCGCTTCCGTCCCAGTGGAAGGCGAAGAAGTCGCCGACAGCCCAGACATCGGAGGAGGACACCGCCGCCACGCCGGTACGCGTGCTCGAGCTCCAGGAGCTCGTCTCGGCCGGTGCAGCAGTCAGGGTCCAGGCCTGGCCGTCCCAGTGCATGAGGAGTGCGTGCTCGGTCGAACCGGTCACGAGCGGTTCGACCGAGCTGCCCACGGCCCAGACGTCGCTGGCCGAGACGACTGCGACGGCGTTCAACGACCGACCGGAGCTCTGGGTCGGCAGGGGGGGCGTCGGAACCATGCTCCACTGCGTCCCGTCCCAGTGCTCGA
The DNA here is from genome assembly GCA_035263645.1 of Candidatus Dormiibacterota bacterium. Classification (GTDB taxonomy): domain Bacteria; phylum Chloroflexota; class Dormibacteria; order Dormibacterales; family Dormibacteraceae; genus CF-161. The sequence continues at coordinate 123 of DATFRD010000100.1, read as the reverse complement.
TCACGGCGAGGTTGTTGTTCGTCGTCGATGCCGAACCGACCGCCCACACGTCGGAGCTGCTGACCGCGGCGACCGCCCGGAGCTCGTTGAAGATGGAGCCCTGGACGTTCGGTGTCGGCACGA
>DATFRD010000099.1:0-21094 GCA_035263645.1 Candidatus Dormiibacterota bacterium | reverse complement strand
CGTGGCCGCGCCGGCGCAGCTCGCCCACGACCGCGGGCGGCATGCGGCCCTCGACGAAGAGGCTGCCCGGCAGCGCGTGGTGCGGATAGAAGGAGCGCGGGAAGTGGTCGGTGTGGAACATGGGGGCGTCGATGGCGCGCTGGAGGTCGCCGTCGCCGTTGGCCACGGTCACGAAGAACGTCAGCGACCACTGGTCCTGCTGGTCGGCTCCGGGAGTCCCGAACGCCAGGGCGGGGCGGCCGTCGCGGAGCGCGAGGCTGGGGCTGAGCGTCGTGCGCGGTCGCTTCCCCGGCGCCAGCGCGTTGGGGTGGCCCGGCTCCAGGTTGAAGATCTGGGCCCGCGTGCCCAGGCAGAAGCCCAGGCCCGGCACGGCCGGCGAGCTGTGCAGCCAGCCCCCGCTGGGGGTGGCGGAGACGAGGTTCCCCCAGCGGTCGGCGACATCGACGTGGCAGGTGTCTCCGCCGACCGCTCCCCGGGGCCCCAGCGTGGGGTCGCCGATGCTCCCCAGGGCCGCGTGCTCGGGGAGCCGGCCCCCATGGGGCACATGGGGTGAGCGCCCGCCGGGAGCGCCGGGGCGCAGGTCGCGGGAGGCCGTATCGCCCACCAGGCGCCGGCGCTCGTCGCTGTAGGCCGGCTGCAGCAGCTCGGCGGTGAGGTCGGGGACGAACGCCGGGTCCCCGTACCAGGCCTCGCGGTCGGCGAAGGCCAGCTTGGCGCACTCGGTGACGGTGTGGACGAAGTCCGCGCTGCCGGGACCCATCGCGCGCAGGTCGAACCCGCGCAGCAGCGCCAGCTGCTGCAGGAACACCGGGCCCTGGCCCCAGGGCCCCGTCTTGCACACCCGCCAGTCGCCGTAATCGAACGTGACCGGCTCCTCCAGGCTGGCCAGCCAGCCGGCCAGGTCGTCCCCGCGCAGCAGCCCCGCGTGGCGCTCGCCGGTCACGTCCAGCGCCTCGCCTGTGCGCAGGTAGCGGTCGATCGCGTCGGCGACGAAGCCCTCGTACCATGCCTGGCGACCGGCCTCGATCTCGGCCTCGCGGCCGCCGCCGGCGGCCTCCGCCTCGGCGACGAGGCGGCGGTAGGTGGCGGCCAGCATCGGGTTTCGCAGCCGGGCGCCGGGCGCCGGGACGCCACCTCCCTCCAGCCAGATCGTCGCCGACTCGGTCCATTCCTCGCGGAACAGCCGCTCGACGCCGCCGATGGCCTGGGCGATGCGGGGCAGCACCGGGAACCCGTGTTCCGTGCAGGAGATCGCGTGCTCCAGCACGTCACGCAGCCGCCAGGTGCCGAGCTCGCGGAGCATGAGCAGCCAGCCGCCGAAGGCCCCCGGCACGCAGGGCGCGAGCAGGCCGTTGCCCGGGACCATGTCCAGCCCGAGCGACCGCATCGCCTCGATGGTGGCGGCGGCGGGGGCAGGACCCTGGCCGCAGACGACCTGGACGCGGTCGCGCTCGGCGCTGTAGAGGACCGCCGGCATGTCGCCGCCCGGGCCGTTCAGGTGCGGCTCGACCACCTGCAGCGTGAACCCGGCCGCGACGGCGGCGTCGAACGCGTTGCCGCCCCGCTCCAGCACGGACATCCCGGCGGCGCTGGCCAGCCAGTGCGTGGTGGCGACCATGCCGAACGTGCCTCGCAGCTCGGGCCGGGTGGTGAACGGGTTCATGCGGGCTCCCCCTGGACGTGCCGGTCAGACCGGGATCATCGTGATCAGATGTTGCTGCGCGACTGGGCGCCGTCGACCGCCAGGCAGGCCCCGTTGACCAGGCTGGCCGGCCGGGAGCACAGGAAGGCGACCGCCGCGGCGACCTCGGCCGTGCTGCCGAACCGGCCCAGCGGCAGCTCGCGCCGCACGAACTCGGCGATGCCCTCGGGGTCGGCCTGCTGGCGCCGGTGCCACGAGCCGCCCTCGAAGAGGATGGAGCCGGGGGCCACGCAGTTGACGGTGACGCCGTCGGCGGCGACGTCGCGGGCCAGCGACGTGACGAAGCTGATCTCCGCAGCTTTGGCAGCGTTGTACGCGGGGGCGCCTCCGGCCTCCCGGCCGAACAGCGACGACACCACCACGATGCGGCCCCAGCCGGCGCGCCGCATCGCGGGCAGCGCCAGCAGGCTCAGCCTGACGGCGGGATAGAGGTTGCCCGCCATGGCCCGTTCCATCTCGCCCACGCCGGTGTCGGACCAGCTCGTGCCGGCGCGGAGGCCCAGGTTGTTGACCAGGATCGCGGGCTCCCCGGCGGCCGCCACAGCAGCCCGGCAGCCCTCCTCGGTCGTCAGGTCGGCCACTACCGCGACGCCGCCCAGCTCGCGGGCGACCCGCCGGACGTCGTCGGCGGTGCGAGCGGCCACCGCCACGCACGCCCCCTCCTCGGCCAGCGCCCTGGCGATGGCCAGCCCGATACCCCTGGTGGCACCGCTGACCAGCGCCGTCACGCCCGCCAGGCCGAACTCCACGACCCAATCCTAGAGGTGCGGCCATGGCGGCCGGCCGAGCGCGGCTCGGAGCGCATCGTCGCCCGCGGTCCGGGTCCCTATACACTGCGGGGCGGTGACGCAGCGCCCACAGGTCCCAACCGGTCTCGCCGGCGCGCTCGGCGACGGCAGGCCGGTGACGCCGCGCCCGGCCTCGACGGTCCTCCTGGTCGACCAGGCGGTGCGGCCCTGGCGGCTGCTCATGATGCGCAGGCCGGGGGGCGCCGACTTCGCGCCGGGCGCGTACGTCTTCCCCGGCGGCTCCCACCACACGGAGGACGCGGAGTTCGCCGACCCGGCACGAGCCGCTGGCATCCGCGAGCTGTTCGAGGAGGTCGGCGTCCTGCTCGCCCGGCGGCCGAACGGCCGGTTCGCCCGAGACCGGGAATGCGTGCGCCTCCGGACGCTCCTGGCCGATGGCAGCGGCTGGGTCGCGGCGCTGAGCGAGGTGGGCCTGACGGTGGCGCTGGACCGGCTGACGTTCCTCGCCCGCTGGGTGACGCCAGAGCCGGTCCGGCGCCGCTTCGACACGCGCTTCTACCTCGCCCGGCGGCCGGCCGGCCAGACGATCCATCCCCAGGCGGGCGAGGTCGACGACTGGCTCTGGATCTCCCCCGGGGAGGCGCTGGAACCGGGCGGGCCGTCGCTGGTGCACGCCACCCGGCGAGTGCTCGAGTCGGTGGCGTCCGAGCCCGACCCCGGCCGGCTGATCGCGCGGCTGCGGCGCCGCCGGGAGACCCCGCCGGTGGTGCCGCAGATCCGGCCGCGGCCGGGTGGTGGGTTCGACGTCCTGGACGACGCCAGGCCGCCGGCCAGCTCCGGTGACGGACGCTAGCCAGTACCCCGTCCTCGCCGCGGGCGGGGTGTGGGCGTGGGGACCCGTCGAGTGGCGCTTCATCCCCTACGTCGAGGAGCTCGACGAGCTGGTCTCGAACGTGCTCCTGGTCCCGTTCTCGCGCCAGCGGGTGGTCCTCGTCAGGCTGCGGAGCGGCCACCTCACCTTCCCCGGGGGGACGCTCGAGCCCGGCGAGCACTGGGTGAGCACCGCGCTGCGCGAAGCGCGTGAGGAGGCGGGCCTGAGGCTGCGCGACCTGCATCCCTTCGGCATGTTCCTCTGCCGCCAACCCCAGCGCTACCGCGAGCATCTCCCCCACCCCGAGGCCAGGCGCGTCGTGGCCTGGTCAGAGGCCTGGGTGGACGGCGAGCCCCTCAGCCTGCCAGGAGCGGAGGACGTCGCCGAGGTGTTGCTCGTCGCCCCGGACGAGGCTGCCAGCCTGCTCACAGCGGATGGCAGGCCCGAGCAGGCCGAGCTCGGCCTGATGGCGGCCGCCGAGCGGCCGCGGCTGAGCGATGAGGCGTTCTTTCGCGACAACCGCCTGCTGCTCGAGCACGCGTACCTGTCCCAGTCCGACCCGTACGCCCAATCTGGCAAGTCAGGCGGCGCGGCGGGGTGGGAGCTGGCCCGGCGCTTCACGGCCGGCGCGATCCACCGCGACGGCACCTTCCTGGACCTGGGCTGCGCCAACGGCATGCTGATGGAGTCCATGGTCGAGTGGGCGCTGCACGACCGGGGCAGGGAGCTCCAGCCGTACGGCCTGGACATCTCGGAGGCGCTGGTTCGGCTGGCCCGCCGCCGGCTGCCACTGTGGTCGGACCGCATCTGGGTCGGCAACGCCTGGGACTGGACGCCGCCGCGGCGGTTCGACTTCGTGCACGCGCTGCCGGAGCTGGTGCCCGACCGGCTGCGCGGACGCTGGCTCGGCCGGCTCCTCTCGGAGTTCCTGGAGCCCGGCGGCCGGCTGCTCCTGCGCTGGGGCGACCCCCACCCGCCGGACCCGGACCGGCGCCGCCTGCGGGACGTGCTCGCCGGCGCGGGGTTCGAGCCTGACGGCGAGCTCGTCCAGGAGCGGCCCGCGGAGCCGGCCGTCCGCGTGGCGTGGCTGACGAAAAAAAGCCCCTCCCCCCTCGCCGGGGAGATGGCCCCGCCGGGGGCCGGAGGGGGCCGCCCTCCCAGCAGCGCCTGAGAGGTCATCACGAGTGCCCCTCCCCCCTCGCCGGGGAGGTGGCCCCGCCGGGGGCCGGAGGGGGGTTCGTCTAGCGCCAGAGGTCGCGCCAGCGGTCGTACGGGCAGGCCTCGACGCCGGCCCGCCGGAGCACCTCCAGCCCCGCCTGGTCCCGGTAGGTGGTCCGGTAGTAGACCCGCCGCACGTTGGAGTTGACGATCATCTTGGCGCACATGACGCAGGGGGACGTGGTGACGAACATCACCTTGCCGTCCACCTGGGCCCCCGCCTTGATGAGCGCATTCGCCTCGGAGTGGAGGCAGCCGCAGCGACCCGGCTCGGGCCCGTCGCAGGCGTTGGGCAGGCCCCTGGCGTTGCCGTTGTAGCCGATGCCCAGGACCTGCGTGAGGTCGCCGGTCGCGATCACGCTCCCCACCTGGCTCCTGGCGCAGGTGGAGCGCTTGGCCAGCTCCTCCGCCATACGCATGTAGACCTCCTCCAGCGGGATGCGGTCCGGAATCGGCGGCTCCACGGACCTCAATGTTAAGCGTTGCCTCGCCACCGCCACCCCTCCTACACTGCCTACATGTCGTCCCTCGAACTGCTGTTCGCACTGCTGATGGTATGCGTCCTGCTGGGACTGGTCGTTCTGGTCGTGACGGTGACCGACCTCGGCAGGCGAACGCACGCGCAGGCAGCCGAGCTGGGGCAGCTGCGCGCCCAGGTCGCGCTGGGCGGCCACGCCCAGGAGACGGCTGCCTCCGACCTCCGCGACCGGCTGGGCCAGACCCAGGCGCTGCTGGAGGGCATGCGCGCCGTCTTCGTTGCGCGCCAGCAGCTGGAGGAGGACGCACGCCAGAGCCTGCGCCGGCTGGAGGCGGTGATCGCCGGCAGCCCGGCCCGCGGCGCCGCGGGAGAGAACATCCTCGATGAATCGTTCCGCCACCTGCCCCCGGACATGGTCCGCCGCAACGTGTGGGTCGGGGGCAGGGTGGTCGAGTTCGGGCTGCAGCTGCCGGGGGGCAAGCTGCTGGCGATCGACTCCAAATGGACGTCGAGCGCCCTCCTCGAGGAGCTGGGCCGGCCGGAGACGCCGCCGGCCCGCCGAGTGCAGCTGGCGGCGGCCGTCGAGAAGGAGGTCGAGCGGCGGGTTCGCGAGGTCAGCCAGTACATCGACCCCGCCACGACCGCCCCCTTCGCGCTGGCGGCCGTCCCGGACGCAGCCTACGCGGTGTGTCGCTCGGCGTTCGCCGAGGCTCACCGGCGGCGCGTGATGATCGTCGCGTACTCGCTGGCCCTGCCCTACCTCCTGCTCGTGCACCAGCTCCACCTCCAGTTCGCGCGGGGAGTCGACCTGGACAACCTGCAGGCCTGCCTGATCGAGGTCGAGCGCCAGCTGGACGCGCTGGACATCGCCCTCGAGAACCGGGTGCAGCGGGCCATCACGATGCTGAGCACCGCCTACCAGGACGGCAAGCGGGTGTCGGCCCGAATCCGCACCTCCGTCCTCGGCATCCAGGCAGAGGGCGGTGCCGGCGACCTGGCAGACGGTCGGGCGGCCGCGGAGGACCCGCTGCGACTCGGCACATCCGAGCGGTCGGCCTGCTGAGCCATGGCGACGGCACGCACCCCTGGCAGGCCGATTGTCCATGTCGCGTCCGCGGTGAGCGCGGACACTGGGCGGCGTGAGCGGAGCCGGAGCGAACAGACGCCGCGCCCGGTCCTCGCCGGCGCTGCCGGCGGGCCGTACGGTGGCGCCCCCGACCTCTCCAACGCCGGTGCCGCCGCCGGAGATGGCCGCCGTCGCCGCCGAGCTGCGCGACCTCGTCGGCACGCTGGTGGCGCTGACCGGCTCCGCGAACGCCTGGGGGGTGCGCGCGCTCCGGCGCAACCTGGAGCTGGCCCATCGCTGTCCCGCAACGCTCGAGCGGGCGGAGAACCAGCTGGACTTCATCGAGGAGCTGCGGGAGGCGGTGTGGGACACCGCCGACCCCGGCCTCCGGCACGGCCTCCCCGCGGGCCGAACGGAGGCGGAGGCGCAGGCCAGCGCTGCGCGGCGCCGGGCGATCGTCGAGCGTCTGGACCACCTCGTCGCCGACCTGTGCCGGGCCGTCGAGGACTGGCGTCCGCCCGCCCCGGCGGACGAGGCGGAGGACGTGCCACGGGACGTCGGCCGCCGCCCGAATTCCCCAGGCTGACCACAGGACTGGCGCCGTGTTCGCACACCTCGTCCCCAGGCTTTGCACAGTGCCTGGCCCACATCTTGGGCCTGAGCAGCAGAGGGAGCCAAATATGTTGTGGTTGGAGCTTGACCTGGCCGTCCCCGCCGTTGTACACTGAGACCGTCATCGAGGGAGGCCCTGGGGCATCTGTGGCGGGCATGCTCTGGGGCCTCATTCGTCCCCTCCGGGGCCAGTGGGCCCCGTTCCCGCCGGGGTCCAATCGCACACAGGAGGCTCTCGCACCGATGGCCAGACACGCAGCCGACGTCCCAGTTGCCGGCGATCAAAACGAGATCCAGGAGGCCCCCCGAGCGGCAGGGCTGACCTTCGGGCGCTACTTCACGCCGCCCGGCAGCCGTGCGTACGACCTGGTCGCGTGGGAGCGCCGGACCGCCCGGATCACCAGCGAGAAGGGCGCGGTCATCTTCGAGCAGGAGGACGTCGAGGTTCCCGAATCCTGGTCGCAGCTGGCCACGAACGTGGTCGCCCAGAAGTACTTCCGGGGTCACCTGGGCAGCCCCGACCGCGAGCACAGCGTCCGCCAGCTGGTCGACCGGGTCGTGGGCACCATCGGACGCTGGGGCCGGGAGGGAGGCTACTTCGCGACCGAGGAAGACGCGGCCAACTGGGAGGAGGAGCTGCGCTGGCTGCTGGTGACGCAGCACGCCGCCTTCAACAGCCCCGTGTGGTTCAACATCGGCGTCCCGGGCCGGGCGCAGCAGGCCTCCGCCTGCTTCATCAACGCGGTCGAGGACACGATGGAGTCGATCCTCGAGCTCGCCAAGACCGAGGGGATGCTGTTCAAGTTCGGGTCGGGGACGGGCACGAACCTCTCGGTCCTGCGGTCGTCGCGGGAGCCGCTGGCGGGCGGCGGCACGGCGTCCGGTCCGGTGTCCTTCATGCGCGGCTACGACAGCTTCGCCGGCTCGATCAAGTCGGGCGGCACGACCCGGCGGGCCGCCAAGATGGTCATCCTCAACGCGGACCATCCGGACATCCTCGACTTCATCAGCTGCAAGGCCGACGAGGAGAAGAAGGCCTGGGCGCTGATCGAGGCGGGCTACGACGCCGGCTTCAACGTCCCCGGCGGCGCCTACGACTCGGTCCAGTTCCAGAACGCGAACCATTCGGTCCGCGCCACGGACGAGTTCATGCGCGCGGTCGAGCGCGACTCCGAGTGGGAGGTCAGGGCCGTGATCGACGGCCGGCCGCTGCAGACGTACCACGCGCGGGACGTCTGGCGGGCGATGGCGGACGCCGCCTGGATCTGCGGCGACCCCGGGGTGCAGTTCGACACCACGATCCAGGACTGGAACTGCGTGCCGAACACCGGCCGCATCAACGCCACCAATCCGTGCTCCGAGTTCGTGTTCCTGGACGACACCGCGTGCAACCTGCTCTCGCTCAACCTGCTCAGGTACCAGGCCGCGGACGGCCGGTTCGACGCGGAGCGGTTCCAGCGGGCGATCGACGTGTGCTTCACGGCGCAGGAGATCCTCGTCTCCAATGCCTCCTACCCCGCGTCTGCGATCGCGGCCAACTCCGAGCGGCTCCGGCCCCTCGGCCTCGGCTACGCCAACCTGGGCGCGCTGCTCATGTCCATGGGCCTGGCCTACGACTCCGACCAGGGTCGGCGGCTGGCCGGCGCGATCACGGCCATCATGACGGGCCGTGCCTTTGGCCAGTCGGCGCGGATGGCCGAGATGCTGGGCCCGTTCGAGGAGTTCGAGCGCAACCGCGAGCCGATGCTCCGCGTGATGCGCAAGCACCGTGCCCATGCCCACCGGCTGGACCTCGACGGCAGGTCGGACGACATGCTCCGCGCCGCCCGGTCGACGTGGGACGAGGCGGTCGCGCTGGGCGAGCGGCACGGGTATCGCAACGCCCAGGCCACGGTGCTGGCGCCGACGGGCACGATCGGCCTGATGATGGACTGCGACACCACGGGCATCGAGCCCGACCTCGCGCTGGTCAAGTACAAGAAGCTGGTGGGCGGTGGCCTGCTGAAGATCGTCAACTCCACGGTCCCGCACGCCCTGCGCGGGCTGGGCTACGACGACTCCCAGACACGCGAGATCGTCGCGTACATCGACGAGCACGACACGATCGAGGGCGCTCCCCACCTGCAGGATCAGCACCTCGACGTGTTCGACTGCGCGTTCAAGCCGGTGAAGGGAACGCGGTCCATCGCGCCGATGGGCCACGTCCGCATGATGGCCGCGGTGCAGCCGTTCATCTCCGGCTCGCAGTCCAAGACGGTGAACATGCCGCACGAGGCGACCGTGGAGGACATCGCCGACACCTACCTCGAGTCGTGGCGGCTGGGCCTCAAGTGCATCGCGATCTACCGGGACGGCTGCAAGCGGTCGCAGCCGCTGGCCACCTCGCTGGAGGAAGAGCGAGAGGCCCAGCCCTCCGAAGCGGCGCAGGAGCCGCGGCCGGTGCGGCGGCGCCTGCCCGACGAGCGGCACTCACTGACGCACAAGTTCGACGTGCAGGGCCACGAGGGCTATGTGACGGTGGGCCTGTACGACGACGGAACGCCGGGAGAGATCTTCCTGACCATGGCCAAGGAGGGCTCCACCATCTCGGGCCTGATGGACGCGTTCGCGCTCCAGACGTCGATGGCACTCCAGTACGGGGTTCCCCTGCGGATGATGGTGAACAAGTTCAGCCACGTGCGCTTCGAGCCGAGCGGCTTCACCAAGAACCCGGAGATCCCGATCGCCAAATCGATCATCGACTACATCTTCCGGTGGCTGGCCAGCCGGTTCCTGGACGCGGCGGACCAGGAGGCGGTCGGCATCGTGCGCCGGCAGCCCCCAGCGGCGACGCTCGACCAGCCGCCCGCGCCAGAGCCGACCCTGGCGCCGAAATCGGAGCCGGAACCCACGCCAAAGGCGCAGCCGAGGAAACACGCCAACGGCACGATGGCTACGCAGAAGCTGACGTTCGTGGTGAACGCGGACGCGCCGTCCTGCGCGGACTGCGGCGCAATCACGGTCCGCAACGGCTCCTGCTACAAGTGCCTCAACTGCGGCTCCACGACCGGCTGCAGCTGATGTGAGCTGACACGGTGACGCACGGGGGTGCCCGCCTGTCAGGCGGGCACCCTCTTGACGCCGAGCGGCGGGTCTCGCCGCCCGGCATCCCGCCCAGATCCTGCCGCTAGATGCCGGCGTCCGATGACCGCGCCGACTGGAGCAGCGCGTCGCCGTCGGCCCGAAGGAGGAATCCCTGCTTCTCCAGGGTGTCCACCGTCTGCGTCACCCTGGAGACAAACGCGGCGTGCGAGCCGTAGAGGGACGCCAGCTTGGCCGCGTCGTACGAACGGTGCGTGCCGTAGAGGACGCAGAACCCGTTGAGCGGGTTCGAGAGCGAGGCCGGCGCGTTCTCGCCATTGTTCAGCGCCACGGGCACCGCCACCTTGGGCAGGCGGATGCCGCCGACTGCCAGGCCGCCGGCGTCGCGAACGATGCTCCACGTCCCGGCCGGCGCCGGGTTCGGGCCGCTGACCTGGATGGGCGTCGCCTTCGGCGGCGCCTGGCCGCCGCTGACCCAGCGGTCCAGCGCCGAGTACGCGGAGTGGAAGACCGCCCAGTCCTCGACGTCGCTCGGGCCCGGATTCACGCAGCTCAACGCCTGCGCCTGCCCGAATTCACGCTCCTGGATCCACCCCAGATTCGCCCGGGGGTCGCCTGCCGTCGTCGACACCGCGGCGGCCGGCACGTGCGAGCCGCCGGCGATCTCCCATTCGTGCACGTACGACGTGTCGCCGATGCGGATGGCAGGGTCGCCCTGCCCGCGCCACACGTCGGTCTCGGTGTTGACCCGGAGCATCTTCGTCGCCACGTCGGTGCGCACCCGGGGCCCGCCCAGCCCGACGAGGAGGCCGTCGTAGACCTTCGCCTGCTGCTGGACGGTGTTGTAGTAGAGAACCAGGAACCGCGCCGACTGCGAGACGCCGGCCGCGTAGACATGCCGCACGTTCATCCCCTTGAAGGGATCGACGCCCGGGCCGGCATGCCTGGCCAGTGCGCCGATCTGGGAGAACACGTCGAACGACTGCGAGTCGTCATTGACCGTGCCCCCGGCCGACAGGTCGAGCGGCGCGTATCGCGTCGGGCCCCACTGCTTCAGGCCGAGACCGGCCGTGGGACCAGGAGCAGCGCCGTTGACTCCCACGCGCTGCACGGAGGCGCCCACCCAGGCCCAGCCGCTGCGGACGAAGAAGTCGCCGCTGCCCGACCACTCGGTGTCGATGTCGTGCCCGGCCGTCACGTTCTGCCAGTCCACCACCACCACGCCGGTGAACCGGCTCGGGTCGGCCGGCCTGCGGACCACGATCCGGGTGGTGTACGGCATCGTGCCCATCGGAGCCGAGTTCGTCATCGGGTTCGCCGGATTCGACGGGAACCGCGTGGCGGTGCCGGAGACGAAGTACTCCTGCTCCACGTAGCCGACCTTCTTCAGGTCCATCGGCGTCGCGTAGAAGACGTAGTCGTGCGAAGGATCCCCGGGCTGCGCGGCGGGCGCGATCGGCCCCCGGACCATCGCCTCGGAGCCCACCGCCTGCCGGACGGGAGGCGCGGACGTCTGTCCGGACGAGCTCGAACAGGCGCCGGCTACCGCGAGAATGGCTACCGCGAACGTCACGAGGCGCGCATGCACGCGCGATCTCAGCGAGGTCATTCCGACATCCCCCCTTCACCGTGGCTTGTGAACGGGACCATCCTACGGACGAGCGAACCTGCCACTCGTCCTGCAACTCGGGTGGCCTCCGGCGCTTCGGCCCGCGACCGGGCCCCTGGACGGGGACGCGCCGGCCAGCCTACGCGAGCAGCCTGCTCTCCAGCTCCTCGGCGAGCATCAGCTCGCGCTCGGTCGCGCCCCGCCACTCGGCCTGGCTGCCGGCCGCGGTCCTCGTGACCTCCAGCACGGTCTCGATGCGTTCCGCCACCGCCCGCACGTGGCTGACCACCGCAACCAGCCGGCCCGCGCTGGCCTGGAGCTCGAGCGCGGACAGCGCGTCGTCCAGCGCGCTCGCGTCGAGCGAGCCGAAGCCCTCGTCCAGGAACAGCGCGTCGAGCTGGGTCCCCGAGCGGGCGGCGATCTCGACCAGCGCCAGGGCGAGCGCCAGGCTGGCCAGGAACGTCTCTCCGCCGGACAGCGTCCGCGTCGGCCTCGGCTGGTTCGTAAGGCGATCCACGATCTCGAAGTTCGCGGCGAAGCCGTAGGCGCCGCCGCTCATCGAGCCCAGGATCTGCGACGCCACGATGAGCAGCTGCCGCTGCAGGCGCTCGATCACGTGCCCGACGAACTGCGAGTCCCCGACGAGCCGCGCCAGCTCCAGGAGCGAGTCCCGGACCTCGACGCCGGAAGCGATCCGACTATCGAGATCGGCCGCCCGGGGTATCTGGACCTCCGCCGCCTCCATCGCGCTCTGCACCCTGCCGATCTGCCGGCTCACCCCTCGCAGCTCCTCTTCGAGGCCCTCGGCGTTCGCCAGCCCGGACTCCGTCAACCGGCGCTCCAGCTCGGCCGTCGCCGCTGCCGCCGCTCGCTCACCGGCGCCGATCGCGTCCTCCAGGTGGCGCAGCAGCTCGGCCGCCTGCCGGTCCAGCTCCATCGCCCAGCTGACCTCCACCTCGATCGCGGCCCCGGTCGGCGCGGCCTCCACGGCGGCGCGCCCCAGCGCCCGGAGGCCGTCGTCGACGCGCAGCCGCAGCTCCAGGGCGCGGCGCATGGCCAGGCCTCGCGGGCTCTCGACCTGGTCCTGGAGCCGGCGCTGCAGCCCTGCTCGCACCGTGGCCAACCGGGCGACTTCGGCTCGCAGGCCGTCCAGCTCCTGCCGCTGCCTCGTCGCCGCATCGAGCCGGCTTCCTGCAGCGGCGATCACGTCGTCCAGATCGGCGGCGCGGGCCGCCTCCGGCGCCGCCAGCCCGCGCGGCAGCGCCCGCAGCCGCTCGGCGGTCCGGGCTCTCTGCTCCCGGATGCGCGAGCGCTCCCCCTCCAGGCGAGTCGTGCGCCGCTCGTGCTCGCCCCTCGCGGCCTCCACGCCGGCCCTGACGTCGCGCAGCCGGTCCCGAGCCTGCTCGGCCGCCTGCGCGAGGCCATCCGCGATGGCGGCAAGCTCCCGTCCGCGCTCGTCGATCGGCCCGAGCAGGGCCCGGTCGCCGGCCCCCAGGTCCGCGGCGGGTGCCACGAGGCGGAGCGCGCCCAGCCGCTCCCGAGCCACCTGCTCTGCAGCCTCGTGGCGGCTCACGGCCTCGGCGAGGCGTCGCTCCCCCTCGTCCAGCCGGCTCACTGCCGCCGTCTCGGCGGCCCGGCGCCGGCCCAGCTCGGCGTCGGCGTCCCCCAACGCCTGCTGCAGTGGCCCGAGGGCGCCGGCCGGGGGTGGCTCGAACGCCTCCGTGAGCGGGCGCCCGCAGACCGGGCACGGGTCGCCGGAGCGGAGGCCCTCGGCCGCGTGCGCAGCCGCGTCCCGGCGCTGAGCCTCCTCGAGCTCACGCCTCCGGTCGTGGAGCTCGCGCTCGGCCTCCCGCGCCGCACGCCCGCAGCCGGCGACCTCCTCCTCCAGCGCGGGCAGCGCCTGCCGGCGCTGCCGCTCCTGTGCTGCCGCGACGTCCCGTGCGTCGCTCGCCTCCCGCGCCGACCGCAGCGCCTCCCGAACCCGCAACCCGAGCTCGCGCTGGCGCTCCAGCTCGCCGGTCGCGTCGCCGGCCGCCTGCCGTGCCGCCAGCGACCTCGCCTCCAGGTCCGGCAGGGCCGCCTCAGCCTCTGTCAGGGCGGCCGCAGCGGCGTCCAGCTGAGCCTGCTCGTGCTCGGCCGAGTGGAGGTCGGCCTCCAGGTCGGCCAGGGTCCGCCGCACGCCCGCCAGGAGCTCCGCCGCCGCCACGAGGTGCTCGACGCTCTCCCCCACCTCGGCAGCTGCGGCGGCCGCGTCCGCCGCAGCCTTCTCTCGCCGCCGGGCTTCCTCCTCCCGCGCCGTCCCGTCGGCCAGCTCGGCCCGGACGGCCGCGGCCAAAGGGACCAGGTCCGCCAGGCGCGGCGCGACCGGTCCGTCGGGACCGGCCACCAGGCTGGCGTGCCCGCGGAGCGCGTCCGCCCGCCGCGTCGTCTCGAGCACCACCTCCCGGGTCCTGGCCGCCTCGGCCTGGAGGGCCACCAGCGCCGACTCGCGCCCGCGCAGCGATTCGAGCTCCGCTGCCAGCGTCCTCGCCGTGCCGGCGGGGTCGGGCAGCAGGGCCTCGCGCCGGGTCACCAGCATCCCGATCGCGACGCCGGCGCGGCCGCCCAGGTCGCGCGCGGCCGCCTGCACGCCGCGCAGGTCGGTGAGCCGGAAGATGCCCTCGAGGATGCCCGTGCGCCGTGCCGGCGTCTCCTGCAGGAGCGTCTGGAAGCGTCCCTGGGGCAGGACCACGGCGGCCAGGTAGGCCCGGTAGCTCATGCCCAGGAGCCGCTCCACCTGCGCGTTCACGGCCGCCTCGCCGTCGTACTCGCCGGCGGCCGGGTCGCTCAGGCAGCGCAGCCGGTGCGTCGAGGGCCGGCCCGCCGCCCGGTGCAGGGCGCGGTGGACCGACCAGACCTGGTCCCTGGCCTGGAACTCCAGCTCGACGCTCATGCTCTGGGCGCCGTCGGAGAGCAGCTGGCCCACGGCGCGCTGGTCCCAGGTCGTCGCGTTGTAGAGCACGTAGGTGATCGCCTCCAGGATCGAGCTCTTGCCGGCCCCGGTGTCGCCGACGATCGCGACCAGTCCGCGGTCCCGGAAGTCGATGGTGCACGCGGCCCGATAGCTGCGAAGGCCGCGCATCGTCAGCCGGAGTGGACGCAACCCCCTAATCGGCCTCCACCGGCAGCTCGAGAAGGTCCACGTCCCGGAGCTGGCCGGGCTCCTCCTGCGCGACGGCCGCGAGCAGCTCGTCGAAGTAGCGGATGACCCGGTCGGCGGAGCCGGCGCGGGTCCCGCGCACCCCCACGAACTCGCGGAACAGCTCCGGGAAGGTCGGCTCGCGGCCGGCGGCCGCGTCGGCCTCGGTCAGCACCCGCACCCGGGTCGCAGCGCTGTCCTCCTGGACGTTCAGCAGCACCGCGTCCGGCAGCAGCTCCGCGAGGCGGTGGCTGAGGTCAGGCATCACCGACTCGGTGCGGACCACCACGGTGCACAGCGACCGGCCGACCGTGGGCGCCACTGCCTGGATCTCGGCCAGCGTGCCCTCGAGGCGCCGCAGCGGCCGGCCGGCCGACAGGGGCCGCGTCTCGACCCTGGCCGGCCGCCCCGGCTCGGCCTCGACGATCACGACCTCCTTCTGCTCGTCCAACTCGCCGAAGTCGAGCTGGACGACGCTGCCGGCGTAGCGGCCCGCGACGGCGCCCGGCAGGCGCTGAGGGCGGTGGACGTGTCCGAACGCGGCGTAGCTGACCTGCGGCAGCCGCTCGGCGTGGGTGGCATACACAT
This sequence comes from Candidatus Dormiibacterota bacterium, assembly GCA_035263645.1. Classification (GTDB taxonomy): domain Bacteria; phylum Chloroflexota; class Dormibacteria; order Dormibacterales; family Dormibacteraceae; genus CF-161. The sequence goes on along the minus strand of DATFRD010000099.1, from coordinate 5,942 downwards.
CCGTCACCGTCAGCGGCCGCTCGCTGGTGGAGAAGCGGGCGCCGGTGACGAAGAGGTGCGCGGCCAGCAGCAGCACGTGGCGGCCGGGGTCGTAGCCGCGCGTCAGGCCGGCGGCCAGCGCCTGCTGGACCCGGTCAACGCGGTCGGCGTAGCTGGTCATCCACGTGGCCGGGTCCTCCAGGAGCGGGACGATCCGGTTGGCGTGGATGAAGGGGATGGGTGCGATGCGCACGACCTGGTCCCGAGGCCCTGGCACCTCGATGACGCCGCCGGCGTCGGGCGGCAGCGGCTTCGCGACGAACCGCAGGCGCGAGTCCGGGCCCAAAAGGCGATCCAGGAGGCTGAAGAGCGCCGGGGCGTCGTGGTTGCCGCAGAGGACGATCGTGGGTGCCACGGAAGCGAGCTCCCGCAGCGCGTCGACGCCCCACCGGAGGTCGTCGTAGGCGGGGCGCAGGCCGTCGAACACGTCGCCCGCGTGAACGACCAGGTCGGGCCGCTCCGCCCTGGCCATGGCGACGACCTCCTCGACCGCGGCCCGGACGTCCTCGTTCCGGGGCTGGCCCATCAGGAACCGGCCGATGTGCCAGTCCGCCGTGTGGAGGACGCGCACTTAGAGGCTCCGGAAGATCTCCGCGACCTCGCTGGCCTCGGCCTCCGGGTCGGCCGCCGTCGCCTCGGCCACGTTGGTCGCGAAGGCCGGGAAGGGGAACCGGATCGGGATCGGGGCGGGGATAAGCGGCTGGTCGAGGACCATGGTGCCCGGGAGGAACCGCGCGGCGCGCTCGCGAAGCTCGGGCGAGAGGAAGCGATACTCCTGCGACTCACCGGCGTCCAGGCGGCCCACCACCTTGACGGACGCGTTGCGGACGACCGCGGGCTCGACGTCGCCGGCCGACTGCTGGGCGCCGATCAGCAGGACTCCCAGGCTGCGGCCGCGCGCCGCGATGTCGACCAGCAGGTCCTTGATCGGGCTGGTCCCCTCCCTGGGCGCGTACTTGTTCAGCTCGTCCAGGACGACGAACCGGAGCGGCTCACGACCCTGGCCCTGCTTGTCCTCGAACAGCCTGTCGAGGAGCGCGCCAACCACGAAGCGCTGGGCGTCGTCGTGCAGCGGGTGGATGTCCACGACCGTGAGCGGCTCCTCCAGCCGCACGTCCTGGGTCTCGCTGGAGACGAGGTGCCCGATGCGCTGCACCTGCGCGGCCAGCCGGCGGATGAAGGCGAGCGTGGTGGCCTGGGCGACGCCGCCCGTCCAGCCCGGGTCCGGCGGGCCGCCGTCCTCCGGAACCAGCTGCGCTGTCAGGAAGTCCACCAGGTCGGAGAAGTCGCGGAAGGGGCGGCCTTCGCCCTGCCGCTTCGCGGGCCGCCGCTCGTGCAGGACCCGGTCGAGGTTGAAGCTGGTGCCGGCCGGCGGCGGGGCGAGGACCACGGAGCCGGGCTCGGCATCCATCGGATAGGCCCAGCGGGCGAGCTGCACCCGCACCCGCTGCTCGACGAACGAGATCTGGTTGCGGGCGTCGGAAGCGTCGGTGAAGCAGAAGCGGAGCAGGCCCTGGCGGATGAACTCCATCGGCGACCAGCCGAAGGTCAGGACCTCGCGCGCGGGCCTGGTCTTCGTGTCCGGGACCACCACGCCGGGCCGGCTCGCCGGCGAGCGGGGCACGTAGATGCGGACCCGCTCGAACCGGCCCGGGTCGTGCACGCCCAGCGCCCGCCACTGGTCGCGCGCCTCGGGCCGGCCTGCGAACCTGGCGTTCGGCCGGTCCAGGTGGAGGAGGTCCTCGCCCTTGACGTTGAACACCAGCGCTCGGGTCTGGGGCGAGCTGGCGCCGAGGAGCCGCCGGCCCTCGGCGGTCTCGAACAGCATGTAGAGCAGGAACAGCGCATAGCTGGTCTTCGTGGCCACCCCGGAGATTCCCGAGATCGAGAGGTGGCCGCCCTTCTCCCCGTTCAGGAAGCTGAAGTCGGCGTAGACGGGCAGCCCTGCCTGGTCCAGCCCGACCGCCAGCCTGCGCTCCATCTGGTCGAGAAAGAGGGCCTGCTCGCGGTGGACGCCGTGGGCGGCGACCGCGACCGAGCCGGGCCTCGGGGGCAGCCAGAGCTCGGGCACCGTGCGCAGCACCTGGACCTCCACGCGGCGGATCTCCTCGCCCGGCATCGTCCGGTCGCCGGCGATGCGGCGGGTGTCCGTCGCGAGGCTCGCGCCCTCGATGCGGCCGAAGCCCTCGACCACGATCCCGTAGTGCGTGAGAACGCGACCGTCGGGGAGCTCCTGGGTCACGGCGACGAGGTCGTCGAGCTGCACCACCGCCTGCTCGTCGAGGAGCAGCGAGAACCTCCTCGTGGTCGCGTCGACGGCACCGTCCACCAGCCCCAGGTGCCGCGCCTCGGCTAACTGGTCCTCTGCCATCGGTACCAGGGAGGGTAGTCTCGCGGCTCCTGACGCGTCCAGGGATCATCCGGCGGTCGCGAGCTGGTGGACAGCCTCGCGGACGGCACGGTAGGCCAGGCCCGGATCGCCGAGCAGGTGGCGCAGCCGGACCTCGAGCGCTCCGACGGGCTGGAGGTTCTGCGGCGCCCGCGGGTCGCGATGAGCGACCCCGGCGTAGCGGGGAAGGATCGCCGCCGCCTCCTCGGCGACCCGCACGGCGGCCGGCAGCCCGGCCGACTGGGGGACCTCCAGCCGCACGATCCCCGCCCACGGCCCCGAGATGCCGCCGGTGGGGACCAGCCTGAGGTAGCAGGAGTAGCGGTCGCGGCCCAGGGTGAACAGGCTGGTGCGCTCGCCGGGCCGCAGCCTCGGCAGCTCGCGGTGGTGCTCGGGGTCGAGCAGCGCGCGGCTGTGGGTCTTCACGTAGCCGATCACGGGCTGGTCGCGACTGCGCACGTAGGTCAGCGGGCCGTCCACGACGACCAGCCGGCCCTCTTCGGCCAGGCGCTCGGCCAGGACGCCCTCCTCCTGGCGCATCCTGACCTGGAGCTCCGCCCGCAGGGCGTCAGGGTCATCGTCGTGGATGGACCGGCTATCCCAGGCCCAGCCGCCGCGCGCCGCCGGGATCTCGAACGGCAGGTCGCCGCCGCAGATCACGAGGCGCCGCACCCGCTCGCGTTCGAACCCCGGCCGGCTGTCGCCGTCTGCGAGGACGGCGCCGCAGGCATGGCTGCCGGCCACGGCCCGGCCCACCCGGCCGGTCTCCTCGTCGAACCGGTACAGCGCCGCCTCGATCCGGCGGACGCCGTCGACGAAGGCCAGGCTGCGGTGCCGGCCGCCCACGGGTTCCGACCCATGCCGCACCAGCCGCTCTCCGTCCTCGACCAGCCGCACGTCCGCGGCGCCGGGATCGTCCGAGAGCACCAGGTAGGGCGAGCCGTAGACGCCCTGCCAGTCCTCGACGTGGATCGTGGTCACCGACGACCGAGGGTAACGCGTCGGGAGCCCGTGCAGTCAGGGCGGACGGCCGCCGGGCGCGGAGGGCGTGCCAAGATCGTGGGCAGGCCCGATCGGGACGGGCGGCAGCCCGGAGGAGAACGACAGGAACGTGATGGACACCAGCACCAGGCACGCCGTGACCGACGCCCGGGTCCGCATCCGCCGGCTCCGGTCCCAGCTGCTGACGGGTCCCCGGCCAGGTTCCGTCCGGGAGGTGGCCGCCGGCGTCGGCGCGCTCCAGGCGCAGGACACGCGGGCCGCCCGCCTGGCCGTGCGCTGTCGCAGCTGCGACCTGGTGGCCGCTGACGTGGACCGGGCCTGCGGCGCCGAGCGAGCGGTGGTCCGCACCTGGCTGATGCGGGGCACCCTGCACATGGTCGCGGCCGAGGACGCCGGCTGGATGGTCGCGCTCCTGGGCCCGGGCTGCGCGGCCGCCGGCCGGGCGCGCAGGCTGCAGCTGGGGCTCGACGAGCGGACCTGCGCCCTGGCGCTGCCGGTCATCCGCGATCGCCTCGCCGCTCTGGGACCGCTCACCCGGCAGGAGCTGGTCCGGGAGGTGCGGAGCCGCGGCATAGCGGTCGAGCCGGTGGGCCAGGCCGGCGCGCACCTGGTCGCCTACGCGGGCATGCGGGGCCTGGTCTGCCGGGGGCCCGAGCGCGAGGGCGACGAGCCGACCTACGTGCTGCTCGAGGACTGGGTGGGCCGGCCGCCGGACCTGGACGCCGAGAGCTCGCTGGCGGAGCTGGCCCGCCGATACGTGCGGGGCCACGGACCGGCCACCGTCGACGACTTCGCGCGCTGGTCGGGCCTGGGGCTGCAGGCGGCCCGGCGGGGCATGGGCCGGGCGGCGCGCGGGCTGGCCGAGGTCACGATCGGCGGCCAGGCGGCGCTGGTGGAGCCCGGGGAGGAACCGCCTGACGTCATCGGGCGGCCGCCGGTCGTGCGCCTGCTCGGAGCCTTCGACGCGTACCTCCTCGGCTACCGCAGCCGGGACCTGGCGCTGCCGCGCCGGTTCGCGCGACACGTCCAGGCCGGCGGCGGCTGGATCCACCCGGCCGTGGTCGTGCAAGGTGAGGTCGTCGGGACGTGGCGCCAGGAACGCAGCGGCGGCCGTCTCGCGGTCCGGGTCCGGCCCTTCGAGGCGCTGGGCGAGGACGTGCTGGCGGGCCTCAAGGCGGAGGCAGAGGACGTGGGCCGCTTCCTGGGCGCCGAGGCCGCCCTCGCCCTGGATCGCGGCGTGGACGCGAAGTCCGAGCTCCCGACGTAGCCCGGCCCTCCGGACCTCACGCCTGCGGCCAGCCGGCGCCTGGTGCCGGTGCGCCGGCCGTCAGGATCTGGCCCGTTCGTTCCCCGTCGGTCGCGCCCGATGGCCCGCGCCATTCCCTCGCGACCAGGAACAGCGTCCTCCGGTCCGCCGCCCCGAGCATGCACGCGAAGCAGCCGCGGTCGAGCTCGATCGTCTGCAGTGCCTCGCCGCCCTCCCTGACGCGGACGCAGCACCGGTTGGGGACGTCGGCGTACCAGACGGCGCCCTCCGCGTCCATGCAGATGCCGTCCGGCACCCCACCGCCGAGCTCGGCCCATACCCGGCGGTCCGACAGGCCGCCGTCGGCGGCGATGTCGAACGCCGTGAGCCTGGACGCGTACGACTCGGCGACGATCAGCGTCGAGTTGTCCGGCGTCACGACCATGCCGTTGGGGAACGCCAGGGCGTCGGCCACCTGTCGAGCCGAGCCGTCCGGGCCGGCCAGGGCGACGATTCCCGACCGGGGCTCTTCGCCGGCCATGAGGTCGAAGCCGACGCTGTTGACGTAGGCGCTGCCCCGGCCGTCCACGACGATCTCGTTCCAGCCGCGGTCCGAGACGCGGCCCAGGTCGGCGTGGGTCACGAGCGTCCCGTCCAGCTCCCGGCGCAGCAGGAGCCGATCCCGCGAATGGACGATGAGGAGCCGCCCGTCGGGCAGCCAGTCGATGGAAAACGGGAACGACTCCACGCGGGCGATGACCTCGCTGTTCCCGGCGAGGTCGACGGCGATGAGCTCCTGCGCGCCCCAGTCGGAGAACCACAGGCGGCCCTCGTGCCAGCGTGGCGACTCCCCGAACGCGATCCCGGTCATAAGGGTTTCCATGTGGCACGATCCTAGGGGGCGGCCCGGCTCAGGCTCCCAGCCGTCGGAGGTCGGGCAGGGCCTCCGCCACCCGGTGCGCCATCTCCGGGGCCGCGGACGGCCGGTACAGCGTGATGACCAGCTCGGTGAAGCTGGCCTCCACCGCCCGGCCGCAGGTCTCGACGAGCTGATCGACGCTCTCGCCGTCCCACGCGCACTCCGACGCGTGGCGGATCTCCGCGGGGTCGCGGCCGATCGCCGCGCAGGCCTCCGCCAGCCGCTCGGCCGTCTCGGCGCCGGCCCGGTACGTGGCCGTCCAGACGTCCGCGTGGCGGGCGACCAGCCGCAGCACCTGCTCGCCGCCGCCGCCGATCCAGACCGGTGGCCGGGGCCGCTGCAGCGGC